>NZ_JBEZZG010000032.1:0-112859 GCF_040639085.1 Nonomuraea sp. NPDC023979
CACCCGGCCGCCCGACTCCACGTGCCACAGCCGGACCAGCCGGTCGTCGCAGCCCGTGGCCACGTAGCGGCCGTCGGGGCTGAAGGCGATCGAGCACGGCCCGCGTGAGCGCCCAGTGCACGGCCAGCCCGGTCTTGCCGACGCCGCCGGGGCCGACGACCAGCGCCACCGCGCCGTCGTCGGCGCAGCGGTCGAGCGCGGCCAGCTCGCGGGCGCGGCCGGTGAACGCGGTGACGCCGGGCGGGAGCTGGCGCGGCGTCGTGGCGACGGCCCGCTCCTCGTCGCCCAGCACCCGGGCGTGCGCCGCCCGCAGGTGGTGGCCCGGCTCCAGGCCGAGCTCGGCCACCAGCAGCGCGCGGCCCTCGTGGTAGGCGGTCAGCGCCTCGGCCCGCCGGCCGGACCGGTGCAGCGCGAGCAGGTGCAGCGCGCGCAGCCGTTCGTCCAGCGGGTGGGCGGCCACCAGGGCGGCGAGCTCGGCGGCGGCCTCCGACGGGCGGTCCAGCGCGATCAGCGCCTCGGCGCGGCCCTCGCGCGCCGAGACACGTGATCGCTCCAGCCTGGCCGCCTCCTCGCGCAGCGCGTCCAGGCCCTCGTAGGCGTCGCCGCGCCAGCAGGCCAGCGCCTCGCCGTAGAGCCGGGCCGCCGCCCGGTGGTCGCCCGCCGCCGCGGCCGGGGCCGCCCGCGAGCACAGCTCCTCGAACCGGAGCGCGTCGAGCTCGTGCGGCTCGACGGCCAGCAGGTAGCCGTCGCCGTCGCGGCTGATCCGGTCGCCGCCGAGGCGCTGCCGTACCTGGTGGACGTGCCAGCGGACGGTGGAGCCCGACGGGCGGGCGGCGCCCCAGACGGCGTCGGCGAGCACCCCGTCGGGGACGCGCCTGCCCGCGCGGCTCAGGAGCACCGCCAGCAGGGCGCGCTGTTTGGCCGTCAGCTCGACCTCGGCGCCGTCACGCACGACCGTGAGCCGCCCCAGGACCCCGAACTCCATCCGCGCCCCCCAACCCCGACGGTCCCCCCACAATACTCAGTAAGCCGAAGCATCGCACCAGGCCGGGCGGATCGGGCACGAGCGGCGTCACCGGGCATGCGAAAGCGCCCCGGCTCGGCGAGCCGGGGCGCGACAGGAACGGCGCAGGGGTTGGTCAGGCGGCCTCGTGGACCAGGTCGGTCAGGCGCTTGAGCTGGTCGGGGTCGGTGTTGGGGAGCACGCCGTGGCCCAGGTTGAACACGTGGCCCTCGGCCGAGGCGCCCTCGCGCAGCACCTCCCGGGCCTTGCGCTCGACGACCTCCCACGGGGCCAGCAGGATCGCCGGGTCGAGGTTGCCCTGCAGCGCCTTGCCGGGACCGACCCGGCGGGCGGCCTCGGAGAGCGGCACCCGCCAGTCGACGCCCACCACGTCGGCGCCCGCCTCGCCGAGCACGCCCAGCAGCTCGCCGGTGCCGACGCCGAAGTGGATGCGCGGCACGTCGGGCAGGCCCGCGAAGATGCGGCGGGTGTGCGGCAGGATGAACTCGCGGTAGTCGGCCATCGGCACCGCGCCCACCCAGGAGTCGAACAGCTGGATCGCCGAGGCGCCCGCCGCCACCTGGATGCGCAGGTGCTCCAGCACGATGCCGGTCAGCCGCTCCATGAAGTCGTGCCACAGCGCGGGCTCGCCGTACATCATGGCCTTGGTCCGGTCGTGGTTCTTGGACGGGCCGCCCTCGATCAGGTAGGAGCCGAGCGTGAACGGCGCGCCGGCGAAGCCGATCAGCGGGGTGCCGCCGAGCTCGCCGGTGAGCGCCTGGATGGCCTCGGTCACGTACGGGACGTCCCCGGGCTCCAGGGGACGCAGCGCCTGAAGGCCCCTGGCGTCGCGGATCGGGTCGGCGACGACGGGGCCGACGCCGGGCTTGATGTCGAGGTCGACGCCGATGGCCTTGAGGGGCACCACGATGTCGCTGAAGAAGATGGCCGCGTCGACGCCGTAGCGGCGGACCGGCTGCAGGGTGATCTCGGCGATGAGGTCGGGCGTGGCGCAGGCGGTCAGCATCGGGACGCCCTCGCGGACCTTCAGGTATTCGGGCAGCGAACGACCGGCCTGCCGCATGTACCAGACGGGGGTGTGCGGGACGGGCTGACGGCGGCAGGCACGCAGGAACGCTGAGTCGGCGAGATTCACCCCTCAAGGGTGCCATGAGGTGCGCTCGCCCCCGCCACCGGAAGGCGGTGTCGGAGGGCGGTGTCGGAAAAATATGCCTGGCGCGCCCCAATTCATGATCAGATAGCGGAATGCATGTTTACCGGCCGGCCCGGCGTCGGGACCCTTCACGGGTCGCGCACACCCCATGGGCGACCAGAGAGGCGGTCTCGGCTGGGCCAAAACTTCGCAAACCCACCGCGCGGCATCGATTCAGCGACCACTTTCGGGACACGCCGAGCGCGTTGCGGGGAAATGTCGGCGGCTCGTGCCAACGTCGAAGCCACGTCCCGAAGAAAGGCCCCGGTTCGATGACTGGTGCGATGACCGCGTTGCGGAGTTCCGTGCTCCAGGGGGAGCACCGTTTTGGACACTGCGTGACGTGCGCCGGCGAGCGGCTGTTCGAGCGCCCGGCCTGCTCCGACGGGCACGAGCCCGGCGAGTGCCCCGAGTGGGCGTGCGCCGAGTGCGGGCACGCGATCTGGCTCGGCCTGGCCGAATGCGCCCGGCCGCTGGTGACGGCCGCGGTTTGATCGCCACCGATGAGTACCCCCGTGGTCCCCTTCCGTCCCGCTTCGACCTACTCTTCGACTATGACCCTCGGTGACCGCCCACCGGTTCCCGCGGCCTTCAGGCGCGCGGTCGAGAGCCTGCGGCCGGCCGAGGTCCGGCCGGAGATCGAGCTCGAGGACCTGCCGGCCCCGCAGCGGCTGGCCCCGCACTCGGCGGCGATCGGCGCGTCGGTCTACCGCGACGACGACGAGCTCGCGGTCGGGCGGCTGATCCTGCTCTACGACCCCGACGGCCAGCGCGGCTGGGACGGCCCGTTCCGGCTGGTCGCCTACGTGCGGGCCGACATGGAGCCGGAGATCACCTCCGACCCGCTGCTCGGGCCCGTCGCGTGGAGCTGGCTGACCGAGGCGCTCGACGCCCATCACGCCGACTACTCCGCGGCTGGCGGTACCGTGACCAGAGCGGTGTCCGAGGGTTTCGGCAACAAGGCCGAGGACCCGGTCACCACTGAGCTCGAGCTGCGGGCGTCCTGGTCCCCCGCAGAGGAGGACCTGTCCGGCCATGTGGCCGCCTGGTGCGATCTCATGTGTGTGGCCGCCGGGATTCCGCCGCTTCCGCCGGATGTGGCCGCCATGCCCCGCCGACGCGATGATCCGGAGAGTGACCGAACGAAGTGAGGGCACAAGTCAACACAGCAGCGTGGTCGTGAGGGCGGTGCGCTCATGACAGAAGAACGAACCGTGGTCCCGCTGCTCGAGCCGCGCGAGGGCATCCCGCCGGTCGTGGCCGACGCCGCGTCGCTGGCCCGTGCCGTCGCCGCGTTCGGCGCGGGCACCGGCCCCGTCGCCGTCGACGCCGAGCGGGCCTCCGGCTACCGCTACGGCAACCGCGCCTACTTGGTGCAGCTGCGCCGCGCCGGCGCCGGCACCGCGCTCATCGACCCGGTGGCCTGCCCCGACCTGTCGGAGCTGGACGCCGCGCTGGCCGGCGCCGAGGTCGTGCTGCACGCCGCCTCGCAGGACCTGCCGTGCCTGATGGAGATCGGGTTCCGGCCGCGCCGGATGTTCGACACCGAGCTGGCCGGCCGGCTGCTCGGCTACGAGCGGGTCGGGCTCGGCACGATGGTGGAGACGGTGCTCGGGCTGCGGCTGGAGAAGGGCCATTCGGCCGCCGACTGGTCGACCAGGCCGCTGCCCGAGGACTGGCTGCGCTATGCCGCCCTCGACGTGGAGGTGCTGGTCGAGCTCCGTGACGCGCTGCACGAGGAGCTGGCCGAGAGCGGCAAGCTGGAGTGGGCGCAGGAGGAGTTCGCCGCGGTGCTCGGCACGCCGCCGCCCGCGCCGCGCTCCGACCCGTGGCGGCGCACGTCCGGCATCCACAAGGTGCGCAGCGTGCGGGCGCTGGCGATCGTGCGCGAGCTGTGGACGATGCGAGACCGGATCGCCCGCGAGAACGACCTGGCGCCGGGCCGGGTGCTGCCCGACGCGGCGATCGTCAGCGCCGCCCTGGAGGGGCCGCGCACGAAGAAGGCGCTCACCGAGATCTCCGCGTTCACCGGGCGCAGCGCGCGCCGGCACATGAACGACTGGCTGGCCGCGGTGACCAGGGCGCGGGCCCTGCCCGACGGGCAGCTTCCGCAGCCGAGCACGCCGGGCGACGGGCCGCCGCCGGTCAACCGGTGGCCCGACCGCGACCCGGCGGCGGCCAGGCGGCTGGCCGCGGCCCGCGCGGTGGTGTCGGCGCTGGCCGACGAGCACCACATGCCGACGGAGAACCTGTTGCAGCCCGACGCGGTGCGCAGGCTCACGTGGGAGCCGCCGGAGGAGATCACCGACGAGAGCGTGACGGCCAGGCTGCGCGGGCTGGGCGCCCGCGAGTGGCAGCTCGGGCTGACCGCTCGTCCCATCGCCGCGGCACTGGCCAGGCTGGAGTCCCGGGAGTAAGGCACTTGACGCCTCCGGCGGCTCCGCCGTACCGTTCGGGAAAGCGCTTTCCTTGAAAGGACTCCCATGAGCGTGCGCACCATCGGCGTCGTGATGAACGGCGTGACCGGACGGATGGGCTACCGCCAGCACCTGGTCCGTTCCGTTCTGGCGATCAACGAGCAGGGCGGTGTGACGCTCTCCGACGGCAGCCGCGTCACGCTGAAGCCCGTGCTCGTCGGCCGCAACGCCGACAAGCTGGCCGCGCTGGCCGCCCGCCACGGCATCCCCGACCACACCACCGACCTGGAGTCCGCGCTCGCCGACGAGGACAACCTCGTCTACTTCGACGCCCAGGTCACCTCCGCCCGGGTCAAGGCCGTGCTCCAGGCCATCGAGGCGGGCAAGCACGTCTACGCCGAGAAGCCCACCGCCGAGTCGGTGCAGGAGGCGGTCGCGCTGGCCGAGGCCGCCGCCGCGCGCGGCGTCAAGAACGGCGTCGTGCAGGACAAGCTGTTCCTGCCGGGGCTGCTCAAGCTCAAGCGGCTGATCGACGGCGGCTTCTTCGGGCGCATCCTGTCGGTGCGCGGCGAGTTCGGCTACTGGGTGTTCGAGGGCGACTGGCAGGAGGCCCAGCGGCCGTCGTGGAACTACCGGGCCGAGGACGGCGGCGGCATCGTGCTCGACATGTTCCCGCACTGGCACTACGTGCTGGAGAACCTGTTCGGCCGGGTCGAGTCCGTCTACGCCCAGGCCGTCACGCACATCCCGGCGCGGGTGGACGAGCGGGGCGAGACCTACCAGGCGACGGCCGACGACGCCGCCTACGGCGTGTTCGGGCTGGCGGGCGGCATCGTCGCGCAGATCAACTCGTCCTGGACGGTCCGGGTGAACCGGGACGAGCTGGTCGAGTTCCAGGTGGACGGCACGCACGGCAGCGCGGTCGCTGGGCTGCGCGGCTGCCGGATCCAGCACCGCGCTGCCACGCCCAAGCCCGTCTGGAACCCCGACCTGCCCGCCACCGCCCGCTTCCGCGACGGCTGGCAGGAGGTGCCCGACAACGGGGAGTTCGACAACGGGTTCAAGATCCAGTGGGAGCTGTTCGTCCGGCACGTGCTGGAGGACGCGCCGTTCCCGTACGACTTCGCGGCGGGCGCGCGCGGCGTGCAGCTCGCCGAGCTGGGACTGCGCTCGTCCGCCGAGGGCCGCAGGATCGAGGTGCCGCAGCTGTGAGGATCGACCTGCCGGGCGGCGCCTACACGCTGCGGGAGCCGGTGACCTGGCCGGTGTCCGGCACGCCCGCCGTGAGCCGGGTGGCGTACGCGGCCGCGCACGTGGTGGCCGACCCGCGCGGCGGCAACGCGCCGGGCGCCCCGGCCGCCGTCGACTGGGACGCGACGCTGGGCTTCCGCCGCCACCTGTGGTCGTACGGGCTGCGGGTGGCCGACGCGATGGACACCGCGCAGCGCAACATGGGGCTGGACTGGGCGGCGACGCGGGAGCTGATCCGGCGCAGCGCCGCCGAGGCGCGCGCCTTCGGCGACCCGGCCGAGCTGGTGGCGTGCGGCGCGGGCACCGACCACGCGCCGGACGCCGCCGACCTGGACGCCGTCACCGCGGCCTACGCCGAGCAGGTGGAGACCGTCCAGGAGACGGGCGCCGGCGTGATCGTCATGGCGTCGCGGCAGCTCGCCCGGCTGGCGGGCGGGCCGCGCGACTACCACCGGGTGTACGGCAAGGTGTTCGGGCTGGTGCGGCGGCCGGTGATCCTGCACTGGCTGGGCGAGATGTTCGACCCGCAGCTCGCCGGCTACTGGGGCTCGCGGGACGTCAACGCGGCGACGGAGTCGTTCCTGGAGCTGGTGCACGCGCACGCGCCGCTGGTCGACGGGGTGAAGGTGTCGCTGCTTGACGAGGAGCACGAGGTGCGGCTGCGGGCCGCGCTGCCCGGCGGGGTGAGGCTCTACACCGGCGACGACTTCAACTACCCGTCGCTGATCAGGTCCGGCTCGCACGCGCTGCTCGGCATCTTCGACGCGATCGCGCCGGTCGCCGCGATGGCGCTGCGGGTGCTGGACTCCGCCGAGGCCGCCTGCGACGAGGCGGGCCGCGAGCGGCTGCTGGCCCAGTACGAGGAGATCCTGGCGCCGACGGTGCCGCTGTCGCGCAAGATCTTCGAGACGCCGACCTATCACTACAAGACCGGCATCGTCTTCCTGGCCTGGCTGAACGGCCACCAGGACGGGTTCGCGATGGTGAACGGCGCCCAGTCGGCGCGCTCGATCACGCACCTGGCGGAGGTGTTCCGGCTGGCCGACCAGGCGGGGCTGCTGGCGGACCAGGAGCTGGCCGTGCACCGGATGAAGGCGCTGCTGGAGGTGAACGGCCTGTGAGCCTGTCGCTGAACCAGTGGACGACCCGCCGCTGGACGCTGCCCGAGGCCGTCGACGGGTGCGTCCGGCACGGCCTGGAGGCGATCGGCCTGTGGCGGGAGAAGGTGGCCGAGCACGGGCTCGCGCGCAGCGCCAGGCTGGTGCGCGAGAGCGGGCTGCGAGTCTCGTCGCTGTGCCGGGGCGGCTTCCTGACCGCCGGGGAGCTGTCCGGCGAGCGGGGCCGGGCCGCGCTGGACGACAACCGGCGGGCCGTGGACGAGGCCGCCGAGCTGGGGGCCGCCTGCCTGGTCATGGTGGTGGGCGGGCTGCCCGGGGTGACGCCCGGCGAGCCGCCGCCCGCCGGCTTCTCGCGGGACGTGGCCGGGGCCAGGCAGCGGGTGGCCGAGGCGCTGGCCGCGCTCGCGCCGTACGCCGGGGAGCGGGGGGTGCGGCTGGCGCTGGAGCCGCTGCACCCGGTCTACTGCCCGGACCGGGCGGTGCTGTCGACGCTCGGCCAGGCGCTCGACCTCGCGCTCGCCCATCCGCAGGAGCAGGTCGGGGTGGTGGTCGACACCTTCCACGTGTGGTGGGACCCGGCGCTGCACGAGCAGATCGCCCGCGCGGGCGACCGGATCGCCTCCTACCAGGTGTGCGACTACCTGCATCCGCTCCCGGCGGACGTGCTGCTGGGCCGGGGGATGATGGGCGACGGGGTGATCGGCTTCCCGCCGATCACCCGGGCCGTGGCCGAGGCCGGCTACACCGGCGACGTCGAGGTGGAGATCTTCAACGCCGACGTCTGGGCCGCCGACCCCGACGAGGTGGTGGCGACGATGAAGGCCCGCTACGCGGACGTGGTCATGGCGTCGTGACGGTCCCGGCGGCGCCGTCGACGGTGACGGTGTCGCCGGTGGCAACGCGGTGGGTGGCCCCGGCCACGCCGACGACGGCCGGGATGCCGTACTCACGGGCCACCACCGCGCCGTGCGACATGGCGCCGCCCATCTCCATCACCAGGCCGCCCGCCGTGAGGAAGAGCGGCGTCCAGCCGGGGTCGGTGGACGGGCAGACGAGGATCTCGCCCGGCTCCAGGTGCGCGCCGACCGGGTCGAGCACCACCCGGGCGGTGGCGGTCACCGTGCCGGCGGAGGCGGCGGTGCCGGTGAGCGCGCCGTCCGCCGCGGCGGTGGTGGCCAGCGCCTCGGGCTCGGTGCCGTCGGACAGCAGCATCCTGGGCACGTGACGGCGGCGCGACTCCCGCTCGTGCTCCGCCCGCCGCCCGGCCACGAGGTCGCGCAAGTCGCCGTCGGCCAGGGCGGCGCGGGCCTCCTTGAACGTGAGGAAGTAGACGTCGCCGGCCGCCTCCAGGACCCCCTGTTCCGCCAGGTGCGCGCCGACGGCGAGCATGCTGTGCCGCACCGCCGCGAGCACCTTGACCAGGTAGAACTTCGGCAGCTCGCGCAGCCCGGCGAGCCTGCGGGTGCGGCGCAGCCCGAAGCGGACAACGGCGCCCCGCCACCGGGCCCGCCGGCGGGCGGCGGCCACCACGCGGTCCACGGCCGCCTCCGCCTCGGCGGCGCCCCTGGCGAACAGCTCGTCCGGCGCGGGCCCGCCGTCCATGCGCAGGTAGTTGGCCAGCACGCCGAGCAGGTGTGACGGGTCGTCGGACCAGCGCGGGACGCCCAGGTCGATCTCGGCGACGCCGCGGTGCCCGTACGTGTCCAGGAAGGCCGTGATGCCGCGCTGGGCGCGCGGCGGCAGCTCGCCTGCGCGGTGCAGGCGGACCAGCTCGGGCACCGGCAGCGTGCGGAACGGCTCGGGCTCGACGCGGGTGGCCAGCGCCCACAACTCCAGGTCCATCTGGGTGGTCGGGTTGTTCGGCACGCTGCGCAGCACGTCCTGCATGTCGCCGATCGGCACGCCGGAGAGCCGCGACGACAGCGCGAACAGGCCGTAGCCGGTGAGCGCGTACGGCATGATCGAGATGATGGCCGGGAAGGTGGCGGTCAGCGCCCGCTCGGCGTGGGCCAGCCGCTCGGCGGGGGTGGCGGCGGCGGGCAGGGCGAGCCGCCGGTCCAGCTCCTCCCCCAGCCGCCGGGTACGGGCCAGCGCCCGCTCCGGCCTGGTCAGCGCCTCGAACACCCGTCCGGGGACGCGCACGCGGCGGGCGAAGCGGAGCGCGGCGCGGGCGAACGGGCGGCGGCCGGGGTGGATCACCGAGAGCCTCGGGTCGTCCATCAGGCCCTCGACGAGCGCGACCGTGCGCGCCTCGCCGACGCGCAGCAGCTTCGGCAGGATGACGCGGCCCGCGCGGCTGCGCAGCGGGATGGTGAGGTCGAGCCAGAGCCGCTGCCCCGACTCCGTCATGGCGCGCGGCCCGTCGTGCGGGTCGGCGGGCGCGAACCCGAACAGGGTGGCCGCCCCGGAGCCGACCAGCCGGAACGCCGCGATCCCCATCGGCGTGATCGGCCCCATGACGCCCTGGGCCACGTTGAAGGAGAAGTAGGCGCGCAGGTCGTCGCCGCGCGGCTCCGGCAGCGGATAGAGGGTGGTGATCGGCCTGGCCTGGGTGAGCCAGATCCGTCCGGCGGCGTCGATGGCCCACTCGGTGTCCTGCGGAGCACCGTAGTGCTCCTCCACGCGGGCGCCGAGCGCGGCCAGCTCGCGCACTTCGGCGTCGGTCAGGCACAGGCCCTCGTGCCCGGTCTCGACCCGTTCGGTGCCGCCGCCGGGCAGTGCGCGGATCGCCACCCGCTTGTCCCCGGCGTGCCGCTCGACGGCGGCGCCGTGGACGACGAACCGGTCGGGGTTGACCGCGCCCGACACGACGGCCTCGCCCAGTCCGGGGCTGGCGTCGATGACCGCCTCGTGCCGCCGCCCCGTCACCGGGTTCGCGGTGAACATCACCCCGGCGACCCGCGCGTCCACCATGTCCTGGACGACGACGGCCAGCGAGACGGCGGCGTGGTCGATGCCGTTGGACTCGCGGTAGGCGACGGCCCGGTCGGTCCACAGCGACGCCCAGCAGCGGCGCACCGCGTCGAGCAGCGCCTGCTCGCCGACCACGTTGAGGTAGGTGTCCTGCTGGCCGGCGAAGCTGGCGAACGGCAGGTCCTCGGCGGTGGCCGAGGACCGCACGGCGACGGCCCGCCCCGGCGTGTACGCGGCCAGCACGGCCTCGGCGACCTCCGGCGGCACCGGCGTCTCCAGCAGCCGTGACCTGGCCTTCTCCGCCAGCCCGTCGCCGCCCGCGGCGATGACGCCGTCGAGGCCCGCCGCGGCGGCGGCCTGCCGGTAGGCGCGGGTGGTGAGCACCCAGCCGGGCGGGACGGGCAGCCCGGCCCGGGTGAGCTCGCCCAGGTTGGCCCCTTTGCCGCCCACCTCGTCCAGCATGCCGCCGTCGATCCGGGAAAAGTCCAGTGCCGTCGTCATCGGTCGCTCTCCTGCCGTCAACGCGCCGTCATGACGAGTGTTCCCCTTTCCCGGCAGAAATTCAACAAGTGATGAAAATTGATCGCCCTTCCAGCCCCCAGGCCGGGTCCGGCTCCACGCCCAGCTCCGCCAGTGCCGTCGGGGCCACGTCCACCAGCCGCGCCTCGGGCAGCTCCGCCCCGCCCAGGTCCTCGCCCAGCCGGGCGGCGGCGACGAAGACCGTGCGCTCCTCGTCGGACGTGCCGCCGTGGCCGCCCTCGTCGACGTGGCCGTGGTCCGTGGTGACCAGCACCGTCCAGCGCTCGCCCGCGAACCCCGGCCGGGCGCGCACCGCGTCCAGGAACCGGCCCAGGTCGGCGTCCTGAAGGAGGAGCGCCGCCGTGTACTCGGGGGCGTGCGGGCCCAGGTCGTGGGCGACCTCGTCCGTGTCGCCCAGGTAGACGAACGTCAGATCCGGCCCGGCGTCCGCCAGGAGGCGCTCGGCCTTGGCCGCGATCTCCCGGTCGGCGGCGGCGAACGTCATGGCGAACCCGTCGAGCACCACCCGGGTCCCGATGTCGCGGCCGAACGCGCCGTGCTCGTCCAGCGCCGCCCAGGAGAACAGCGCGGCCGTGGTGAGGCCGGGGCGGGCGTGGAGCGCCCGAGTCAAGAAGTCCGAATATTTCGTGAACTGCTGGCCGCTGAACCCGTTGTCCACGACGCCATGTTTGTCGGGCCACACCCCGGTGGCGATCGACGACCACCCCGGCCCCGAGTCGGTGCGCGCCCGGATCGTCCCCGGCGCCGCCTCATGCGGCTCCGGCACGACCTCCCCCGGCGACTCCGTACGGGGCGCCTCCCGCTCACCGTACGGAAGCCTGCTCGTCCCGTACACGCCGGACGCCATCAGCGAGGTCAGCACGGGAGGCCGCACGGCCAGGACACGATCGAAGCGCAGGCCGTCCATCCCGACGACCAGCACCTTGTTTCTCAGCTCGGACATCCCCCCATCTAAGCGCCGAATCG
This sequence comes from Nonomuraea sp. NPDC023979, assembly GCF_040639085.1. Classification (NCBI taxonomy): domain Bacteria; kingdom Bacillati; phylum Actinomycetota; class Actinomycetes; order Streptosporangiales; family Streptosporangiaceae; genus Nonomuraea; species Nonomuraea sp. NPDC023979. The sequence continues at coordinate 11,422 of NZ_JBEZZG010000032.1, forward strand.
CCGCACCCAGGCGGCGGCCCCCGGCAGGATCTCCTCCACCGGGGCCACCTGCGGATACCAGGTCCGCTCCCACTCCAGCGACACCCAGCCGCGATAGCCGTGCGCGCGCAGCAGCCCGCCCGCCTCCTCCAGCGGCACCCCGCCCTCGCCCATCGCCACCGGCGTCGTGTCCGCAGCCGACACCGCGTCCTTGACCTGCACGTACTCCAGATACGGCGCCAGCGCCGCCAGCGTCGCCGCCGGCTCCTCCCCGTTGCGCCACGGATGCAGCAGATCCCACAACGCCGCCGCCTGCGCCACCCCGGCCTCCCTCAGCAGCGCCGCCACGGCCGCCCCGGTCGCCATCTGGTCGTGCGTCTCCACCAGCACCTTCACCCCGAGCGCCGCCGCCTCCCCGGCCACCGCCCGCAGCCGCCGCGCCCCGACCGCCGGATCGTCCCCCCTCGGGAACACCCGCACCCCGCCCGCCCCCAGCTCGGCGGCCAGCCTCAGATCCTCCAGCAGCGCCTCCACCACCGGCCCGTCGTCCCCCGGCTCGCACAGCCGCACGTACCCGGCCAGCGCCGACACCTCCAGCCCGGCCGCCGCCACCCGCCGCCTCACCTCCCGCCGCTCCCCCGCCCCCAGCCCGGCATGCACCCCGGTGTCCTCATGCAGCCGCAGCTCCACCCCCGCACACCCGAACCGCCCCGCCACCGCCAGCGCCTCCCCCAGCCCGGCCCCCGGCATCCCCAGCGTGCTGACCGCCAACCGCATCGCCATCTCCTCACCCTCACTCACGACCCCGAACCCCATCCCGGCCCGACCTTCCCCGGACGAAACACCCCCACCTACGGCGACCCGCTCCTCGGAGGGGGCCTTGCGGCCCTCTCCCACACGGGCCACCCCCGTGGACGGGCCACCCCCTCCGACTGCGGTCCCACGGAGGGGTTCGCGCCCCGTGCGCCGCCGACCCTCCCCAGCGAAGGCGCCCCCGCCCCCGGGGAGGGGCCAGCCCCTCCGGTGGCAGCCACTGGGAGGGCCTGCGCCAAAGAGGCGCTCTCTGGGAAGTGGGCGTTCACCTGTACGGGGTTGGGTCAAGGGAGGGGTTTGACGCTTTCGCGGAGGACGACCTCGCCCGGGACGTTCTCCACCACGCGGGAGTCCCCGCCGCTCAGGGCCAGTTCGAGGGCCCGGGCTCCCATGTCCTTGAGCGGCAGCCGTACGGTGGTGAGCGAGGGGACCTGGTCACGCAGGGTGACGATGTCGTCGAACCCCGCCACGGACACGTCGTCGGGGACGCGGATGCCGCGCTCGCGGTAGGCGGCCAGGGCGCCGACGGCCATCACGTCGTTGACGGCGAAGACGCAGGTGGCGTCGCCCGTCTCCTGGGCGGCGGTGTAGCCGCCGTCGCGGTCGAAGGGCCCGTGGACGACGCGCGGCGCCGGGAGGCCGAGGTCGCGGACGGCGGTGACGAATCCGGCGCACCGGTCGGCGGCGGTCATGAGGTGCGGCGGCCCGGCGAGGACGGCGAAGCGGGTGTGGCCGAGCCCGGCGAGTGAGCGGGCGAGCGCGGCGGCGCCGTCGCGGTTGGCGGGGGCGACGGTGTCGACGCCGAGGAGGTCCTGGCCGACGCAGGCGACGCGGCCGCCGCTCGCCTGGTAGGCGGCGAGTTCGGCGGCGAGGCGCGCGGTCACGCGTTCGTCGGCGACGCGGGAGCCGGCCAGGAGGACGGCGCGGACGCGCTGGGCGTGCAGGGTGGCCACGTAGGCGATCTCCTGCTCGGGGTCGCGGTGGGTGGTGCCGACCATGACGAGCAGCCGTTCGCCGGCGGCGGTGCGCATGGCGCCGTCGGCGAGGGCGGCGAAGTACGGGTCGGTCAGGTCGTGGACGACGATGCCGATGACGTTGCCGGCCCCTCGCGCCAGCGTCTGGGCGGCGATGTTGGCGCGGTAGCCCAGTTCGTCGGCGGCGCGTTCGACGCGTGCCCGCAGTGCCGCGCCGACCTGGCGGGTGCTGCCGTTGAGCACCCGCGAGGCGGTCGCGAGCGAGACGCCCGCCTGCTTGGCGACGTCCTCCAGCGTGACCACGAGACCTCCCGGAAAGCGATTTCCAGTATGCCGGACCGGCATCTGGCTCCGCATCCTCGCACGCCTCGCCGCCGGATGACAGCGCGCGTGCCGGGGCTCGTCAGGCCCAGGGGAACAGGATGTCCAGCAGTCCGCCCTTCTTGCTCTCCGACGGCTGCGGCTGCGGCTGCTCGGTGGGCTCGGGGGGCTGGGTGGTCCGCTGCTCCTCGGGGGTCGGCTCCTTGGTCGGCTTGGGCTTCTTCTCCTCGACCTGGGGCCGGACCTGGTCGTCGCCGGTCTCGTTCATCTCGCGCACCTGGGACTGGGTGGCGCGGGTGGTGGGCCTGGCCGACTGCCGGGCGGTGCGGGTGGGCTGGGCCTCGTCCATCGCCGGGGAGCGGGTGGGGCGGACCCGGGCCGTGGTCGGCTCCTGGGAGGGGGTTACGGTCTGGGAGACGCTGGGTTCGGGTGTGGCCGTATCGGTGGCTTCGCCGATCGGGACGTCCGTAATGGCGTCCTGCGGGGCGGTGGGCGAGCTGAGCTCGCCGACGCTGGCGCACTTGCCGCCCGCGCACGGGTCGTCGGAGGACGTGCCGGTGAGCATCCAGCCGGCCGCCGCGCCGGCCAGGACCACGGCGGCCGCCGCGACGAGCAGCACCCGGGTGCGGCGGCGCACCTCGCGCTCGCCGCCGTCGTGCTCGTCGCCGGAGCCGTCGGTCCAGCCGGAGCCGAGGAAGCCGCGCCTGGGCTCGTCGGCCTCCTCGCCGTAGCCGCGGTCGAGCGGCAGGTACGGGGGCTCGTCGGCGTCGTCGCGGTCCACCGGCCCGCTGTCGGCGTCGCCGGTGTAGTGCGGGCCGCTCGCCGCGTCACCCGTGTAGTGCGGGCCGCTGTCGGCGTCGCCCGTGTAGTGGGGACCGCTGGGGGCGTCGCCCGTGTAGTGCGGGCCGCTCGCCGCGTCGCCGGTGTAGAGCGCGTCGGCGGCGTACGCGGGGTCGCTGAAGGCGTCGCCCGCGTACGGGGCGGGCGCCGGCTGGTCGCCGCCGATGCGCTCGGAGGCGCCGTCGGCGTGCAGGACGTACGTCTCGCTGCCCGAGACCTGGATGGCCGGCTGCTCGTCGGTGTCCTCGGTGCTCCAGCGGGGGGACAGCACGTCGCCGGTCAGCTCGGGGTTTAACGCTCGCCCCTGCGCGTCCTCATAGGACTTGTCGTTCTCGTCGCGCGCCACGCTGAGCCTCTCTAGTACGAATACGGACCGCGACCTTTCTTAACAGAATCAACCCCAACTTGTCCGGAAATTTCACCTGTTTCGCTAAAACTACGCTGCGTAACTTCGGTCACTCCGGCAACATCACCGGCCACACGCAGTACGGACCCGGAACGGCTCAGAGCCCGGCGGCGAGCACGTCCAGAGCGGCCTTGACCCGCTCGATCGGCACCCCCTGGTCGCGCACCTGCCGGGCCAGCAGCGGCGCGGCGAGCGGCGCCAGCAGCGCGTCGGCCAGGCAGTAGACGTCGGCGTCGGGGCGCAGCCGCGCGATCAGCAGCGCCAGGTGCGCGCGGTAGGCGTCGTACGCGCCCCCGAACCGGGCGTACGGCCCGGCGGTCTCGGCCATCACCAGCAGGTCGAGTTGCTCCACGGTCCGGTCGGCGAGCGCGGCCAGGAAGGCGCGGACCCGCTCGCGCGGCTCGGCGCCCGGCCCGAGCGGCGGGGGCCCGTCGAGGAAGGCCGCCTGGAACTCCCGCTCGCGCTCGTCGATGAGCGCGTATGCCAGCCCGGACCGGTCGCCGAAGCGGCGGTAGAGGGTGCCGACCCCGACCCCGGCAGCGGCGGCGACCTCGGCCATCGACAGCCCGGCGACCCCTTCGGCGGCCACGATGGCGGCCGCGGCGTCGAGGATCCTCTCCCGGTTGCGGGCCGCGTCACGTCTCACGCCCCTCATCTTCCCTCACTTGCCATCCGGAACACATTCCGCTTACTGTTGAAGCGGAACTGATTCCGCTTGACTGAGAAGGAGACGCAGTGATGAGAGTCGCTCTGGTGACCGGTGGCAGCAGAGGCATCGGCGCGGCCATCGCGCACCGCCTGGCCGCCGACGGGTTCGACGTGGCGATCACGTACGCCTCGGCCGCCGGCAGGGCCGCGCAGGTGGTCGCGGACGTGGAGGCGGCCGGGCGGCGCGGCCTGAGCCTGCGGGCCGAGGCGGCGCGCGCCGAGGACCTGGTGGCCGCCGTCGAGGACACGGTGGCCGCGTTCGGCAGGCTGGACGTGGTGGTCAGCAACGCCGGCATCGCCCCGTACGGACCTCTGGAGGACGTGACACTCGACGAGGTGGACCGCACGCTGGCCGTGCACGCGCGGGCGGCGTTCGTGCTGGCGCAGGCGGCGGCCAAGCACCTGCCCGAGGGCGGCAGGATCGTCACGATCGGCAGCAGCCTGGCCGAGCGGGTCCCGTACCCGGGCTGGACCCTCTACGCGATGAGCAAGTCGGCACTCAGCGGGCTCACCAAAGGCCTGGCCCGCGACCTCGGCCCGCGCGGCATCACCGCCAACCTCGTGCACCCCGGCTCCACCGACACCGAGATGAACCCGGCCGACGGCCCGGACGCCGACGACGAGCGCTCCTACACGGCGCTGGGCCGCTACTGCGACCCCGGCGACATCGCCGCGACCGTCTCCCACCTGGTGGGCGAGGGCGGGCGGTCGATCACGGGGGCGGCGATCGCGGTGGACGCGGGCGTCACCGCCTGACTAGAGGCACGGGTTCGTGGAGCTGTCGACGACCTTGTCCTTGAGCGAGTCGGGGATCGTCGACACGACCCGGACGCCGGGCCAGTCGGCGCCGATGACGAGCTGGACGGACGGGCCCGGGGGCGGCGTGGCGGCGCTCTTGTACGGCTCCGCGGACACCGGCCTGACCTTGCCCGCCACCGGGGTGCGCTTGTCCTTCGACAGCCGGGCGGCCACCGCCTCGGCGTACGCGGGGCCCTGGGCGGCGTCCTTCTTGGCGTAGCGGATCGTGGTGGTGTCCGCCGGGGCGGCGTTGCCGACATGGGTCACGACGAAGCCCTGCGCGGCCAGCTCCTCGGCCACGACGCCGGCCTTGCCCTGCTCGCCGGTGGCGTTCAGCACCTGGACGCGCACCTGCTCGTTCTTCACCTTCGGGGCGGAGCTGGGGGCGGCCGGGCCCTTGGTCGCCGTCACCTCCACGTCCTCGCGCACCCGCTTGAAGAAGTCCGACGCCGCGGGCTCGCTGAACTGGACCCGGTTCTTGTCCGCCGGGTACGGCTCGGTGGGCACCGTGATGCCCTTGAGCTCCTTGGCCGTCATGCCGCTGACGCTGTTGGCGATCTCCAGCATGCGCTCGGGCGTGAGCTCGCTGTCGACGGTCACCGCCTTGATCCCGGCGCGCAGGAACGCGTCGAGCGCGATCGGGTCGGTGAGCAGGCCGCCGTCGGTGACCTTCTCCATCACCTTGGTGAGGAACACCTGCTGGCGCTGGATGCGGCTCAGGTCGCTGCCGTCGCCGAGCGCGTAACGGGTGCGCACGTAGCCGAGCGCCTGCTCGCCGTTGACGACGTGCTTGCCGGGCCCGAGCACGAACTTGGCCTGCGGGTCGTTGACCGCCTTGGGCAGGCAGATCTCGATGCCCTTGATCGCGTCGATGATGCCCTTGAAGCCGGTGAAGTCGACCTTCACGAAGTGGTTGATGTGGATGTCGGTGAGCGCTTCGAGCGTCTTGATCGTGCAGGCCACGCCGCCGTCGTTGAACGCCGAGTTGATCTGGCCGATCCCCGCCGGGCGGACGCCGCCGCCGCGCAGCTCGCACTCCGGCATCATGACCATCGAGTCACGCGGGAAGCTGATCATGGTGGCCTTGTCCCGGTCGGGCGAGAGGTGCAGCAACATGATCGTGTCGGTGCGCTCGCCCTTGCCCTGCGACAGCGCCCCGTACTTCTTGTTGTCGCCGTCACGCGAGTCGGAGCCGATGAGCAGCACGTTCAGCGCGCCGGTCTCCCGGGGGCGGTCCGTGCCGAGCTGACCGGTGAGATCGGACTGCTTCAGCTCGCCGTAGATGCTGCGGTAGTAGCCGTACGCCGACAGCGTGACCACCACCAGCACGCCGGTCAGCACGACGCCCACCCAGCCCGCCGGGGTCAGCCGCCGGGCGGTCCGTGAGTTCGCGTTTCCCACGCTGCGCCCCTCAGAAGATGATCAGATCGGGCAGCATACTGAGAAACGGGCCATCGCCCGAAATGATCGCCGATGAACCTAGGGCTCCATGCGAACTCGGTGAATCCGGGACGTCACACACCGTTGTCCCGCATCATGACATCCATGCCCCCGACCAAGATCGCGCCCCCTCCCGGCGCGTCCTCCGTGGCCGCCCTCCGCGCGCGGGCGCTCGCCGCACGGCGGGCCGCCCGCATCGCGCTGACCTCGTCGATCGCGCTGCTCTGCGCCGTCCAGCTCATCGCCGAACGGGCTCCCGCCGGGCAGGACACGCTGCCGCTCGCCGTGCTCGCCCTGGCCGTCACCCTCGGGGCGCCGCCCGCGCTGGCGCTCACCCAGGCCGTCTGGGGCGTGCGGGCCCGCGCCGTCCGCCGCCGCGAGAGCGAGCTGTACGCCGCCCCGCCCTCCCCCGGGCTCGCCCTCGGCCGCCTCGCGGTGGCGGCCGGCTGGGCGGTGCTCGTCCTGCTCGCCTGCGCGGTGCCCCAGCTCTTCACCGCCGCCGGCCACCCCGCCCCCGCCGGCGCCCTGACCATCCCCCTCACCGTCGCCACCACCGCCACCGCCTGCCTCGCAGCCTGGTGGACCACCGCCCGAAAGCCCGGCCGCGCGGCCTCGTGGGCGCCTCCCCGCAGCGGGCCTGCTCACGTCGGCGCGGTGCCGCCGTCGGCATCGGCCACCCCGAGCGGGCCTGCCGAAACGCGGGCGGCGAGGCCCGGCCGGATGGGGCGGACAGGGCGGTCGGGCCGGTGGGCGGCTCCCCGCCACCGGGACGCCACCCCCCGCAGCGGGCCCGCCCGCGTCGGCGTGGCGTCGCGTTCGGGGGGAGCGGGCCGGGGTGGGCGGGGGGCGGCGTCCGGGTGGGCGGGGAAGGTGCCGGGGGATCCGTGGGATCCGGGGCGCGGAGCGCGTACGGGAGGGTGGGGGCGGGTGTCGTGGGCCTGCGCCGTCGCGGGGGTCGTGGCCCTGGTCGGCGCCCGCGCGCACCTGTGGGACCCGCACGTCGCCGCCGTGTACGCCCTGCTGGCCGCGACGCTCGTCTGCGGAGTAGTTACTGGCGAGTAGCATGGGCGAGGAAGCTGTCCAGCAACGAGGAGCGAATCCGTGCCTTCCTCTCGTGACGTCGTGTTCGTCGACGGCGTGCGCACGCCTTTCGGCAGGTCGGGGCCGAAAGGGCTGTACGCGGAGACCCGCGCCGACGACCTGGTCGTCCGCGTCATCCGCGAGCTCATCCGGCGCAACCCCGGCCTGCCGCCCGAGCGGGTCGACGAGGTCGCGATCGCCGCGACCACCCAGATCGGCGACCAGGGCCTGACCATCGGCCGTTCGGCCGCGGTGCTGGCGGGCCTGCCCAAGTCGGTGCCCGGTTACGCGATCGACCGCATGTGCGCGGGCGCGATGACCGCGGTCACCACGGTGGCGGGCGGCATCGCGTTCGGCGCCTACGACGTGGCCATCGCGGGCGGCGTCGAGCACATGGGCCGTCACCCGATGGGCGAGGGCGTCGACCCGAACCCGAGGTTCCTGTCGGAGAAGCTGGTCGACCCGAGCGCCCTGGTCATGGGCATGACGGCGGAGAACCTGCACGACCGCTACCCGTCGATCACCAAGGACCGCGCCGACGCCTACGCGGTGCTGTCGCAGGAGAAGGTCGCCAAGGCGTACGCCGACGGCAAGATCCAGCCCGACCTGGTGCCGACGGCGATCCGCACGGCCGAGAAGGGCTGGGGCCTGGCGGTCCAGGACGAGGCGCCCAGGCCGGGCACCACGGCGGAGGCGCTGGCCGGGCTGAAGACGCCGTTCCGGCCGCACGGCAACGTGACGGCGGGCAACTCGTCGGGCATCAACGACGGCGCCACCGGCTGTGTGGTCGCCGCCGCCGACGTGGCCGCGGAGCTGGGGCTGAGCGCGAAGATGCGGCTGGTGTCGTACGCGTTCGCGGGTGTGGACCCGGAGGTGATGGGCGTCGGCCCGATCCCGTCGACCGAGCGGGCCCTCCGCCTGGCAGGTCTGGATATTTCGGATATCGGGCTGTTCGAGATCAACGAGGCGTTCGCCGTCCAGGTCCTCGCGTTCCTGGAGCACTTCGGCATCGCCGACGACGACCCCCGGGTCAACCCCTACGGCGGCGCGATCGCCTTCGGCCACCCGCTGGCCTCCTCGGGCGTGCGGCTGATGACGCAGCTCGCCCGCCAGTTCGGCGAGCGCCCCGACGTGCGCTACGGCATCACCACCATGTGCGTCGGCATGGGCATGGGCGGCACCGTGATCTGGGAGAACCTGGCATGAGCGACATCGAGACCTGGCGCGCGCTGCTGAGCGACCGCAACGCCGACGAGGTGGTGACCAAGGCCCTCGTCCGCGACGTCGAGCTGCCCGGCGGCGCGGGCACGATGGCCCTCATCACGCTCGACAACGGCTTCGACCACACCAAGCCCAACACGTTCGGCCCGCACGGCCTGTTCGCGCTCAACGGCGCGCTGTCGGAGATCGCCGCCCGCACCGACCTGGTCGCGGTGGGCGTGACCGGCAAGCCGTTCATCTTCGGCGTCGGCGCCGACCTCAAGGGCGCGGCCCAGGTGACCTCCCGCGAGGAGGCGCTGGCCATCGGCGCGCTGGGCCACCACGTGTTCCGGCGGCTGGGCGAGCTGGGCATCCCGTCGTTCGCGTTCGTCAACGGCGCGGCCATGGGCGGCGGCCTGGAGATCGCGCTGCACTGCACCTACCGGACGATCTCCTCCGGCGTCCCGGCGGTAGCCCTGCCCGAGTGCTTCCTCGGCCTCGTGCCGGGCTGGGGCGGCACGCAGCTGCTCCCCCGCCTGGTCGGCCCGGCCAACGCGATCAAGCTGATCATCGAGAACCCGCTGAGCCAGAACCGCATGGTCAAGGGCGCGCAGGCGTACGAGCTCGGCGTGGCCGACGCGCTGTTCGAGCCCGCCGACTTCCTGGAGGAGTCGCTGCGCTGGGCCGCCCGCGTGCTGCAGGGCGCCGAGCAGGTGTCGCGCCCCGACCACACGGCGGGCGACTGGGACAAGACGGTCGCCGACGCCCGCTTCCTGGTCGACCTGAAGCTGCACGGCGCCTCCCCGGCCCCCTACCGGGCGCTCGACCTCATCGCGCTGGCCCGTACGGCCTCCCGCGACGAGGGCTTCGCGGCCGAGGACGAGGCACTGGCCGACCTGCTGATGAGCGACGAGCTGCGGGCCGGCCTGTACGCCTTCGACCTGGTGCAGCGGCGGGCCAAGCGCCCGGCCGGCGCGCCCGACAAGGCGCTGGCGCGCAAGGTCACCAAGGTCGGCGTCGTCGGCGCCGGGTTGATGGCCTCGCAGATGGCGCTGCTGTTCGCCCGCCGCCTGGAGGTCCCGGTCGTGCTGACCGACCTCGACCAGGCGCGCCTGGACAAGGGCGTCGGGTACGTGCACGCCGAGGTGGACAAGCTGCTGGCCAAGGGCCGGATCTCCGGCGACCAGGCCAACCGGCTCAAGGCGCTGGTGACCGGGTCGCTGACCAAGGACGCCTTCGCCGACGCCGACTTCGTCATCGAGGCGGTCTTCGAGGACCTGGCGGTCAAGAAGCAGGTGTTCGCCGAGGTGGAGGCCGTGGTCTCGGCCGAGTGCGTGCTCGCCACCAACACCTCGTCGCTGTCGCTGACCGAGATGGGCGCGGACCTGAAGCACCCCGAGCGGCTGGTCGGCTTCCACTTCTTCAACCCGGTCGCGGTCATGCCGCTGCTGGAGATCATCCGGGGCGCGGCGACGGACGACGCCACGCTGGCCACCGCGTTCGCCGTCGGCAAGTCGCTGAAGAAGTCGTCGGTCCTGGTCAAGGACGCCCCGGCGTTCGTGGTCAACCGGCTGCTCACCCGGTTCATGGGCGAGGTCATCACCGCCGTCGACGAGGGCACGCCGCTGGAGACGGCCGAGCACGCGCTGGACGGCCTCGGGCTGCCGATGACGCCGTTCGCGCTGCTGCAGCTCGTCGGCCCGGCCGTCGGCATGCACGTGGCCGGGACGCTGCACGAGGCGTTCCCGGACCGGTTCGGCGTCTCGGCCAACCTGGCCAAGCTCGTCGCCTCCGGCAAGCCCGGCGTGTACGGGGCGGACTTCTCGCTCGACCCCGAGGCGGTGGCGTTCTTCGCGGGCGGCGACCGCCCGTCCACGGCCGAGCAGGTGCGCGAGCGGGTGCTCGGCGCGCTGTCCGAGGAGATCCGGCTCATGCTGGAGGAGGGCGTGGTGGCCGCGCCGCAGGACATCGACCTGTGCATGATCCTGGGCGCGGGCTGGCCGTTCCACCTGGGCGGCATCACCCCGTACCTGGACCGCAGCGGTCACTCGCAGTCACGCTTCCTGCCGCCGGGGGTGGCCTCTCTCCCGGCTTGACCTGGTCTTTGAGGAGGTCCGCCCGGCGGGCCTCCTCAACGGCCGTCACTGTCCGTCGTAGCGTGTGGTCCCTCGCTACGAAGGGAGACACCATGTTGAAGGCGGTCGGCGCGCTGGCGCTGAGCGGAGCCTTCCTGTTCGCCGCGGCGGCTCCGGCGCTCGCGGATCCGGCCCCGCGATCGGACCAGCACTCGGACCAGCGATCGGCCCTGCGATCGGCCCTGCGATCGGACCAGCGGCCGGAGCAGCGGTCGGCGCTGCGCGTCCTGGTCGCGGAGAAGGGCGGCGAGACCAAGGCCGTCACGCTGACCTGCGACCGTGACGGCGGCACCCACCCGTCGCCGCGCGCGGCCTGCCGGCTGCTGCGCAAGGCGGGCGGCGACCCGGCCAGGCTGGCGGCCTCGCCCGGCCAGGTCTGCACCAAGGAGCTGCGCCCGCACGCGGTCGTCGTGGCCGGCATGTGGCGGGGCAAGCCCGTCGTCTTCGGCCGCGTCTACAGCAACGCGTGCCTGATGCGCGCGGCGGGCGGGGCGGTCTTCACGCTCTGACCGCCCCTTCCGGGGGTGGCCGCCCGCCCCCGGACCGTCAGAGGCCCTGCCGGGCCCTGCTGTGGCGCCTGCCGTACAGGAAGTAGAGCACGGCGCCGATGACCATCCAGATGACGAACCGCAGCCACGTCTCGACGGGCAGGTTGAGCATCAGGTAGAGGCAGGCGAGCACGGCCAGGATCGGCAGCACCGGCACGCCCGGCGCGCGGAAGGCGCGTTCGAGCTCCGGCCGGGTGCGGCGCAGGATGATCACGCCGGCGGAGACGACGACGAACGCGAACAGCGTGCCGATGTTGACCAGCTCGGCCAGCGCGCCCAGCGAGATGAACCCGGCCAGCACCGCCGCCACCGCGCCCACGATCGCCGTCAGCAGCGCGGGCGTGCCGGTCCTGGGGTTGACCTTGGCCAGCGGGCGGGGCAGCAGCCCGTCGCGGCACATCGCGAACAGCACCCGGGTCTGGCCGAGCATGAGGATCATCACCACGGTGGTCAGGCCGGCGATCGCGCCGATGCTGATCAGCGTGGCCGCCCACGACTGGCCGACGGCGGTGAAGGCGTCGGCCAGGGGCGCGCTGCTGCTCAGCTCGGTGTAGTGCTGCATGCCCACCACGACGAGCGAGACCGCGACGTACAGGATCGTGCAGATGGCCAGTGAGCCGATGATGCCGCGCGGCACGTCGCGCTGCGGCTCGATGGTCTCCTCGGCGGCGGTGGCGACGATGTCGAAGCCGATGAAGGCGAAGAACACGATCGCGGCGGCGGAGAAGACGCCGAGCACGCCGAAGGCGACGGGCGTGATGCCGAACAGCACCTGGATCAGCGGCGCCTGGACGCCCTCGACGGTCGGGGTGGCCTCGGGCGCGGGGATGAACGGCGTGTAGTTGGCCGCCTTGACGAAGAACAGCCCGGCCACGATCACCAGCAGGATGACGGCGACCTTGATGACCACGATGGCCAGGTTGACCCGGGAGGACAGCTTGATCCCGGCGATCAGGACCCCGGTGAGGATCAGCACGATGATCATCGCGGGCAGGTTGACCACCGGCTCGTCCCCGGCGATCGAGGCGGGCAGCTCGATCCCGATCGAGGACATCAGCGAGGCGAAGTAGCCTGACCAGCCGACGGCGACCACGGCCGCGGCCAGGGCCATCTCCAGCAGCAGGTCCCAGCCGATGATCCAGGCGGGGAACTCGCCCAGCGTGGCGAAGGCGAAGGTGTAGGCGGAGCCTGCCACCGGGATCGTGGAGGCGAACTCGGCGTAGCACAGCGCCGCCAGGCCGCAGACGACCGCGGCGACCACGAACGAGATCGCCACGGCCGGACCGGCCATCTCCTTGGCCACCTGGCCGGTCAGCACGAAGATGCCGGTGCCCACGATCACGCCGATGCCGAAGACGGTCAGGTCCACGGCGTTCAGGCGCTTGCGGAGCTGGTGCTCGGGGGCTTCGGTGTCGCGGATCGACTGCTCGACACTCTTGGTGCGAAAGATATCCACGGTGAGCGACCTTCCCCCACCGCGGATGATCAACCGCCTGCTACGAAGGGCTTACCACGGGGGAACCGCGCCGGGCGACGGCCTCGGTGATCTGCCGGGCCAGGTCCTGCCCGGTGAGCCCGATCCGGCCGAGGATGGCGGCCCGCTTGGCGTGGTCGAGGAACTCCTGCGGGATGCCGTAGGAGCGCACCGGCACGTCCACGTCGGCGTCGCGCAGCAGGCGCGAGACGGCGTCGCCGACGGCGCCCACGCGGCCGTTGTCCTCGACGACGGCGACGAGCTTGTGCGCCCGCGCCGCGCCGACGAGGGCCTCGTCGAGCGGCTTGACCCAGCGCGGGTCGACCACGGTCGAGGAGATGCCCTGCGCGTCGAGCAGGACCGCCGCCTCCATGCACGCCTGCGTCATCGGGCCGACGCCGACCAGGAGCACGTCGGGCTCGCCGGAGGCGGGCTCGCGCAGCACGTCCATCGTGCCGAGGCTGCCGACGGGTTCGACGGCCTCGGCGACCGGGCCCTTGGGGAAGCGCAGCGCGGTGGGCCCGTCGGAGACGGCCACCGCCTCGCGCAGCAGCTCGGTGAGCCGCCTGCCGTCGCGCGGCACGGCGACCCGCAGGCCGGGCACCACCTGGAGGATCGACAGGTCCCACATGCCGTTGTGGCTGGCGCCGTCGTCGCCGGTGACGCCCGCCCGGTCGAGCACCACGGTGACCGGCAGGCGGTGCAGCGCCACGTCCATCAGGAGCTGGTCGAAGGCGCGGTTGAGGAAGGTGGCGTAGACGGCGACCACGGGGTGCATGCCGCCGAGGGCCAGGCCGGCGGCGCTGGTGAGGGCGTGCTGCTCGGCGATGCCGACGTCGTAGATGCGCTCGGGGAACGCCTCGGCGAAGGCGGCCAGGCCGGTCGGGTGGAGCATCGCCGCGGTGATCGCCACCAGGTCGTCGCGCTCGTGGCCGAGCCGGACCAGCTCCTCGCTGAAGACGTTGGTCCAGATGCGGCCCTTGGGCTTCTCGGCGCCGGTGGCGCGGTCGAAGGCGCCGGGCGAGTGGAACTGGTCCTCGTCGTGGTTCTCGGCGGGGCTGTAGCCGCGGCCCTTCTGGGTGAGGGCGTGCACGATGACCGGGCCGCGGAAGCCGCGGGCCTTGCGCAGGGCCGCCTCCATGGCCTGCTCGTCGTGGCCGTCGATGGGGCCGACGTATTTCAGGCCGAGGTCCTCGAACATGGCCTGCGGGGCGATGACGTCCTTGACGCCCTTCTTGATGCCGTGCAGGGCGTCGTAGAGCACGGGAACGTTCCCGATCTTTCCCTTGACGTACTCCAGCATGTCCTCGTAGCGGCGGTTGACGCGCAGCGACGACAGGTGGGAGGCGAGCCCGCCGATGGTCGGCGAGTAGGAGCGGCCGTTGTCGTTGACGACGATGACGATCGGCAGGTCCTTGGCCCCGGCGATGTTGTTGAGCGCCTCCCAGGCCATGCCGCCGGTCAGGGCACCGTCGCCGATCACCGCGACGACCGTGCGGTCGTGCTCGCCGCGCAGCTTGAACGCCTTGGCCAGGCCGTCGGCGTAGGACAGCGCGGTCGAGGCGTGGGAGTTCTCGACGAAGTCGTGCTCGGACTCGGCCCGGCTCGGGTAGCCCGACAGGCCGCCCTCCTGCTTGAGCGCGTCGAACCCGGCGGCCCTGCCGGTCAGCAGCTTGTGCACGTAGCCCTGGTGCCCGGTGTCCCACACGACCGGGTCGCGGGGGGAGTCGAAGACGCGGTGGATGGCGATGGTCAGCTCCACCACCCCCAGGTTGGGCCCCAGGTGCCCGCCGAACTTCGCGCACGAGTCGACGAGCAGGTCCCGCACCTCACCCGCCAGCCGCGGCAGCTCCTCGGCAGCGAGCCTCTTGACGTCGTGCGGTCCCTTGACTGAGTCCAGCAACCCGCTCACGGATCAGACTCCCCTCTGGTCTTGTACGCCGACGCAAGGAGTCTAGTTCGCGGACGACACGCTGACCTCATCGAGTCAAATGCGCCCACATTTGTCAGAACTTGACCTAGTCTTTCCCTCACTATGAACACTCTCCCCATGAAGAAACTGTCGTCACTGCTGGCTGCCGGGGTGATCGTCTCCCTGGCGGGCGCGGGGACGGCGGTCGCCGAGGCGAACACTGCCAAGGCAGCAGCACAGAACGTCGCACAGGTCACGCAGGCTCAGCAGCAGCAGACGACGACCGCCGTCCCCCGGGGCAAGGCGGCCGCCACGCACAACCCGCTGTACAAGACGGGCCGGCTGGCCTCGTCCAACTGCCGTCCCGGCAGCCTGCCCCGGGGCAGCACGGCGGCCTACAAGCGCTTCCTCAGCCGGGTCACCAACTGCCTGAACAAGTCGTGGGCCTCGCAGTTCCGCAAGGCCCGCCTGTCGTTCAGCAAGCCGCGGCTGCGCATCACCACCCGTAAGCTCAGCAGCCCCTGCGGGCGCTGGGTCGGCGGCGCGGACGGCTACTACTGCTCGTCCAACCGCACGATGTACATGCTCATCACCAAGACCCAGCTGCGCAACCCCGACCCGATCGGCATCGCCCGCCTGATGGCGCACGAGTACGGCCACCACGTGCAGGCGATCTCCGGGATCTGGAACTACTACGGCCCGGCCTACAACCGCGCCAGCGGCTCCGCCAGGCTCCAGCTCTCGCGCCGCTCGGAGCTGCAGGCCGAGTGCTTCTCCTCGGTCTTCATGCGCTCGGTGCGCGACACCCTGCCCGTCGACTCCGGTCGCTGGGCGCAGATCGTGGACTGGTTCCACGACCACGGCCACGAGGGCTGGGCACAGAACGACCACGGCAAGGGCCCGTCGCAGGCGTTCTGGATGAAGCGGGGCTTCAGCTCCGCCTCCCCGGGCTCCTGCAACACCTGGCGGGTCTCGTCCCGCTACGTCGCCTGATCCTGCCCGTCCGTGCGGCCGCACTGCTGCGGTGCGGCCGCACCTTCTGGCGACAAATGCCACATACAACCCTCCAAAAACACCATGAACTGGTCTAGTATCCGCGATCGTGCGTACTCCCCTTATCGCAGCCTCTGTCTGCATGATCGCGGGTCTGGCCCTATCTGGTACGGCTAGCGCCGAGACGAAGTCCGCGAGCTCGGGGCTGCCGGCCGTACTGACCAAGAACAAGATCTACCGGTCGGGCACCCCCTCCACCCTGACCTGCGCGATCCCCGAGATCCGCGAGGGCAGCACCTCCTCCGTCAAGACCTTCCACCGGGCCATGGCCAGGTGCGCCAACCGCTTCTGGGCCGCCCGGTTCAAGGCCGCCGGGATGCGCTACTCGCCGCCGAAGGTGTCCGTCACCTCCGGCAGCCGCTCGGTGTGCGGCACGATCACCACGAACGGCGCCCAGTACTGCCCGGCCCAGCGCACGATCGCGATCCGGATCCAGAAGCGCGACCTGCGTGACCCGTTCAAGATGAACATCGCGCACTCCGTCGCCCACGAGTGGGGCCACCACGTGCAGGAGCTCACCGGCATCCTGGACGCGCAGAACCGGCTCTACTGGCGGGCCGGCGCCAAGGCCCGCACGACGCTCAGCCACCGCCTGGAGATGCAGGCCGAGTGCTTCGCCGGCGTCTTCTACAGCGCCACGATCGACTCGGTCGACCCGGGCATCACCTGGGGCCAGTGGGTCGACGCCATCCGGCAGGCCGACGAGAGCAAGGTCCACGGCAAGCCGCGCAACCTCGCCTACTGGCAGAACCGCGGCTACAGCGGCGGCTCGGCACGCTACTGCAACACCTGGACGGCGCCCAACTCCCGCGTCGCCTAACTTCCGGCCCTGGCCAGCACCTCGAGAGGGTCGGCGAGCACGTGGGCGAAGGCCAGCTCGGCCGCGCCCACGAGCGTCGCGTCGTCGGCCAGGGACGAGGTCCGCAGCCGCAGCCGCTCGCGCTGCGGCGCCATCGCGTGCAGGGTCAGCCGGCTGCGCACCTGGGCCGCCGAGCCGAGGTAGACCTCGCGCAGCATCCCGCCGAAGATCACCATTTCCGGGTTGAAGATGTTGACCAGGTTGGCGATGCCCAGGCCGAGCCAGTCGCCGACCCGCTTGAGCGCCTCCTGCGCCACGATGTCGCCCCGGTCGGCCGCCTCGACCACCGCCCGGACCGCGTCGCGGCCGTGCTGGCCGGAGCGGAACCGGCCGGCCGCCTCCAGCAGCGCCCGCTCCCCCACCTCGGCCTCCAGGCAGCCGTACGAGCCGCAGCCGCAGGCCCGGCCGCCCGGGTTGACCACGATGTGGCCGACCTCGCCGCCGTAGCCGTCGTGGCCGCCGAGCAGGTGGCCGCCGGTGATGATGCCGCCGCCGATGCCGACGTCGCCGTGCAGGTAGATCAGGTCCTTGACGGCGGCGCCGACCCCGCGGCTGTGCTCGGCCAGCGCCGCCAGGTTGGCGTCGTTGCCCACGCTCACGGGCAGGCCCAGGCCGAGCCTGCGGCCCAGCTCCTCGCCGAACGGCACCGCCTCCTCGACCCCCAGGTTGGGGCCGAAGGCGACCACGCCGTCGGCCTTGCGCACCCCGCCCGGCACCGCGGCGGCGGCGCCCACGCAGACCGTGTCGTCGCGGGTGCGGCGGCGCATCTGGCGGGCGAACCCGGCCAGCACCCCCGCCAGCTCGCCCAGCGCCGGCGACCCGCGCTCGCGCGCCACCTCCCGGCGGTCCAGGATGAGCCCGCCGAGGCCGACCCGCGCCACCGCGAGCCGGTCGGGGCTCACGTCGAAGGCGAACACGTACACCCGCGACGACTCCGGGCGCACCACCAGCGACGGGCGGCCGGCGCGGCCCGTCTCGCGCGGCAACTCCTCGCGCACCAGCCCGGCGGCCGTCAGGTCGGAGGTGAGCGCCATGATCGTGCTGCGGTTGAGCCCCATCCGCGAGGTCAGCTCGGCCCGCGAGATCGGCCCGCCGAGGTGGACATGGCGAAGCAGCGCGCCGAGATTGTGGCGCCTGATGTCCTCCTGTGAGGGGCCGGCACGCATCGTCTGAGGTTCCTTCAACGGGTGGAAGTCGCTGATCACCTTAGACCAGCGGAGGCCGCCCGTTTGCGCGCCAGCGCGTCCACGCCCGCGGCCAGCAGCAGGACGCATCCGGTCACCAGATACTTCACGCTGGAGCCGTAACCCATCAGGGCCATGCCGTTCTCGATCACCGCGACGACCGCGCCGCCGAGGATCGCGTCGACCACCCGGCCCTTGCCGCCGAACAGGCTCGTGCCGCCGATCACCGCCGCGCCGACCGCGTACAGCAGCACCGAGCTGCCGCCCGTGTTGGGGTCGACGGAACTGGCCCGGGAGGCGGCGATGACGCCGCCGACCGCCGCCATGGCCGAGCAGATCACGAACGCGCTGACCTTGATCCGGTCCACCGCGATGCCGGCCCTGCGGGCCGCCTCCGCGTTGCCGCCGACCGCGTAGATGTGCCGCCCGAACGCGGTACGGCGCAGCACGAACGTCCACAGCACCAGGAGCGCCAGGATCACCGGGACGACGATCGGCACGCCGGTGAGCGAGGTGATCAGCGGGTTGCGGCTGCGCTCCAGGTTGAGCACGTACACCGCCAGGCCCGCGATGACCGCCAGCGAGCCGACCCGGACCGCGATCAGCGACAGCGGGTCGGCGACCAGCCCGCGCCCGGCCCGCCGCCTGGCCCGGACGAGCTGGACGGCCGCGTAGATCGCCACGCACGCCGCGTACAGCCCCCAGCCGAGCCACGGCGGGAGGTTGCGGCCGGCGATCGCGACGATCACCTCGTCCCTGATCGAGATGTTCTTGCCCTCGTCGACCAGCACCAGCACCAGGCCCTGGAAGGCGAGGAAGGCGGCCAGCGTGACCACGAACGACGGGATGCCGACCTTGGCCACCAGCGAGCCGAGCACGACGCCGATGACCGCCCCGGTGGCGACGGCGGCCAGCACGCACACGTACCACGGCAGGCCGAGCGAGGTGAGCGTCACCGCGAGCACCGCCGCGCAGACGCCGCTGGCGAACCCGGCCGACAGGTCGATCTCGCCCAGCAGCAGCACGAACACCAGGCCCATCGCGATCACCGTGATCGCGGCGCCCTGCGTGAACAGGTTGGCGAAGTTGATCGGGCTGAGGAAGGACGGGCGGGCGATCGCGAAGACCGTGCAGAGCACGACCAGGCCGAGCACGGCCGGCAGCGCGCCCATGTCGCCGCCGCGCACGCGCTCGGCGTAGGCGCGCACGCTGTGCCCGATCGACGGGGCCTGCACCGCGGTGGCGATGGCCTCGCCGGGCAGTTCCTTGACCTTGTTCATGACACGATCCCCAGGTCTCCGCTGCGGCCGGACGTGATCAGTTCGACGACCTGCGCGTGCGTCACGTCGGCGGTCCTGACCTGCGCGGCCATCCTGCCGAGGTAGAGCGCCGCGATCTGGTCGGAGACGGCGAACACGTCGTTCATGTTGTGCGAGATGAGCACGACGGCCAGGCCCTTGTCGGCGAGCCTGCGCACCAGTTCGAGCACCTGGGCGGTCTGGGCGACGCCGAGCGCGGCGGTCGGCTCGTCGAGGATGACGACCTTGCTGTTCCACAGCACGGCCTTGGCGATGGCGACCGTCTGCCGCTGGCCGCCGGACAGGCTGGAGACCTGCTGGCGGATCGACTTGACGGTGCGCACGGACAGGCTGCTCAGCGTCTGCTCGGCCAGCTCCTCCATCGACGCCTCGTCGAGCACGAGGCCCCGGCGGCGCTCGCGGCCCAGGAACATGTTCTGGACGATGTCGAGGTTGTCGCAGAGCGCCAGGTCCTGGTAGACGATCTCGATGCCGAGCTCGCCCGCGTCGCGCGGGCCGTGCACCTGGACCGGGCGGCCGTCGAAGACGATCTCGCCCGAGTCGATCGGATAGATGCCGCCGACGCACTTGACGAGCGTCGACTTGCCGGCGCCGTTGTCGCCGACCAGCGCGGTGACCTCGCCCGCATGGGCGGAGAACGCGACGTCGTGCAGGACCTGCACGGGCCCGAAACTCTTGTCGATCCCGCGCACTTCGAGCAGGGGGGTCATGTGGCTCCCTCGGGTCGGGCCCGGCCCGCGCGGCGGGCGCGGGCCGTGCCCTGTGCCGTCACTACTGGATTCCCGCCTCGGCGCACTTGTCGGCGAAGTCGCCGGTGCACAGCTCCTCCTTGGTGACGTAGCCGTCCGCCACCACGTCCTTGACGTTCTCGAAGTAGATCGCCTGCGGCTCCATCAGCTCGGCCGGGACGTCCTGGCCGGTCTCCGGGTCCTTGACGCTGCCGCTCGCCGCGGGCTTCTCGCCCTTGGCCAGCGCGACCGCGAGCTTGGCGGCGGCGTCGGCCTCCTTCTTGACGGCCTTGTAGACGGTCATGCACTGGTCGCCCGCCAGGATGTTCTGCAGGCCCTGCACGGTGGCGTCCTGGCCGGTCACCGGCACCTTGCCGTTGAGCTTGTTCTTCTTCAGCACGGTGATGGCGGCGTTGCCCAGGCCGTCGTTGGCGGCCAGCACGCCGGCGATCTTCGGCTCGCTGGTGAGCATCTGCTCGAAGATGGTGCCGGCCTGGGTGTTGTCCCAGTCGGGCACGGCCTGGTCGGGGCCCTTGACGTACTCGCCCGCGTCGAACTTGGGCTTGAGCACGCCGTCGTAGCCCTCCCTGAACAGGGTCGCGTTGTTGTCGGTCGGCGAGCCGTTCAGGTAGGCCACGATGGGCTTGTCGGCCTTCTTGTCGGCCAGGCACTTGCTCAGGCCCTCGCCCTGGAGGGTGCCGACCTTGGTGTTGTCGAAGCTCACGTAGTAGGCGGCGCCGCCGCCCAGCGTCAGCCGGTCGTAGTCGATGGTGGCCACGCCCTGCGACTTGGCCTTGTCGATGACGGTCTTGCCGGTGCCGCTGTCCAGGTTGACGATCATCAGGACGGTCGCGCCGTTCGTGATCATCTGGTCGGCGATGGTCTGGAAGGCCGTCTTGTCGTTCTGGGCGTTCTGGATGTCGTAGGCCACGCCCGCGGCCTCGAACGCCTCCTGCAGGTACTTGCGGTCCGCCGTCTCCCAGCGGGCCGACGACTTGCTGTCGGGCAGGATGACGCCGATCTTGCCCGTGGCCGCCGGTGAGGAGGCGGCCGGGGCCGAGGAGGTCGTGGTGGTCGTCCCGCCGTCGCCCCCGCAGGCGGTGAGACCGAGAGCGAGCGATGCTGCCGCGGCGGTCAAGCTGAGGATCCCCTTGCGCATGGGTGCAGGGTCCTTTCTTCCGGAGGGGCCCGGATGAATGTTGTTTGCGGCAACGTATTCCGGGATGGCCTGCTTTGGAAGACCCGCGACGGGGGGAGTTTGTTGTTCCCGGTAACAATCCAGACACGCCCTGCCGCCGGGCGGATCACCTGGGCCCGGGTCGCCCGGCCTTCTCCGCGGCCTGGAACAGCAGGTGCTCACTGCCAGGGCGGCACACCAGTTGCAGCCCTGCCGGCAGGCCGTCCACCAGCCCGGCGGGCACGGTCAGCGCGGGCAGGCCCAGCACGTTCCACGGGCTGGTCAGCGCGAGCAGCGCGGCGCGGACGGCGACGGTTCCGCCGTCCAGCACGACCTCGCGCCCCTGGAGCCGGGGCGCGGTGAGCGGCAAGGCGGGCAGCGCGAGCACGTCGTGCCCGCCGTCGAACAGCTCGGCGACCACGCCGCCGAGCCGCCGCCGCTCCTCCATCGCCCGCACGTACCGCCACCCCGGCACCTCGGCCGCGACCCGCAGCCGCTCGAGCACCTCCGGGTCGAACAACCCCGGAGCGCCCGCCAGCCGCTCCGCGTGCACGGCCGCCGTCTCACAGCTCTGGATCACCGTGTACGTCTCCCGCAACCGCGCGCCGACGCCCTCGGGCAGCTCCACCACGTCCGGCGCCCCGGCCGCCACCCGCGCCAGGGCGGCCACCCGGGGATCGCACGGGGTCAGGCCGGCGGGATCCAGCCACGCCGTCCGCACCTCCCCGCCGTCCTGCGCCGGACGCTCGTCCGCCAGGCACGCGTACGCCAGCAGGCAGTCCTCCGCCCGCCCGGCCAGCACGCCCACGTGGTCGAGCGTGACCGACAGCGGGAAGACGCCGTCGGCGCGGATCGCCCCGTACGCGGGCTTGAAGCCGGCGACCCCGCACAGCGCGGCCGGGATGCGCACCGAGCCGCCCGTGTCGGTGCCGAGCGCCAGCGGGACGATGCCCGCCGCCACGGCCGCGCCGCTGCCGCCGCTGGAGCCGCCCGACATGCGCTCCGGGTCCCACGGGTTGCGCGAGGGCCCGTTGGCCGACCGGTCGCCCGTCGGCCCGTACGCGAACTCGTGCGTCGTCGTCTTGCCGACGATCACCGCGCCCGCCTCCCGCAGTCGCGTCACGCAGGCGGCGTCGGTGTCGGGGACGTAGCCGGCGAAATGCCGTGAGCCCATCGTCGCGGGCAGGCCCGCCACCATGATCAGGTCCTTGACGCCGACCGGTATCCCGTGCAGCGGCCCCCGGTCGGCGCCCTCGGCCAGCTCGCGGTCCGCCGTCCGGGCCGCCTCCAGCGCCCCCTCGGCGTCGACGGTGACGAACGCGTTGAGCGCCGGGCCGAGCCGGGCGGCGGCCTCCAGCGCCAGCCGGGCCAGCTCGGCGGCGGTGACGCGGCCCGCGCGCAGGTCGAGGGCGAGGTCGGAGACGGTACGGCCGGCGAACGGGCCTGGGGTGACGGGCATGGCGATCCTCTCGGTGCTACGGTGGGCTCCGCCATACTGCACAAAGGGGACGTATGTTCGGCATTGTCCGCCCGTGTCGGCACGTCATGTGCAAAGGGCTGTACGCGGACTGGATGGCGCACCTGTGCGGGCTGTGCCTGGCGCTCCGCGACGAGCACGGGCACCTGTCCCGCCTGGTGACCAACTACGACGGCCTGCTCGTGTCCGTCCTCACCGAAGCCCAGACGGCCGGCGCGCCCGCCCGCCGCCAGGCCGGGCCCTGCCCGCTGCGCGGCTTCACCGGCGCCTCCGTGGCCCACGCCGAAGGGGCCCGGCTGGCGGCCTCGGTGTCGCTGCTGCTCGCCGCCGGGAAGATGCGCGACCACGTGGCGGACGGCGACGGCCGGTACGCCCGCCCCCTGGTCGCCGCGGGCGCCTCCCGCCTGGCGCGCCGCTGGACCACCGAGGGCGCCGCCACGGCCGGCGCCCTCGGCTTCGACCCCCGGCCCCTCACCGCCGCGGCCTCCCGCCAGGCCCTCCTCGAACACCCCCCGGCCCCGGCCCGCACGCCTCCCGCCCACCCGGACGGCGAGCCCTCGCCGGCCCGGCCCCGCCCCGGCCTCCGGACGCACCCCACACCGCTGACGGAGACACCCGGCAGGCCGCTCACGGGACCCGCGCCCCTTAGGGAGGGACACAGCAGGCCGCCCTCCGGGCCGCAGCCGGGCAACGCGCCGCAGGCGCAGGGGCGCAGTGCGCCGCTCTCCGGGTCGCAGGCCGGGCGGGCGGGCCTTGTGGTCTCGCAGGTGCCGGTCCCCCGGGCGGGCGGCGGTTCGCTCGCGGAGGCCGGGGCCCTCGTGCGGCCTGAGGGCGCTCCGGTGCTGGCCGCCGTGGGGTTACGGGAGGTGACCGGGCCGACCGAGGAGGCGGTGGCCGCCGCGTTCGGGCACACGGCGGTGCTCGCCGGGCGGCCGGGCAACCAGCAAGCACTAAAGGCGGCGGGAAGGGCGTTCGGGCGGCTGGCGCATCTGCTCGACGCCGTGGAGGACCTGGCCGACGACCGGGCGAACGGCGCGTACAACCCGCTGGACGCCACCGGCACCGGTCTCGCCGAGGCGCGCCGCCACTGCGACGCCGCGCACACCGCCCTGCGGGAGGCGGTGGACGAGCTGGACCTGCCCCGGCCGGGCCTGGCGCGGGCGCTGCTGGTGCGGGAGACCGGCCGCGCCGTCACCCGCGCCTTCGCCACCGGCAGCGGGCAGTCCCCGGTGGACGACCCGAAGGCGCCGGGGCGGCGCAGGCAGGATCCGGGCGGCCTGCTGTCGTTCATGTGCGCGTCGCTGACCTGCTGTACGTGCGGGCTGTACCGGCCGGAGTGGGACGAGGAGCACGAGAGCTCGTTCTGCCAGCGGTGCGACTGCTCGGGCTGGGACTGCTGCTCGAACTGCGACTGCGGCTGCTGCTGCTCGGAGGACGGCGGCTGCGGCTGCGACGGCTGCAGTTGCGGCTGCGACTGACCCGGGCCGCGATCGCCCCGAAGGCGGCCGGCCCGGAGACGACCGGCCCGGCGGCGGGGTCAGGCCAGAGCGGTGACGACGAGGAGGCCGAGCGCGGAGGCCGCGGCGACGACCAGGACGGCGACGCGGACCCGGCCCTGGTCGAGGTGGCGGCGCAGCGGCCCGGACAGGGCGAAGCCGAGGATCATCGGCACGACGAGCGCGCCCCCGGTGGCCAGGGCGCGCACCGGCAGGCGGTCGACCAGGGCGAGGACGGCGATCGACTGGGCGGCGCTGAGGAAGAAGAACATGGCCAGCGTGGCCCGGATCTGCGGCCCCCTGGCGTTCTGGTAGACGAGGGCGAGGGGCGGCCCGCCGATGCCGGTTGCGGTGCCGGTGACGCCCGACAGGAACCCGGCCGAGGTGATCGTCGCCCCGTTGCGCGGCACGCTGAACGCCCGCGCGGTGAGCCCCACGGCGGCCAGCACCATGACCGCCACGAAGACGCTGAGCGCGTGGATGGACACGTACACGACGATGAACGCCCCCACCACGCTGCCCGGGAGGCGGCCGAGGAGCGCGAAGCCGAGCCCGCGCCAGTCGACCCGCCGCCACTCGGCGGCGAGCGTGAACAGCGGCAGCGTCATGTTGACCACCTGCATCGCACCCGGCATGACGCCCGGGTCCAGCATGGTGAGCACGGGCACGCCCACCAGCCCCAGCCCGAACCCGACGCTGCCCTGCACCACCGCCCCGGCGAGCACCGCCGCCCCGCCGACGACCAGGACCAGCACCTCATGAGTCACGAAGAGGAGTCAACCACCACAACCTCCCCAAGACCGAGGCGGACGACCGAGGCGGGCGTACGGGCACGTGGACGGGGTGCGGACCGAAGCGAGCGTACGGGCACGGGACCGGGGTGCGCGCCGGGGCGGGCGGGCGTCCGGGCTGGCTGGAGATCGCCTAAGCTGCGTGATCGTGCGTCTGCTTCTCACCCTCCCGCTCCTCCTGTCGTCCGGGTTCGCGCTGCCCGCCCAGGCCCAGAGGCCGTACGTGGATCCGCTGGCGGCGACCGGCAGGATGGCGGCGGCGGCGTGCCCGGAGCCGGAAATCGTCCAGGGCGGGATCCCGCGCACCCGCGAATACCTCACCACGATCACGAAATGTCTGGACAAGTCGTGGTCAAAGCACCTCGCCGGGACGCGCCGGACGTTCCGCAAGCCCATCGTGCGCTACTACGACGAGCCCGCGCCGCGCGTGTGCGGCCTCGACTGGCCCGAGGGGGCCGCCGCCTTCTACTGCACCGAGCGGGCCACGCTGGTGTTCCCGCTGACGGGCCGCTGGATCGAGGACCGTACGGACCTCTACCCCCTCAAGGTGGCCGCGCACGAGTACGGCCACCACGTGCAGAGCCTGACCGGGATCAGGAAGCACTACGAGAGCGCCGCCGCCAGAGCCGGGCGGGCGCGGCAGGCGGAGCTGGGGCGGCGCTTCGAGCTGCAGGCCGACTGCCTGTCGGGGGTGTTCCTGGGCAGCGTGTGGGGCTCGCTCGGCCGCGGCCGGGGCGACTGGGAGGCCCTGCTCGACGCGACCCGCGCCAGCGGTGACGACGACGGCGAGCGGCGCAGCCACGGCAAGGGCGCCAACCGCGCCTACTGGCTCAAGCGCGGCTTCACCACGCAGCGGCCCGGCTCCTGCGACACCTGGCCGGCCCCGCCCGCCCGCGTCGCCTGAGCCCCGCCCGCCCGGTGGGGGCGCAGGCCACCTCGTGAATGCCAAGAGCCGCCCGGCGGTGGGTGGTGCGCCGGGCGGCTCGTGACGGTCGGGTGGTTCCCCCGAGGTGGGCGCGTGAGGTGCGCGCGCCCGGCCCGGCCGCGTGAGGGCGGCCGGGCTCCCGCCGCCCGCCACCGGCTGATGACCGGGGCGCGGGCGGGGAAGCGGAGCGGGTCAGGACTTGGCGAGCAGCGAGCGCAGCACGTACTGCATGATGCCGCCGTGCCGGTAGTAGTCGGCCTCGCCGGGCGTGTCGATGCGCACGACCGCGTCGAACTCCACGTCGCCCGCCTTGACGTGCACCGTCTGCGGGATGGAGCCGTCGTTGAGCGCCTCGACTCCGGTGATGTCGAACGTCTCCTCGCCGGTCAGGCCCAGCGACTCGGCCGTGGCGCCCTCGGGGAACTGCAGCGGCAGCACGCCCATGCCGATGAGGTTGGAGCGGTGGATGCGCTCGTAGGACTCGGCGATGACGGCGCGGACGCCGAGCAGCGCGGTGCCCTTGGCGGCCCAGTCGCGCGAGGAGCCGGAGCCGTACTCCTTGCCGGCCAGGACGACCAGCGGGGTGCCGGCGGCGGCGTAGTTGACCGAGGCGTCGTAGATGAACGACACGGGCGCGTCGGCCTGGGTGAAGTCGCGGGTGTAGCCGCCCTCGGTGCCGGGCGCGATCTGGTTGCGCAGCCGGATGTTGGCGAACGTGCCGCGGATCATCACCTCGTGGTTGCCGCGCCGCGAGCCGTAGGAGTTGAAGTCCTTGACCTCGACGCCGTTGGCCTGCAGGTACTGGGCGGCGGGGGTGCCGACCTTGATGGACCCGGCGGGCGAGATGTGGTCGGTGGTGACGGAGTCGCCCACCTTGACCAGCACGCGGGCGCCGGCGATGTCGGTCACCGGCTCCGGCTCCGGCGGCATGCCGTCGAAGTAGGGGGCCTTGCGCACGTAGGTGGAGGCCGGGTCCCACTCGAAGGTGTCGCCGGTCGGGATCGACAGCGAGCGCCACAGGTCGTCGCCCTTGAACACGTCGGCGTAGTCGCGCTCGAACATGTCGCGGCCGATCGAGGAGTGGACGACTTCGGCGATCTCCTCCGGCGAGGGCCAGATGTCGCGCAGGTAGACGGGCTCGCCGTCGGCGCCGATGCCGAGCGGCTCGGTGTCGAGGTCGAGGTCCATGGTGCCGGCCAGCGCGTAGGCGACGACGAGCGGCGGGGACGCCAGGTAGTTCATCTTGACGTCGGGGTTGATGCGGCCCTCGAAGTTGCGGTTGCCGGACAGCACGGCGGTGACCGCGAGGTCGTTGGCCTGTACGGCCTCGGAGATCTCGGGAGGCAGCGGGCCGGAGTTGCCGATGCAGGTGGTGCAGCCGTAGCCGACGAGGTTGAAGCCGATCTTGTCGAGGTACGGCTGGAGGCCGGAGCGCTCGAAGTAGCCGGTGACGACCTGGGAGCCGGGCGCCAGGGAGGTCTTGACCCACGGCTTGCGGGTCAGGCCCTTCTCCACGGCGTTGCGGGCCAGCAGGGCGGCGCCCAGCATGACGTACGGGTTGGAGGTGTTGGTGCAGGAGGTGATCGCGGCGATGGAGACGATGCCGTGGTCGATCTCGAAGGAGGTGCCGTCGGCGAGCGTGACCGCGACCGGCTTGTGCGGGCGGGCGCCGTTGGCGTCGGCGTTGGAGGCGGGCGCGTCGGAGGCGGGGAAGCTCTCCTTGACGGCCTCGTCGACGCCGTCGGGGTCGTCGACGTAGGCGCGCACGTCGCGGCGCCAGGTCTCCTTGGCGGCCGACAGCTCGATGCGGTCCTGCGGACGCTTGGGGCCGGCGATGGACGGCACGACGGTGCCCAGGTCGAGCTCGATGTACTCGGAGAACTGGGGCTCGGGGTCGTGCGGGTCGAGCCACAGGCCCTGGGCCTTGGCGTAGGCCTCGACGAGCGCGATCTGCTCCTCGGAGCGGCCGGTCAGGCGCAGGTAGTCGACGGTCTGGCCGTCGATGGGGAAGATGGCGCAGGTGGAGCCGAACTCGGGGCTCATGTTGCCGATCGTGGCGCGGTCGGCCAGCGGCACGGAGGAGACGCCCTCGCCGTAGAACTCCACGAACTTGCCGACGACGCCGTGCTTGCGCAGGATCTCGGTGATGGTGAGCACCAGGTCGGTGGCGGTGGCTCCGGCGGGCAGCTTGCCGCTGAGCTTGAAGCCGACGACGCGCGGGATGAGCATGGAGATCGGCTGGCCGAGCATGGCGGCCTCGGCCTCGATGCCGCCGACGCCCCAGCCGAGCACGCCGATGCCGTTCTCCATCGTGGTGTGGGAGTCGGTGCCGACGCAGGTGTCGGGGTAGGCCTTGCCGTCGCGGGTCATGACGACGCGGGCCAGGTGCTCGATGTTGACCTGGTGGACGATGCCGGTGCCGGGCGGGACGACCTTGAACTCGTCGAAGGCGGTCTGGCCCCAGCGCAGGAACTGGTAGCGCTCGCGGTTGCGCTCGTACTCGCGCTCGACGTTGCGCTGGAAGGCGTCGGGGTGGCCGAAGTAGTCGACGATGACGGAGTGGTCGATGACCATCTCGGCCGGGGCGAGCGGGTTGATGCGGGCGGCGTCGCCGCCGAGGTCGCGCACGGCCTCGCGCATGGTGGCCAGGTCGACGACGCAGGGCACGCCGGTGAAGTCCTGCATGATGACGCGGGCCGGGGTGAACTGGATCTCCACGCTCGGCGCCGCGTTGGGGTCCCAGGAGCCCAGGGCGCGGATGTGGTCGGCGGTGATGTTGGCGCCGTCCTCGGTGCGGAGGAGGTTTTCCAGCAGGATTTTCAGGCTGTACGGGAGGCGGGCAGCGCCTTCGACAGCGTCCAGCCGGAAAATCTCATATGACGCGTCGCCGACGCGCAGCGTGTCACGGCTGCCGAAGCTGTTCGCGGACACGGTGATTCGCCTCCTCCATAGACAGTTGCTCACTTGAGATCCTGCCGCACGCGGGAAGCGTTCTCGACGTCAGGTCACCCTAAGTCGGCCGCGCAGGTCTCTCGATGTCAAGATATCTCGAAAAGTATCTCGACATCAAGTTAAACGGGGGCGAGCCGCCAGAAGAGCAGGCCCACGATCGCCAGCGACAGCAGCGGAGCGAGGATCTTCTGCTCGAACTTGCGCCCCGTCTTGATGCCGATCTTCCACGGCAGCACGAACTTCATCGACAGCGGCCACAGCACCGGGCACCCGCGTTCGGTCATGCAGTCGCCCACCACGTGCATGAGACAGCCGATCCCCACGGCCAGCCCCAGCCAGGCGTACCCCACCGACAGCGACAGGAACACGGCGTAGAGCCCCGCCGTCAGGCCGATGTTGACCATGGCCGAGCCGAGCTTCTTGCCCGGGATGCCGATGCCGATCGCGCGCAGGGCCAGCCCGATGAGCAGCACGACCATGATGTCGCGGCCGATCGGATAGGTGTTGGCCAGCCAGTGCGTGCCGAACCCGACCGCCACCGCGAACGCCAGGGAGTGCGTGGCACCCCGGTGCCCGCCGCTGATCCACGACACGCCCTTGCTCAGTAACCAGGTGACCGGGCCGAACGTCTGCGCGATCGTCGCGCTGGGGTGGTCGAGGTCGGGCAGCATGGCGGCGCCGGCGCAGATGATGGCCCCGGCGATCAGCTCGGCCGGGCTCAGCGCGGTGGCCATGATGCCGGTGTCGATGAACCGGGAGGACTCGTTGAGCAGCGGCAGCGCCGCGAGCGGCGGCGCCAGCCCCAGCCAGGCGATGACCCCGGTGAGCGCGTGCGTGTGCCCCATCATGATCGGGACTGTACGGCAATCCGCGCCGGTGTGCGGTGCCCGGGCGCGGACCCCGCGAAACGTCCCGCAAACGCAGACGAGGTCGTCTCCGCGGCGACAGCACCCCCCAGCCCTGCCGACGCGGAACGACCTCGTCTGCTGTGAACAACGGACTCCTCCCGGATCCTGTTCCCGGATTCCCGGAAGTTTTTGGTGATCTGTCTCACTTGAGCATCACCCTTGATGGCGACATTCTTCCGATATATCGTTGAAGCATCGAGAACGATCGCGAGGAGGCACCACGATGACATCCGCTCAGGCGGCCGGGGGCCAGTGGCCCGACGCGCACGAGTTCAAGAAGGCCGCGAAGGAGGCGATCAAGGCCGTGGCCGACGCCTTCGAGCAGGGCCACCACCACCGCGGCGGCCCGCACGAGCACCGGCACCGGGGGCGCCGCGGGCCGGGAGCGTTCCCGTTCGACCTGGGCCGGGGGCCGTGGGGCCAGGGCCCGTTCGGCGGGCACCGGGGCTGGGGCGGCCGGCCGCGCAAGGCCAAGCGGGGCGACGTGCGCGCCGCGATCCTGGCCCTGCTGGCCGAGGAGCCCCGCAACGGCTACCAGATCATCCAGGAGATCGCCGAGCGCAGCGAGGGCGGCTGGAAGCCCAGCCCCGGCGCCGTCTACCCGGCGTTGCAGCAGCTCAGCGACGAGGGTCTGGTCATCTCCGAGGAGAACGAGGGCCGCAAGACCTTCCGGCTCACCGACACCGGCCGCGCCTACATCGAGGCGCACGCCGACGAGGTCCGCGCCCCGTGGGACGAGATGCGGCCCGACATCGATGACAGCACGGCCGACCTCTGGGACCTGTCGCGCCAGTCGGCGTTCGCGCTGATGCAGGTTCTGCAGACCGGCACTGATGCGCAAATCCGCGAAGCGCGTAAGACTCTGGTGGAGACCCGGCGCAGGCTCTACCAGATTCTGGCCGACGGCGACCCGGGTGAGGAGTGAGCCTTGAAGGGGGTGGCGACCGCCATGGACCACGGCGACCTGCGCATCGGTGACGCCGAGCGCGAGCGGACGATGGCCTCCCTGCGCGAGCACTTCGCGCTGGGGCGCCTGACACACGAGGAGCTCGACGAGCGGCTGGACCGGACGCTCGCCGCCCGCACCCGGCGGGACCTGGCCACGATCACGCAGGACCTGCCCGGCGAGGGCCCCGTCGCCCAGGCCGGGCCGGTGCCGCCGCACACGGTCGACTCCTGGCACGCGGCGATGCGCGAGCAGCGCGACCGCATGCGGGAGCTGGCCCAGCGGCACCCCGGCATGAGCCAGCACCTGCGCGGGCCCCGGCACCCGGGCCGCCGCCACGGCCACGGCCCGGGGCGGTTCGTGCCGATCCTGGTCATGCTCATGGTGGCGATGGTGGTGACCGGCGGGGCGGGCCTGTTCAAGCTGCTCTTCTTCGTCGCGCTCGGGGCGATGGTGTTCT
Source organism: Nonomuraea sp. NPDC023979 (assembly GCF_040639085.1). NCBI lineage: Bacteria > Bacillati > Actinomycetota > Actinomycetes > Streptosporangiales > Streptosporangiaceae > Nonomuraea > Nonomuraea sp. NPDC023979. The sequence continues at coordinate 42,325 of NZ_JBEZZG010000032.1, forward strand.
CTCTGGTCAAGCGGGCGTGCGACCGGAGGTGAGCGGGCTCAGCCCATCTCCTCCAGCCGGCGCCCCTTGGTCTCCTTGACCCACTTGAGGACGAAGACGAACGACAGCAGGGCGAACAGGGCGTACATCGCGTACGTGAGCGGCAGGTTCCACTCGGCGAGGGCCGGGAACGTGACGGTGATCAGCCAGTTGGCGATCCACTGCGCGGCGGCGGCGACGCCGAGCGCGGCGGCGCGGATCCGGTTGGGGAACATCTCGCCGAGCAGCACCCAGACCACCACCCCCCACGACAGCGCGAAGAACAGCACGAACAGGTTGGCGGCGATCAGCGCGATCATGCCCTGCGGGTCGGGCAGCGACACGTCGCCGCCGACGGGCCTGGCGGAACTGAACGCCCAGGCGGCGGCGGCCAGCGAGATCGCCATGCCGGCGGAGCCGATGAGGAGCAGCGGCCGGCGCCCGATCTTGTCGACGAGCGAGATGGCGATGAACGTGCCGATGATGTTGATGATCGAGCTGGAGAAGCTGATCAGCAGCGAGTTGGCCTGGTTGATGCCCACCGACTGCCACAGGACCGATGAGTAGTAGAAGATGACGTTGATTCCCACGAATTGCTGAAAGGCCGACAGGACGATGCCGATCCACACGATCGGCAGCAGGCCGAGCGCCGGGCCGCGCAGATCCTTCATCGTGGGCCTGGCCTCGGACCTCAGCACGTGCTGGATCTCCCGTACGCGCTCGTCCAGGTCCACGTCCTCGCCCTCGACCTCGGCCAGCACCGCGCGGGCCTGCCTGGTGCGGCCCGCCATGATGAGGTAGCGCGGCGACTCGGGGATCGTCGAGGCGAACAGCAGGAAGAGCAGCGCTGGCACGACGCAGGCGCCGAGCATCCACTGCCACGCCTCCAGCCCCCACAGCTGGTTGTTCACGTCGCCGCCCGCCAGCCTGGCGATCACGTAGTTGACGAGCTGGGAGACGGCGATGCCGAGCACGATCGCGAGCTGCTGGAACGAGCCGAGCCTGCCCCGGTAGGCGGGCGGCGCCACCTCGGCGATGTAGGTGGGCCCGAGCACCGAGGCCATGCCGATCGCGGCGCCCGCGAGCACCCGCCACAGCGCCAGGTCCCAGATCGCGAACGGCAGCATCTGCCCGATCGAGCTGATGGCGAACAGCACCGCGGCCACCTGCATGGTCCGGGTGCGCCCCCACCGGTCGGCGAGCCGGCCGCCGATCCAGGCGCCGACGGCCGAGCCGAGCAGCGCGATCGCCACCACGAACCCGGTCTCGACCGCGCCGACCGCGAAGTGGCGCTGGATGCCGACCACGGCGCCGTTGATGACCGAACTGTCGTAGCCGAACAGGAACCCGCCGATGGCCGCCGCCGCCGCGATGAAGACGACGTGACCCAGGTTCTCCTGATGGGCGTGCTGAGTAGCCATGCGGGTCCTTCCCCCTCTGGCTGAGGGACATACCCGTGACTACCTTACGTACTGCTCCAATTACTCAAAATTGGGCGAGCCAGAAGACCGCCACCACCACGGCCGCCACCGCCAGGGCGACGCCGTACAGCAGGACGGCGCGGCCCAGGCGGCGGCGCAGGTAGCCGGGCCGGTGCCGGTCGGCGGTCACAGGCGCGGGTCCACGGGCTCGGACTCCAGCGCGAGCACGGCGAAGACCGGCTCGTGCACCCGCCAGCCCGGCTCGCCGTCGGCCAGCCGCGCCAGCGCCTCCAGGCCGAGCGCGTGCTCGCGCAGCGCCAGCGACCGCTTCTTGCCGAGGAAGCGCCGGCGCAGCACGCCCAGCGACTCGGTGTAGTCGGGGCCGTAGATGATGCGCAGGTACTCGCGGCCCCTGACCTTGACGCCCGGCTGGACCCGGCCGCCGGTGTGCGCGGCGGGCTTGACCACCATGCCCTCGCCGCCCGCCGCCGTCATCGCCTCCCACCAGGCCGTCGCCTCGGCGCGGGAGGACGGCGAGTCCAGCGAGACGAACACGTGCCGGGTCGGCGCGATGATCGGCGCGTCGAGCAGCCCCAGCGTCGACAGGTGCCAGGCGTGCGGCTCCAGCGCCGTGGCCCGGCCCTCGCAGGCGAGGATCTGGAACGGCGCCAGCCGCACCCCCTCCAGGCCGTCGACCGGCCAGCAGTAGCGGGCGTAGGCGTCGCGGAACAGCGTGGCGTTGCCCGCCCGGCGGCGGGTGCGCTCCAGCAGCTCCGACACCTCCAGCCCGCGCGCGGCGGCGGCCTCCAGCGCCGAGACCGCCTCCGGCAGCGCGGCCCCGGCGGCGGCGCCCACGGACGCGTACTGGGACCTGATGAGCCCGTCCGCCTTCGCCGACCAGGGCAGCAGCTCGCAGTCGAGCACCACCCAGTCGGAGCCGAGCGCGTCCCACAGCGGCGCGCACGCCTCCCGCAGCCGGTCGACCAGCGGCGTCAGGTCGTCGAAGAACGGCCGCCCGGTGCGCGTGTAGACGGCGCCCGCGCTGGCGTCGGTGACGCCGAACCGCGCCGCCGCCACCTCGGGCGTGCGGGCGAGCACGGCCACGGCCCGCGAGCCCATGTGCTTCTCCTCGCACACGACCTCGGCCACCCCAGCCTCGGCGAACTCCGCGAACGCCTCCTCCGGGTGCTCCAGGTAGCCGTCGAGCGCGGACGTCTGCGACGGCGCCATCGTCGGCGGCAGGTAGACGAGCCAGCGCGGGTCGACCGCGAAGCGGCTCATGACCTCCAGCGCCGCGGCGGCGTTCTCCTCGGCCACCTTGACCCGGCCGGCGAAGCGCGTCTCGACGTGGCGGGTGCCCTGCACGTCGCCGATGTCGAGCATGACCGCGTCACGCGCCGGCGCGGCCAGCGGCTTGACCGGCTCGTACCACACCTTCTCCGCCGGCACCCGGACGAGCTCGCGCTCCGGGTAGCGCAGCGCGGTCAGGTGACCGCCGAACACGCAGCCGGTGTCGAGGCAGATCGTGTTGTTGACCCATTCCGGCTGCACCGTCGGCGTGTGGCCGTAGACGACCATGGCCCGGCCCCGGTACTCCTCGGCCCACGGGTAGCGCACGGGCAGCCCGTACTCGTCGGTCTCACCGGTGGTGTCGCCGTACAGGGCGAAGGCGCGCACGCGGCCGGAGGCGCGGCCGTGGTAGGCCTCCTTGAGCCCGGCGTGCGCGACCACGAGCCGCCCCTCGTCCAGCACGTAGTGGCTGAGCAGCGAGTCCATGAACGTCCGCGCCGACTCGACGAACTCCGGCGGCTCGGCGGCGAGCTGGTCGAGCGACTCCTGCAGCCCGTGGGCCACCTTGACGTTGCGCCCGGCCAGCGCGCGCACGAGCTTCTGCTCGTGGTTGCCGGCCACGCAGATCGCGGTGCCGGCCGCGACCATGCTCATGACCAGGCGCAGCACGCCCGGCGTGTCGGGGCCCCGGTCGACGAGGTCGCCGACGAACACGGCGGTGCGGCCCTCGGGGTGCGTGAGCCCCTGCCAGCCGAGCTCGGCCAGCAGCGCCTCCAGCTCCGCCCGGCAGCCGTGGACGTCGCCGATGATGTCGAACGGGCCGGTCAGCTCGCGCCGGTCGGACCACGCCTTCTCGTACGTGATCTCCGCCCGCTCGATCTCCTCGACGCCGCGCAGCACGTGGACCTTGCGGAAGCCGTCGCGGGAGATCTTGCCGAGCGAGCGGCGCAGGTCCTTGCGCTGGCGGATCACCACGCGGGCGCCGAAGTCGCGGTCGGGGCGGCCGGCGTTGCGCTCGACGGCGACCTCCTCCGGCACGTCGAGCACGATGGCGTCGGCCATCACGTCGTGCTGCCGGGCGAGGTCGATGAGGCTCTTGCGGGCCGCGTACTGCACGTTGGTGGCGTCGACCACGGTGAGCAGGCCGCGCGACAGGCGCACGCCGACGATGTGGTGCAGCAGGTCGAACGCGGCGGGGGTGGCGCTCTGGTCGTTCTCGTCGTCGGAGACCAGGCCGCGGCAGAAGTCGGACGAGATGACCTGCGACGGCTTGAAGTGGCGGGCGGCGAAGGTCGACTTGCCGCTGCCCGAGACGCCGACGAGCACGACGAGCGACAGCTCGGGAACGCTAATCACGGGTGAACACCCCCATCTGGGTCGGCGGGCCGACCTCCGGATCCTCCTCGCCCACGGGCCGGAACGCGACCCGGTAGCCGTGCCGGGCCGCCACGTCCTGGGCCCAGGCGGCGAACTCGGCCCTGGTCCACTCGAAGCGGTGGTCGGCGTGGCGCAGGCCGGTCAGGAACTCGTAACGGACGTTGTACTCGACGTTGGGCGTGGTCACGAGCACGTGCGCGGGCCTGGCGTGACCGAACACGACGTGTTCGAGGGCGGCCAGCCGGGGCGGGTCCACGTGCTCGATCACCTCCATGAGCACGGCGGCGTCGTAGCCGGCCAGGCGCTTGTCGGTGTAGGTGAGCGCGCCCTGGAACAGCGTGAGCCGGGCGCGCTTGGCGTCGGGCATGCGCTCCAGCTTGAGCTTGCGGGCGGCGATGGTCAGCGCCATCGGCGAGACGTCCATGCCGGCGACCCTGGCGAAGCGCGGCCTGGACAGCAGCGCCCCGACCAGCTCGCCCTGGCCGCAGCCCAGGTCGATCACGCTGACGGCGCCGAGCTCCTCCAGCGTCTCCAGCACGGCCTCGCGGCGCCGCGTGTTGAGCGGCGTGCGCCTGACGGGCCGCTCGCCGAGCCCGTCCGCCTCCGCCTCGACAGCCTCGGCCGCCTCCGCCTCGGCGGCCTCGTCGGCCGCGGTCTCCCCCGCCGGGGCGTCCTCCGCGACCGCGGGCTCCAGCTGCTCCTCGGTGTCGTCGCCCAGCTCGGCCAGGCGGGCGAGGGCGACGCGGGCCATGCTCCAGCGCCTCCCCAGGTAGCGGCGGACGATCAGCCCGCGTTCCGGGTGGTCGCGCAGCCAGCCCTCCCCGGCGCGCACGAGCTTGTCGATCTCGTCCGGCGCCATCCAGTAGTGCTTGGCCTCGTCCAGCACCGGCAGCAGCACGTACAGGTGGTTGAGCGCGTCGGCCAGCCGCACGGTGCCGTCGAGCGTGAGCCGCACGTACCGCGAGTCGCCCCACTCGGGGAAGCCCGCGTCGAGCGGCACCGGCTCGGCGGTGACGTGCCAGCCGAGCGGCGTGAACAGCCGCCCGGCCAGCTCGGGGCCGCCCCGGCAGGGCAGCGCGGGCAGCCGGATCCGCAGCGGCAGCGGCGTGGCGGCCAGCTCCGGCCGGGCGTTGCAGCGTCCGGCCCGCGCGGTGCGGAACACGTCGGCCAGCGCCACGGCCAGCAGCGACGAGGCCGCGTAGGGCCGGTCGTTGACGTACTGCGACAGGCTGAAGTCGGGCGATCCCTTGCCCCGTGACCGGGCCAGCTTGACCGGGTCGACGTCGAGCAGGAGCGCCGCCGTGCAGCGTTCCGCGCCCGCCTCGGGGTAGAACACCGTCGCCTCGCCGAACGACTGGGCGAACCGTTGCACCCGGTCGGGATGCTTGTGCAGCAGGAAGCCCAGGTCGGTGGCAGGCGACACGGTGGTGGAGATCGTCAGCAACACCCCGCCAAGTGTGCCGCAGCCCGGCTCGGACATGCCACCGCATATCCGATCAGACGTGCGGCAACACCTCGGCCGCGATCAGCTCCAGGTGGTCCAGGTCGGCCAGGTCCATCACCTGGAGGTAGACGCGCTCGGCCCCCAGCTCGCCGAGCTTGCCGATCTTCTCCAGCACCTCGGCGGGCGTCCCGGCGAGCCCGGCCTCGCGCAGCGTTTCGAGCGGCTGCTCGATGGCGGCGGCCCGGCGCTCCAGCTCGGCCTGGTCGCGCCCGACGCACACGGTCTGCGCCGCCGACAGGACGACCTCGCGTCCGGTCCGCTCGCACGCCTGCCGGACTCGGTCGAAGGCGGCGCCGGTGTCGCCGAGCCGGTGGAACGGCACGTTGTACTCGTCGGCGAACGTGGCGGCCAGCCGGGGCGTGCGCTTGGCGCCGACGCCGCCGATGATGATCGGCGGGCCCGGCCGCTGCGCCGGCTTGGGCAGCGCGGGCGAGTCGACGAGCCGGTAGTAGCGGCCGTCGTAGGAGAACGACTTGCCGGCCGCCCACAGCCCCCGGACGATCTCCAGCTGCTCCTCGAAGCGGCCGAACCGCTCCGCCACCGGCGGGAACGGGATCCCGTACGCGGCGTGCTCGCCGTCGAACCAGCCGGTGCCGAGCCCGAGCTCGACGCGCCCGCCGCTCATGGCGTCGACCTGGGCGACGCTGATCGCCAGCGGGCCGGGCAGCCGGAACGTCGCGGGTGTCACCAGCGTGCCCAGCCGGATCCCGGACGTCTCCCGCGCCAGCCCCGCCAGCGTGATCCACGCGTCCGTCGAGCCGGGGCCCGGGTCGCCCGCGCCGATGCGCTGGTAGTGGTCGGACCGGAAGAACGCGTCGAAGCCGAGGCGCTCGGTGGCCTGGGCGACGGCGAGGAGATCGTCGTAGGTGGCGCCCTGCTGGGGCTCGGTGAAGATCCGCAACTTCATGTCGCCATTATCGCCACACAACGGACGTCATCCGGAGATTGCCCCCGCGACACCGCGAACGCTTGCTAACGTCCACCCTCAAGCGCACCCTGTAGCTCTGCGAACACGGAGGGTGGTCGACATGTCGGCTTCGCGGCGCAGAAGACCCACCGGCACGCTCCCGCGGCCCTTCGCGGTCCTGTTCGCCCTGGCCCTGACCGGCGCGACAGGGGTGGCGGTCTCGCTGCTGCCCGCCCGCGCCACGCTCCAGCCGGCCGACCCGCCGCCCCCGCCCGCGCGGCCCTCCCCGTCCCCCTCGCCGACGCCGCCGCCCGTGCCCGGCGGCTACGTCGGCTTCGTCGACACCGCCGCCGACCCGGGCTTCGACCTGCCGGCCGACTCGCGCCGCACCGGGGTGCGCTGGTACGCGCTCGGCCACCTGGTCGCCGGGCCCGACGGGTGCGGCGTGCGCTGGGCCGGGCGGCTCGACTTCGGCCACGACCCGGTCGCCAACAAGATCGGGCGGCTGCGCGCCAGGGGCGGCGACGCCGGGCTGGTCTTCGGCGGCCCCGACGGGCGGGAGGCCGCCGCCACCTGCACCAGGCCGGGCGCGCTCGCCGCCGCCTACCGGCGGGCCGTCGGCGCGTTCGACGCCGCCTACATCGACTTCGACCTGCGCTCCGACGCCGGCCTCGACCCGCGCTCGGGCGCCGGTGAGGCCACGGTGCTGCGGCGGGCGCGGGCGATCCGGGCGCTGCAGCAGGAGCGGCGGCTGCGGGTCGGCTTCACGCTGCCGCTCAAGCCGTACGGGCTGGCCGCGCGCGACGTCGAGACGCTGCGGCTCACCCGGCGGGCGGGCGCCGACGTCTCCGGCGTCAACCTGCTGGCCGAGATCGAGCCGCAGAGCGCGCCCGAGGGCCGGATGCAGCGGCTCGCCGAGGCGCTGCGCGCCGCCCGCACCCAGCTCGCCGAGGTGTACGGCCTGGCCGAGCCCGACGACGCCTGGCGGCGGATGGCGGTGACCTGCGTGCTGTCCGGCCCGGACGACCTGAGCGAGGGCGACGCCCGCAAGCTCACCGCCTTCGCCGCCCGCTACGGCGTGCCGTGGCTGTCCGCGCGGGGCGCCGAGCCCGCCCCGGAGGCGGCCCGCGTCCTGCACGGCTTCTCCGCGTGACCTCGGCGCACCCCCGCTGAAACTATAAGGTTGTCCCGATACGGGGTGCTTTTGGGCGATAGGGGGATGGGCGGGTGTCCACCAGGCCGGAGACCGCGAAGAAGCTCCTGCTCTACTGGATGGACGGCATGGTCGTCCTCCTGGGCTTCTTCCTCGTCGCGGTGATGGTGAACGCCACGACGGAGGGCCGGCAGTCCCCCGTCACCACCGCCGTGGGCCTGCTGTCCATGGCCGGCGTGATGGTCCTGTACTCCCTCGTGATGCGCGACGCCTACGACGAGCGCCCCCGGCCGACGGCGAAGCTGGTCGCCGGCGGGCTGCTCACCGCCGCCGCGATGCTGCCGGTCCTGCCCCTGCCGCCCGACGCCAGCGGCACCTGGGAGACGCTGACGTACGTGTGGCTCTCCTCCGTCGCGCTGTATCTGCCGCTGTGGGTGACCGTCTGCGCCGGCGCCACGCTCGTCACCGCGATCACCGTGTACGTCTCGGCCGCGCTGGACCAGCCCTGGCAGGCGGTGCTGATGAGCCAGGCGCTGAGCGCGGTCTTCATCCCGGCCGCCACCTGGATCTGGTGCTGGCTGTGGCGGACGATCCGCGACGCGCACGACAGCCAGGCCGCCAAGGCCCGCCTCGCCGTGGCCGAGGAGCGGCTGCGCTTCGCCCGCGACCTGCACGACCTGCTCGGCCACAGCCTGTCGGTGATCACGCTGAAGAGCGAGCTGGCCGCCAAGCTCGCCACCAAGGACGCAGCCAAGGCCGGGCGCGAGATGGCGGAGGTGCGCCGCCTGGCCGGTGAGTCGCTGGTCGAGGTGCAGGTGGCCGTCGACGGCTACCGGATGCTGGACCTGGACGCGGAGCTGAGAGGCGTGCGCGCCGCGCTGGAGGGGGCCGGGGCCCGCTGCGTGACCGACGTCCGGGCCGACGACCTGTCGCCCGAGGCCCGTACGCTGCTCGCCTGGGCGGTGCGCGAGGGGGCCACCAACGTGCTCAAGCACAGCAAGGCCACAAGCTGCGAGATCACCATCGCCCGCGGGGTGCTGGAGATGCGCAACGACGGGGTGCCGCCGGACGCGCCCGCGGGCGCGGGGAGCGGGCTGCGCGGGCTGGCCGAGCGGATGGCGACGGCGGGCGGCTCGTTCTCCGCCTCGCCCACGCCCGCCGGGGAGTTCCTGCTGCGCGCGGAGGTGCCCGTATGAGCCGGCCCTTCCGCGCCGGCCGGACGCGCGCGGCCACCAAGCTGGACAAGATCCGCTGGATCGTCGTCTACTCCGGCGACATCGGCTTCCTCATCGGCCTGGTGGGGCTGCTGCACCTGGCGCTCCTCGTGCTCGAGTACGGCCTCCCGGTGCCCGTGGCCGTGATCTCCGGGGCGTTGCAGCTGGCCCTGATCGTGATGGCGAGCCGCGCGGTCCGGATCGCCGTGCGCGGCGAGCGGCGTCCGACCGCCATGCTCGTGGCCGGCGGGGTGATCACGCTGCTGCAGCTGGTGATCCCGGTCATCTGGGCCGCTCCCGTGTGGCTGGCCATGATCGCGCCGTTCGTGCGCCGCCGGACCCTGGCCGCGGCGACGCTGGCCACGCTCGGGCTGACCACGGCCAACCTCCTGATCGCCGGCGACCTCCAGCCGCTGCCGCTGGTCGTGCAGGGCGCGCTCAGCTTGACGCTCGGCGCCGGGATGCAGGCCAACATGTGGCTGTGGCGTCTCGCCAAGGAGGCGCACGAGGGGCAGGAGGCCAAGGCGCTGCTGGCGGTGTCGGAGGAGCGGCTGCGGTTCGCCCGCGACCTGAACGACCTGCTCGGCCAGAGCCTGACCGGCATCGCGGCCCGCGCGGCGGGCGCCCAGGAGCTGCTGCGCGCCGACCCGGAGGACGCGGCGCGCGAGATGTTCGAGGTGCGCGACACGGCCCGGCAGGCGCTGCGTGAGGTGCGCGCCACCGTGCAGAGCTACCGGGCGCTCGACTTCGACGAGGTGCTGGCCAGCGTCCGCGCCGTGCTGGAGGCCGCCGACGTGCGCTGCACGGTCGAGGCCGACGACACCGCCGGCCTGGCGCCGGAGACCCGTACGCTGCTGGCCACCGTGGTCCGCGAGGGCGCCACCAACGTCCTCAAGCACAGCCGGGCCGAACGCTGCACGATCACGATCAGGGAAGGAATCCTCGAGATGTCCAACGACGGCGTCAGCGGGGCCGTGGGAGAGCACGCCCCCAACGGTCTCGGCGGCCTCGCCAAGCGCGTCGCGACCGCCGGCGGCTCGCTCTCGGCCGCGCCCACCCCCGACGGCGCCTTCCTGCTCAGGGTCGAGGTGCCCGCATGACCACGCGCGTGCTGCTGGCCGACGACGAGCACCTGATCCGCGGCGCCATCGCCGCCCTGCTGGACCTGGAGGACGGCATCCAGGTCGTCGCCCAGGTCGGCCGGGGCGACGAGGTCGTGGCGGCCGTGGCGGAGCACCGGCCGGACGTGGCGGTGCTCGACATCGAGATGCCCGGCATGGACGGGCTCAGCGCCGCCGAGCGGATCAGCGCCGACTGCAAGATCGTCATCCTGACGAGCCTGGGCCGGCCCGGTTACCTGCGCCGCGCGATGGCCGCCGGGGTGAGCGGGTTCCTGGGCAAGGACGCCTCGGCGGAGGAGCTGGCGATGGCGATCCGCAAGGTGCAGGCGGGCGGGCGCTACCTGGACGCCGAGCTGGCGGCGGCGGCGATGGCGGCCGGCGACAGCCCGCTGACCGACCGGGAGCGTGACGCGCTGCGCCTGGCGGCCGACGGCATGGCCATCTCCCGGATCGCCGGGGAGCTGCACCTGACGGAGGGCACCGTGCGCAACTACCTGTCGAGCGCCATGACCAAGCTCAACGCCCAGAACCGGCTGGAGGCCATCCGCACCGCCCAGCGCATGGGCTGGCTGTGACGGGTCAGGCGTCCGCGCGGACCGGTTCCTCCCAGTCGACGCGGTAGTCGTAGATCCACCGGCTCGGGTCCTCGCCCCGGCGGGCCATCCGCTTCAGCGCGGCCGACATGATGAGGTCGCGCGGGATGCGGGCGATCGGCCCGAGCCCCTTCCAGCCGCCGGTGCTGTTGCCCTGGGCGACGACGCGCTCGACGCGGGCGCGGCGCAGCCGCTCGTAGGCGGTGAAGGCGGCGGTGACGCCGGGGCTGTCGCGCAGGCACTTGGCCAGGACGACGGTGTCCTCGATGGCCATGGCGGCGCCCTGCCCGATCGACGGGGCGGTGGCGTGGGCGGCGTCGCCGATGACGATCATCCGGTCGCGGTGCCAGCGGGGCACGGCCGGGACGTCGTACGTCTTCCAGGCGTCGAAGATCTTGCCGGAGGCCGCGACGAGGTCGGCGGCGGGGCCCTCGTCGTCGCGGAACAGGCCGAGCAGGTGGGCCCGCCACTCCTCCGGGCCGGTCGCGGCCAGTTCGGCGCGGCTGGGCTCGGCCTTCCTGGTGAGGTTGGCCGCCCACCAGACCTCGCCGTCCGGGTGGGTGAGGTGCGCGAAGAAGGCGTGCCGCCCGAAGATCGCGCACATCAGCCCCGGTTCGGCGCCGGTGGACACGCCGCGGGCGTAGCCGCCGGTGTTGAGCAGTCCCGAGTAACGGACGCCGGGCGCGCGCGGGTCGATGATCTCGCGGGTGCGTGACCACAGCCCGTCGGCGCCGATGAGCAGGTCGCCCTCGGCCGTGCCGCCGTCGGCGAACCTGGCCAGCACCCGGCGGCCGTCGCTCTCGGCCTCGACGAGCCGCTTACCGTACTCGATCGGCACGCCGAGCCGTTCGGCGTGCAGGCGGAGCAGCCGGTAGAGGTCGGCGCGCTTGACGGTCCGGCTGACGGTGCCGTCGGGGAGCGGGTCGCCGTAGCGGAGCTCGCCGAGTTTCCTGCCGGAGCCGCTGGTCAGGGCCATCCTCGGCGTCGCGAAGCCGATCTCCCCGGCGTCGACGCCGAGGGTGCGTAAGGCGTGGAGCGCGTTGACCGAGAGGGTCAGGAAGGCGCCGGCGTTGTCGGCGTCGCGGTCGTAGGCCTCGTGGACGACGGCGGCGATGCCCGCCTTGTGCAGCGCGATCGCGCTCAGCGTGCCGGCGATGCCGCCGCCCGCGATCAGCGATGTGTATGTCATACACTCGAATATATGGCATACACTTCGGGAGGAGTCAACGAGTGAAGGCGGAGCGATGAAGGAAGAGCTGCCCGCGGGCCTCGCCGAGCTGTGGGCCCGGCTCGGCGCGCCCGAGCCCGCGCCGAGAAACCGGCTGACGCTCTCCCGCGTCACCGGCGCGGCCGTCGAGCTGGCCGATGCCGACGGGCTCGACGCCGTGTCGATGGCCCGGGTCGCCGAGCGGCTCGGCTACACCACGATGTCGCTCTACCGGCACGTCAAGAGCAAGAACGAGCTCCTGCTGCTGATGCTCGACCGCGTCGCGGCCCTGCCCCCCGAGCTGGACGAGCCCTTCGACGGCTGGCGCGACGGCCTGGAGCGCTGGTGCCGGGCGCAGTGGGAGATGCTGCACGCCCACCCCTGGGTCGTGCACCTGCCGATCACCGGGCCGCCGATCACGCCCAACCAGCTCGCCTGGACCGACCGCGCCCTGCGCACCCTGCGCGGCACCGGGCTGAGCGAGGCCGACAAGGCGGGCGTCGCCCTGCTGGTCGCCAGCCACCTGCACACCGTGGCGCGGCTCGGCGCCGACCTCGGGCCCGCCGCCTCGGGCGAGTCGATCGCCGCCTACAGCGACCTGCTCGGCAGGCTGGTCGACGGGGCCCGCTTCCCCGCGCTGCGGGCCGCCGTCGACGCCGGCGCCTACGACTATCCCGCGGGCACCCCGGCCGGGGAGCGGCGGCTGGACTACCGGTTCGGGCTCGCCCGCATCCTCGACGGCGTCGCCGCGCTGATCAGCTCGGCCGGCGGGTGAGCAGCGCCACGCACTCCACGTGGTGGGTCATCGGGAAGGCGTCGAAGGCGCGCAGGTCACCCAGCTCGTAGCCGCGCTCGGCGAACCACTTCAGGTCGCGGGCCAGCGTCGCCGGGTCGCACGACACGTACACCACGCGCAGCGGCTCCAGCGACACGACGCGCTCGACCACGTCGAGGCCCAGCCCCGAGCGGGGCGGGTCGACCACGACGAGGTCGGCCCGCTCGATCTGGAAGCGGTCCAGCGCCTCCTCCACCCGGCCGCGCTCGACCCTCGCCTGAGGCAGGTCGCGCAGGTTGGCGCGGGCGTCGCGCACGGCGGCGGCCTCCGACTCCAGCCCGAACACCGCCCCCTCGGGGCCGACCGCCTCGGCCAGGCCCGCCGCGAACAGGCCCACGCCGCAGTAGAGGTCGAGCGCCCACTCCCCCGGCTCCGGCGCCGCGTAGGCGAGCACGGCGTCGAGCAGCGTCTCGGCCGCGCCGGGATGCACCTGCCAGAAGCCGCTCCCGGAGACGCGGAACTCTCGGTCGCCCACCCGCTCGTGCAGCAGCCCGGAGCCGTGGCGCGGCACGGTGCGGCCCTTGCCCTGGTCGAGCAGGATCGAGGCGGGCGCGTCGAGGTCGGGCACCGCCACCTTGCGGCGCGGGCGCGGCGCGACCACGACGGCCCGGTCGCCCTCGGAGGAGGCGATCACCTCGACCGACGCGGCGCCCGGCCACTGGTGGTCCTCGGCGGCGACGGCCTCCACCTCCGGGTGCGCGATCAGGCAGGCGTCGATGAGCTGGAGGTCGTGCGAGCGGTGCTTGCGCAGCCCGAGCCGGCCGTCGGGCAGGGCGGCGAACTGGACGCGGGTGCGCCAGCCGAGGCCGTCCTTGGCGCCCGGCACCTCCTCCACGACCACGTCACGCTCGATGCCGGCCAGCCGGTGGAGCTGCTCGGCGACCACGGCCGCCTTGAGCCCGCGCTGCGCCTCCAGCGTGGCGTGCTGCCAGTCGCAGCCGCCGCACAGCCCGGGCCCGGCATAGGGGCACGGCGGGACGACGCGGTCGGGCGACGGCTGGAGGATCTCCACGGCGTCGGCGCGCAGGAACCGGGTGGTCTCCTCGGTGACCTCGGCGCGGACCCGCTCCCCCGGCAGCGCGTGCCGGACGAACACCACGCGCCCCTCGTGGCGTGCCACGCACCAGCCGCCGTGGGCGACCGGACCTACTGTCAGCTCGAGTGATACCTGTTCCACACGCATACCCTATGCCCAGCCGGGTGGCACTCCTCCGGTTACGCTGAGTGGTCGCACGCTCGTCAGTGGTTCGGGGGGACGCTGAGTTGTGGAAGCTGGGGTTCGGGGGGACTCTGCTCGGCACGCTGTTCTTCTGCGCGTCGCTGACGCCGTCGCTGCTGCCCCGGACGTGGCTCTACCAGGGGGTCATGGGCGCGGTCACGGCCGTGCTCGGCTACGCCGCCGGGGCCTCGGCGGGCGCGGTGTGGCGGGCGCTGGTGCGCCGCCGCCCGCCGGAGCGCTGGCGCAGGCCGGCCTGGCGGATCATGCTGACGGGCTGCGCGCTGCTGACCGCCGCCGCGCTGTGGTACAGCTACGACTGGCAGCGCGACCTGCGGGCCCTCATGGGCATGGACACCGCGATCACCTGGTTCCCGCCGGTCATCCTGGCGCTGGCCGTGGTGCTGTTCGCGCTGTTCCTGGGCCTGGCCAGGCTCGTACGGCTCGGCGGGCGCAAGCTGATCGCCTGGCTCGACAGGTTCGTCCCGTTCTACGTGGGTCACGTGCTCGGCGTCCTGGTCGTCGGCTTCCTGGTGGCGGTGTTCGCCAACGACGTGCTGTTCTCCGGGTTCGTCCGGACGATGAGCGACATCTCGTCCGTGACCAACGCCACCACGCACCCGGGCGTCCACCGGCCGGCCTCCGCCTCGCTGTCCGGCGGCCCCGGGTCGCTGGTGAGCTGGGACTCCCTGGGCCGGGAGGGGCGCAGGTTCGTCGGCACGGCCACCACCCCGGCCCGGCTGCGGGAGTTCACCGGGCAGCCCGCCCGGCAGCCCATCCGCGTGTACGTGGGGCTCGACACGACGGCCTCACCGCGTGACCAGGCGGCGCTGGCGGTGCGCGAGCTGGAGCGCACGGGCGCGTTCGACCGCGCGGTGCTGGCCGTGCTGGGCACCACCGGCACCGGCTGGGTCGACCAGGGCATGGCCGATCCGCTGGAGTACATGTACGGGGGCGACTCGGCCCTGGTCGCACTGCAGTACTCCTACCTGCCGAGCTGGGTGTCGTTCCTGGTCGACCAGAAGAAGGCGGCGCAGGCCGGGGCGGCGCTGTTCGACGCGGTGCGCTCCCGGTGGGAGCAGCTGCCCGCCGGCGACCGGCCCAAGCTGGTGGTCTCGGGCGAGAGCCTGGGCTCGTTCGCGCTGGAGAACGCCTTCCGCGACGTGGACGACCTGGCCGCCAGGACCGACGGCGCGCTGTTCGTCGGGCCGCCGAACGCCAACCCCATCTGGAACGAGGTCACCGCCGGCCGCGACCGGGGCAGCCCGCTGTGGCGGCCCGTCTACCAGGACGGCGTCACCGTCCGGTTCGCCCAGCGGCCCGGCGATCTGGAGCGGCCGCCCGGCCCGTGGAAGGAGCCCCGGGTCGTCTACCTGCAGAACGCCTCCGACCCGGTCGTGTGGTGGACGCCCCGGCTGATCTACGACCGGCCCGGCTGGCTGGAGGGGCCGCGCGGGCCCGGCGTCAACCCGCAGATGAACTGGTTCCCGCTGGTCACGTTCTGGCAGGTGCTGGTCGACATGACGGCGGGGCTGTCGGTGCCGCCCGGCCACGGCCACCGCTACGGCCCCAACATCGCCGACGGGTGGGCCGCCGTGGCCGCGCCGCCCGGGTGGAGCGAGGCCGACACCGCCAGGCTGCGCGGGCTGCTGCTCAGCGGTTCTTGACCCGCTCGCCGCCCGACCGCCGCGCCACGCCCGGCGCGTACTGCTCGGGGCGCCCGCGCAGCCGGTCGGAGGAGTGGAGCTGCCACGGCACGCTCGTCACCATGACGCCCGGCTTGAACAGCAGCCGCGCCTTCAGCCGGAACGCGCTCTGGTTGTGCAGCAGGTGCTCCCACCAGTGGCCGACCACGTACTCGGGGATGAAGACCGTCACCACGTCGCGCGGCGAGCGGCGGCGCACGGTCTTGACGTAGTCGAGGATCGGCTGGGTGATCTCCCGGTAGGGGGAGTTGAGCATCTTGAGCGGCACCGGGATGCCGCGCCGCTCCCACTCCTCCTGCAGCGCCCGCGCCTCCTTGCCCTCGACGCCGACCGTAATGGCCTCCAGCGTGGACGGCCGGGTGGCGCGGGCGTAGGCCAGGGCCCGCAGCGTCGGCTTGTGGATCTTCGAGACGAGCACGATGGCGTGGTTGCGGGCGGGCAGCGTCGACTCGTCGTACTCCTCGGTGATCTCCAGCTCGGCGGCGACGTTGTCGTAGTGGCGCCTGATGGCCTTCATCATGAGGAACAGGATCGGCATCGCGATGCACACGATCCACGCGCCGACCACGAACTTGGTGAGCAGCACCACCACGAGCACCAGCCCGGTCATGACCGCGCCGAAGAAGTTGATCGTGCGCGAGCGGTGCATCTGGTGGCGGGCCTTCAGGTCCTCCTCGGTCTTGAGCCGGCGGGTCCAGTGGATGACCATGCCGGTCTGGCTGAGCGTGAACGAGACGAAGACGCCGACGATGTAGAGGTTCAGCAGGCGGCTGACGTCGGCGTCGAAGCCCCACAGCAGCAGGCAGGCCATCAGGGCCAGGATGATGATGCCGTTGGAGAAGGCGAGCCGGTCGCCCCGGGTGTGGAGCTGGCGCGGCAGGTAGCGGTCCTGGGCGAGGATCGAGCCGAGCACCGGGAAGCCGTTGAAGGCGGTGTTGGCGGCCAGGAACAGGATGAGCGCGGTGACCCCGGAGATGACGACGAACGGCAGCGACCCGCCGCCGAAGACCGCGTCGGCCACCTGCGAGATGATCGGCTGCTGGTGGTAGCCGGGGCCGACCGGCGTGCCGTCGGGCCGCAGCAGGTCGGTGGCGGCCACCGACGGCTCGGCCACCTTGACCCCGGAGGCCAGGCCCAGCGCGATGATGCCGCCGAACATGCTGATCGCGATCAGGCCCATCATGAGCAGCGTGGTGGCGGCGTTGCGGCTCTTGGGCTTGCGGAAGGCGGGCACGCCGTTGCTGATGGCCTCGACGCCGGTCAGGGCCGCGCAGCCGGTGGAGAAGGCGCGCAGCACCAGGAACGCCGCCGCGAACATGGTCAGGTCGGTCTGCTCCGGCACGATGCCGAAGTCGGCGCTCGGCGCGCGCAGCTCCTCCTTCAGGAAGACGACCTCGAACCCGCCCACGGCGATCATCCCGAGCACCGCGATCATGAACGCGTACGTGGGGATCGCGAACGCGGCCCCCGACTCGCGCAGGCCGCGCAGGTTGACGACGGTGAGCAGGATGACGATCCCGATGGCCACGGCGGGCTTGTGCTGGGCCACGAACGGGATCGTCGCGCCCACGTAGTCGACGCCGTTGGCCACCGACACCGCGACCGTGAGCACGTAGTCGACCATGAGGGCGCTGGCCACGGTGAGCCCCGCGTTGGCGCCCAGGTTGGTGGTGGCCACCTCGTAGTCCCCGCCGCCGCTCGGGTAGGCGTGCACGTTCTGCCGGTAGGAGGCCACGACCGTCAGCATCACGACCACGACGGCGATCGCGATCCACGGGCTGTAGGCGTAGAACGAGACACCCGCCAGCGACAGGATGACCAGGATCTCCTGCGGCGCGTAGGCGACGGAGGAGAGCGCGTCGCTGGCGAACACGGGCAGGGCGATGCGTTTCGGCAGGAGTTGCTCGTGAAGCTGGCCGCTTCTCAGGGCCCGCCCCACGAGCAGGCGTTTGACAAGATCCGATGCTTTCGCCACGTTACGGAATGCTAGTCCTATGTGCCTGTGCCGCCGACGGGGCGCTCCCGGTGGACGCCATACTGGTGTCGAGCAACGGGCCGACCGCGGAGTGCGGGGGAGTATGCATATAGTGATCATGGGGTGTGGCCGGGTCGGATCGACCCTCGCGCACATCCTTGAGGACAACGGGCATTCGGTCGCGATCATCGACCGGGACCCGCAGGCGTTCCGCAGGCTGCGGGCCGGGTTCCGCGGCCGCCGGGTCACCGGCATCGGCTTCGACCGCGACGTGCTCACCGAGGCGGGCGTCGAGTCCGCCGCCGCGTTCGTGGCGGTCTCCAGCGGCGACAACTCCAACATCATCTCCGCCCGCGTGGCCCGCGAGACGTTCGGCGTCGACGACGTGGTGGCGCGCATCTACGACCCCCGGCGCGCCGAGGTCTACCAGCGGCTCGGCATCCCGACCGTGGCGACCGTGCGCTGGACCGCCGACCAGATCCTGCGCCGCGTCCTGCCCGAGGGGGCCGAGCCGCTGTGGCGCGACCCGACCGGCACCGTCGTGCTGGCCGAGGTGACGGTCAACCCGGCCTGGATCGGCACCCGCGTCGTCGACCTGGAGGCGCACGCCGGGGCCCGCATCGCCTTCCTCAACCGGATGGGCGAGGCCGTGGTCATCACCGGCACCACGATGGTGCAGGACGGCGACGTGCTGCACGTCATCGCCGCCGAGGACGACATGGACCGGATCAACCAGGTGCTGGCCGAGGCACCGGAAGAGGACGAGTGATGCGCGTCGCCATCGCCGGGGCCGGCGCCGTCGGCCGCTCCATCGCCGCCGAGCTCCTCGAGAACGGCCACGAGGTCCTGCTCATCGACGTCAACCCCAAGGCCATCAAGATCGACAGCGTGCCGCGCGCCGAGTGGCTGCTCGCCGACGCCTGCGAGATCGCCTCCCTCGACGAGGCCGGGCTCAGCAACTGCCACGTCGTCGTCGCCTCCTCCGGCGACGACAAGGTCAACCTCGTCGTGTCGCTGCTGGCCAAGACCGAGTACGGGGTGCCGCGCGTGGTCGCGCGCATCAACCACCCCAACAACGAGTGGCTGTTTAACGAGTCGTGGGGCGTCGACGTCGCGGTCTCCACGCCGCGCCTGCTGAGCGCGCTCGTCGAGGAGGCGGTCAGCGTCGGCGACCTGGTGCGGCTGATGACGTTCCGCCAGGGGCAGGCCAACCTGGTCGAGCTCACGCTGGCCGACGACGCGCCGGTGGTGGGCCAGCGGGCCGGCACGGTGCCGTGGCCCACGGACTCGGCGCTGGTGGCGATCCTGCGCGAGGGCCGCGTCCTGGTGCCGACCGCCGACGACCCCCTGGAGGCGGGCGACGAGCTGCTGTTCGTGGCCAACCAGGAGGTCGAGCAGGAGCTCGCCCACCTGCTCTCCCAGCACTGACCCATGACGGCGCCCACGGAGGGCGGCGACGGGATCGACCGGGCCGGACGGCAGCGGCTGACGGAGTCCACCGGGCTGCGCCGCCGGATCGGCCACCTCGCGGGCGTGGCCGCCAACCAGGTGGGGCTCGTCCACCTGGCGATCGACGAGGGCGGCCCCCTTCGGCCCCCCGCCCGCCTCCGGCCCCCACCACTCCGGCCCCGGTTTCTCCGGCCCGGGCCCGGAGAAGCCCGGGAATGGCGGAACCCGCCTCTCGTTCGAGAGACGGGTTCGCCGGGCGGAAGGGGTCAGGCCGGGGCGGGCGGGTTGAGCGGGGTGCGGCCGCGGCCGAGCACCCACACCATCGCGGCCAGCGCCGCCACCTGCAACGGCCAGCCCATGACGATCTTCGCGAAGCCGAGCGCCGCCACCGCCGGGTCGCCGCCGCCGAACAGGTAGACCGGAAGCTGCACGGCCACCCGCACCACGCACGGGATCATGAGCAGCCAGGTGAGCCGGGTGCAGAGCTTCACGATGCCGGGGTCCTTATGCCACCCCACCGGGTCGTTGGTGACCGACCCGATGAGGAAGCCGACGACCGGCCACCGGGCGACGATCGAGACCAGCATCCCGACCGAGTAGGCGGCGTTCCACAGGATGCCGGGCAGGAAGTAGTCCTTCGCGTCACCGGTGCGGCTGGCGAAGAACGCGCCGATCGCGATGCCGATGAGGCTGTTGATCACGAACTGCGGCGTGGACCGCTGCACGAGCCGCACCAGCAGCAGCGCCACCGCCAGCGTGATGCTGACGATCAGCGACAGCCGGAGCTGCTCGGTCGTGATCCAGGTCAGCGTGAAGGCGATCGTCGGCACCGCCGCCTCGATGATGCCGCGCACGCCGCCGAACGCCTTGGCGAGCTGGGCTCGCACCGCCGCCTCGACGGTGTCGTGGGCGGCCTCTCCGGCCTCAGCACTCACCTGATCAACTCCCTGGGCGCAGCTCGTATCGCGGATTGAACATCACCTTGCGGCCGTCCTGCATGCTGACCAGCCCTTCGGCCTTGACCGGCCGGCCCGGCTCGATCCCCGCGATCTTGCGGCGGCCGAGCCACACCAGGTCGATCACGTCGGAGCCGTCGTACAGCTCGGCCTCCAGGGCGGGGGCGCCGCCTCGCGGACGCAGGGTGACCGTCCGTAGCGTACCGGCTACGCAGAACCGGCGTCGGCCGCCACACGAGGCGATGGGCGTGGCGCCTGCCTCGTCGGCGCCCTCACGAAGCTCCTGTGCCTCCAGCTCGGACCGGCTCGTGGCCAGCCTGCTGAAGAAGGCCCGCAATCCTCCGCGTTTCGGAGGCTCTGCCGTACTCATGATGGTTCAGCCTATGTGATAAGGACGCGTCAGCGTATCTCGCTGATTTCGGGGCCGCGTTTGAACGGGTTCTGCTGCTGGGCCTCGGGCTGCTCGGCGACCGGCTGCTCGTTGGGGCGGCGCAGCGGGATCGATTCCTCGCGGGCCATCGGCTCGTCGCCGCGGACGACCACGACGTCCTTGACGAACTCGACGAACGCCTCCGCCACCGTGTCGTCGACCGCGGCGCGGCCGTTGATCACGGCGAGCAGGAACCAGCGGGGGCCGTCGATGCCCAGGTAGCGGGCCGGGCGGCTGCCGCCCTCGACGGGGATCTGCCCGGCCAGCTCGGGGCCGAACGGGCCCTCGCGCTCCTCCAGCGCCGGGGCGCTCGCCTTGATCTTGGTCCTGATCTCGTCCCACAGGCCCGAGCTCTTCGGCGCGGCCAGCGCCTGGAGCTGCAGCGAGCTCTCCTCCCACAGCGCGACCACGCCGACGTGCTGGTCCCCCACGGAGGCCAGCCGGACGTCGAAGGCCGGGTTGTGGGGCAGGCGCAGCCCGCCCAGGTCGGTGCGGTCATGGTCGGGGTGGGGCTCGTCGGCGTCCCACGGGCCGGATTCGCGCGCAGGGACGGCGGCGGTCTCCTCCGCCACCTGCTCCGGCTGCTCACGACGGCGACGTCGCAACACGTTGTCTCACTCTCCCTGATCTTGTCAGTGTCTTTCAGCGTCCGGTCGAACCGTGCCCGCCGGCGCCCCGAGCGGACTCCGGCAGGCTGTCCACCTCGCGGAAGGCCGCCCGCTCCACCCGCTGGAAGACGAGCTGGGCCAGCCGGTCGCCGCGGCGCAGGCGGAACGGCTCCTTCGCGTCGGTGTTGATCAGCGTGACCTTGACCTCGCCCCGGTAGCCGGCGTCGACCGTGCCGGGCGCGTTCACCATCGTGATGCCGTGCCTGGCGGCCAGGCCGGAGCGGGGGTGGACGAAGGCCGCGTAGCCGTCGGGCAGCGCGATCGCCACGCCGGTGCGGATGACGGCCCGCTCCCCCGGCAGCAGCTCGGCGTCCTCGGCGGAGTAGAGGTCGGCGCCCGCGTCGCCGGGGTGGGCGTAGCGGGGCACCGGCAGCCCGGGGTCGAGGCGCTGGATGAGGACCTCCACCTCGGTCACGGGTTCACCTCGTAGTCCTGGTGCTCGGCGGCGATGGCCGCGAGGTCGCCGTGCTCGGCGAAGTGCGCCATGTCCACCTCGATGAACAGCGCCGCCGCGCGGACGGCGACCGGGCCGTCGGGGGCGCCGATGCGCCCCTCCGCCTCAAGGTACGCCTTGCGGCCCGAGATCCCGTTGCACCAGGCACGCAGGTGGAGTGTCGTGCCCACGGGAACGGGGAGGAGGTAGTCGGTCTCCAGCCGTCCCGTGACATAGGGCTTGTGGAACAGCCAGACGGACATTCCGATGACCTCGTCCATGGCGGCGGCGAGCACGCCGCCGTGCGCGAGCCGGGGCGCGCCCTGGTGCGCCTCCCCCACGGTGAACTCGGCCTCGACGGTGTTGCCGTCCGGGGTGACGGCGTTGATGTGCAGGCCGGTGGGGTGGTCGGCGCCGCAGCCGAAGCAGCGGCTGTAGTGGGAGCCGAGGGCGGCGCCGGGGCCGGGCGCGCCGGGGTGCGCCTTGGGCGGCTCGGCGCCGGGCGGCGGGGTGGTAACGGTGGAACGAGTCACGGGTGACGAGGCTACTCCGTGTCGGCACCGGCCCGGGTCGCGGCGGGGGAACGTCCCTGTTCCGGGGGATCATCCGTGGTCCCGTCCGTGGGCCCGTCCTGCGGTCCGTCCGGCGCGCCTGTCCCGGCGTCGCCCGCCGGGCGGGGCGGGGGCGGCAGCGAGGGCGGGTCGGAGCGCAGCTCGGGCAGTGCGCGGTAGATGACCGCCGCGATCGGCACCGCGACGACCGCGCCCGCGATGCCCGCCAGGATGCCGCCCACGGACAGCACGAGAATGATCGCCAGCGGGTGGAACCGCAGCGCCCGGCCGACGATCAGCGGCTGCAGCACGTGGTTCTCCAGCTGCTGCTCGATGACCAGGATGCCGACGAAGATGAGCGCGTAGACGATGCCCTTGGCGCCCAGCGTGACCAGGGTGGCGACGGTGCCGGCGAAGAAGATGCCGACGATCGGGATGAAGCTGGCGAAGAAGATGAGCACGGCCAGCGGCGCCCACAGCGGCACCCCCATGCCGGCCAGCACGATGCCCATGACGACGCCGTGCACGGCGGCCACCAGGACGCTGCCCTGCACGTAGTGCGACAGCGTGGTCCACGCGGCCCGCCCGGCCCGGTCGACGCGCGGCGACATCCCGCCGAACCCCTTGAGGAACCACGACCAGATCCGCTCGCCGTCCTTGAGCAGGAAGAACGTCACGAACAGCAGCAGCACGATGGAGGCGAGCACCTCGACGGCCACCGCCCCGGCGGACAGCACGGTGCCGGTGATGGCGTCGCGCTGGGCGTTGATCATCTTGACGACTTCGGCGACGTACGCGCTGATCTGCGCCTGCTCCAGGTGCAGCGGCCCGGTGGTGAGCCACTGCTGCACGTCGGCGACGGTGGCCTCGACCTGCTTGACCAGGTTGGGGAATTCCTCGGTGGCGCGCACGCCGACCAGCCAGCCGGTGCCCACCAGCACGGCCAGCGCGGCGAGCATGGTGAGCCAGGTGGCCCAGATGGGCCGCAGCCCGGCCTCGCGCAGGCTGCGGGTCAGCGGGAAGAGCAGCGCGGTCAGCAGCAGCGCGATCGCGACGGGCAGCGCCACGAAGCTGAGCCGGGCGATCACCTGGACGAAGAAGTAGACGACCACGCCGACGAGGACCAGGCACAGGCACCACGCGGCCATGCGGGCGAGCACGGGGGGCACGAGTTTGGTGGGTCGGTCGGTCAGCACGTTTCAAGACTGGCACGCCGGAGCCGAGGATGCGCGCGGTTAAAAGTTCGGGCCTGGGCAAGGCGGGGCCGCCGTGTCACCGTCATGGTCATGAATCCAGTCGGGGTCGTGCGGCCGGTCCGGGTCATGAGGGCGGGCGGGGTCGTGAAGGCGGGCGCGATCACGCTCGCGGTCGTCCTGGGGCTCACGGCGGTCCCGGCCTCCCCGGCGCAGGCGGGCGGGGGCGGGGTCTCGGTCGAGGTGCTCTCCAGCCGGGCCGACCAGGTCAGCGGCGGTGACGCCCTGGTCCGGGTACGGGTGCCGCGCGGCGAGCGGCCGCGGGTGCTGCGTGACGGCGCCGACGTCAGCGCGGCCTTCCGGGCCGACCCGGGCGGGCGCACGTACACGGGCCTGGTGACGGGGCTGGCGGCCGGGACGGGCACGATCACCGCGTACGCGGGCCGGCACCGTGACTCGCTGCGGGTGCGCAACCACCCGATCTCCGGCCCGATCTTCTCCGGCGAGCACCAGTACCCGTTCGTGTGCAAGACGGAGCGGAGCGGGCTCGGCCCGCCCGTGGCCGACAACCGGGACGGTCAGGGCATGCGGGTGGCGGGCGGCTGGAGCCGCGACTGCTTCGCGCCCCCGGTCACCGACCGCCTCTACCGCTCGACTGGCGGCGCGTTCAAGCCGATGCCGCCGCAGGGCCGCCCAGCGGACCTGGCGACGACCACGACGCTGGACGGCCGGACGGTCGACTTCGTGGTGCGGCGCGAGCGCGGCGTGATCAACCGGTTCGTCTACTCGATCGCGGCGCTGGAGGACGGCTACACCGGCCGGGCGGTCTACCAGTTCGACGGCGGCGTGGCGATCGGCCACGACCAGGGCACGCTCGGCTCCGGGGCGCTGGACCCGTACGGGCTGGGCAAGGGGTACGCGATCCTGCACTCGTCGGGCACCCGCACCTCGACCCACTACAACCTGATCCTGGGCGGCGAGACGGCGCTCATGGTCAAGGAGCGCTTCGTCGAGACGTACGGGGTGCCGCTGTACACGGTGGGCGTGGGCGGCTCGGGCGGCGGCATCCAGCAGTACATCTACGGGCAGAACCACGGCAACCGGATCATCGACGCGGCCATCGCGCAGTATTCCTATCCGGACATGGTCACCCAGACCATCCACGTGGGCGACTGCGAGCTGCTCGAACGGTACATGGACGGCAACCCGCGCTGGGCCCGCTGGGAGGACCGCACCGCGCTCATCGGCATGAACGCGAGCGACACGGTGGTGAACCCGTTCACCGGCAAGCCCGGCTCGGACGAGTGCGTGACCGGCTGGCGCGGCCTGACCCCGCTGGCCATGAACCCGCGGTGGACCGACGACGACGCTCCGGAATGGGAGCGGACGGACCCGCCGGGCGTCAAGGAGAGCGTCCAGTGGACGCACTGGGACGACCTGCGCAAGGTGTACGGGGTGGACGCCGCCGGGTACGCCCGCTCGGCGTGGGGCAACGTGGGCGTCCAGTACGGGCTGAAGGCGCTCACGGACGGCGTGATCACGCCCGCGGAGTTCCTGGACGTGAACGCGAAGGCGGGCTCGTGGAAGGAGCAGGCCGACATGGTGCAGGAGGGGTGCCCGTTCACCCCGCCGGCCTGCCCCGGCGACGTCGACCCGTGGAGCGCGCGCAACATGAACCTGGGCGACCCGGCGCCGCGCCGCGCGCCCGACCCGGTGGCGGTCAGGAACGTGCTGCGCAGCGGCCTGGTGTTCGGCGGCGACATCGACATCCCGGTGATCGACTGGCGGCCGTACCTGGAGGAGCGGCTGAACATGCACAACGCCCACCAGTCGTTCGCCACGCGCAAGCGCATGCTGGACCACGACGGCCGGGCGGGCAACCAGGTCATCTGGTTCACCGACGCCCGGCCCGAGCCGCGCTCCGACGCGACGCCCGAGGCGCTGGCCGTGATGGAGGAGTGGCTGACCGCGATCCGGGAGCGGCCGTGGCGCGGCGTGACGGGCAACAGGCCCGCCGGGGCGGTGGACCGCTGCTTCGCCGTGGACGGCACGCAGATCGCGGCCGGGCCGCACGTGTGGGACGGCGTCCTGGACCGGCGGGAGCCGGGGGCGTGCACGAAGGCGTTCCCGCTCTACTCGACCTCCCGCGTGGTGGCGGGCGGGCCGATCGAGGGCGGCGTCTACGCGTGCCGGCTCCAGCCGGTGTCGAGGGCGATCGCCCGCGGCCTCTACGGCGCGTGGACGCCCTCGGCGGCCGAACGCGCCCGCCTGGAGCAGATCTTCCCGACGGGCGTGTGCGACTACTGAACAGCGACTACGGGACGGCGGCTACGGCCGGGGAGCCGAGCAGGACCTCGACGGTGTGGCTCTCACCCTGCTCCAGGACGAACTCCTCGACCGCGCCCGCCCCGCACAGGTCGTCCTGGGCGAGCCGGATGAGGGCGGCCTGCGGCGAGGTGACGGTGAGCCGGGACACCTCGGCCCGCATCGACGCCTTGGCCTCGGACTTGGCCTTGCGGACCTGGCGCAGCACCTGGGAGGCGGCCTCCAGCACGGCGGGGTCGCCGCCCGGCTGCCCCGCCTCGGGCCAGGCGGCCCGGTGGACCGAGCCGTCACGCCACCACGACCACACCTCCTCGGTGACGAACGGCAGGAACGGCGCGAACAGCCGCAGCAGCACGTCGAGCGCCTGCCGCAGCGCCTCGTGCGCCGACGCCGCCGCCGCGCCTTCCTCGTACGCCCTGGCCTTGACCAGCTCCAGGTAGTCGTCGCAGAACGTCCAGAAGAACCGCTCGACGGCCTCCAGCGCCCGCGTGTGCTCGTAGGCGGTGAACGCCTCGGTGGCCTCGCGGACGGTGGCGGACAGGGCGGCGAGCATCGACAGGTCGAGCGGCTCGGTGATCTCGCCGCCGCCCTCGCCGAGCCCGAGCACGAACTTGGACGCGTTGAGGATCTTGATGGCCAGCCGCCGGCCGATCTTGAGCTGCCCGGCGTCGAACGCGGTGTCGACGCCGTAGCGGCCGCCCGCCGCCCAGTAGCGGACCGCGTCGGAGCCGTGCTGCTCCAGCAGGTCCATCGGGGTGACCACGTTGCCCTTGGACTTGGACATCTTCTTACGGTCGGGGTCGAGGATCCAGCCGGAGATCGCCACGTCGCTCCACGGCGTGCTGCCGAACTCCAGGTGGGAGCGGACCACGGTGGCGAACAGCCAGGTGCGGATGATCTCGTGCGACTGCGGGCGCAGGTCGGCCGGGAAGACCCGCCGGAACAGGTCGTCGTCGGTCTCCCAGCGGCCCGCGATCTGCGGCGTGAGCGACGAGGTGGCCCAGGTGTCCATCACGTCGGGGTCGGCCATGAACCCGCCGGGCACGCCGCGCTGGTCCTCGGTGTAGCCCGGCGGGGTGTCGGACGACGGGTCGATCGGCAGCGACTCCTCGGGCGGCGTGATCGGCTCGTCGTAGACGGGCTGCCCGGCCTCGTCGAGCCGGTACCACACCGGGAACGGCACGCCGAAGAAGCGCTGCCGGGAGATCAGCCAGTCGCCGGACAGGCCCTGCACCCAGTTGTCGTAGCGGACCCGCATGTGCGGCGGGTGCCACTCCAGCTCGCGCCCGCGCTCCAGCAGCCGCTCGCGCAGCGCCTCGTCGCGCCCGCCGTTGCGGATGTACCACTGCCGGGTGGTGACGATCTCCAGCGGCTTGTCGCCGCGCTCGTAGAACTTCACCGTGCGCTGCACCGGGCGCGGGTCGCCGTCGAGGTCGCCGGACTCGCGCAGCAGCTCCACGATCCGCTCGCGGGCGCTGTGGACGGTCTTGCCGGCCAGCTCCTTGTACGGGCCGGGCTCGACGCCCTCCGGGGGCTCGGGCAGCAGCCGGCCGTCCCAGCCGATGACCGGGCGGGTCTCCAGGTTGAGCTCGCGCCACCAGGTCACGTCGGTGATGTCGCCGAACGTGCAGATCATCGCGATGCCGGAGCCCTTGTCCGGCTCGGCCAGGTGGTGGGCCAGGATCGGCACCTCGACGCCGAACAGCGGCGACAGCGCCGACGTGCCGAACAGCGGCTGGTAGCGCTCGTCGTCGGGATGGGCGACCAGCGCCACGCAGGCGGGGATCAGCTCGGGCCGGGTCGTCTCGATCCAGACCGGGCCCTTCTCGCCGTAGAAGGAGATCCGGTGGAAGGCGCCGGGCCACTCCCGGTCCTCCAGCTCGGCCTGGGCGACGGCGGTGCGGTAGCTGACGTCCCACAGGGTGGGCGCCTCGGCCAGGTAGGCCTCGCCGCGCGCCAGGTTGCGCAGGAACGCCCGCTGCGACACGCGCCGCGAGTCGTCGCCGATCGTGGTGTAGAGCAGCGACCAGTCGACCGACAGGCCGACGCGCCGCCACACCTCCTCGAACGCCTGCTCGTCGATCTCGGTCAGCTTGTGGCACAGCTCCACGAAGTTGCGCCGCGAGATGGAGATCTCCCGCTTGCCCGGCTTGTCCGGCGGAGTGAAGCCGGGGTCGTAGGGCAGGGACGGGTCGCAGCGCACGCCGTAGACGTTCTGCACCCGCCGTTCGGTCGGCAGGCCGTTGTCGTCCCAGCCGATGGGGTAGAACACCGACTTGCCCAGCATGCGCTGGTGACGGGCCATGATGTCGGCGTGGGTGTAGGAGAAGACGTGACCGACGTGCAGCGAGCCGGAGACGGTGGGCGGCGGCGTGTCGATCGCGTAGACCCGCTCACGCGGGCTCGTGCGGTCGAAGCGGTAGGTGCCCTGCTCGTCCCAGCGGGCTACCCATACCTGCTCCAAGCCGTCGAGAGTCGGTTTCTCGGGCATGAGGGCATGGCGTAGTCGCTGCTGAGTCATGCCTCCTTATGGTACGGCTTGGCGGGCGCAGAAGCGGTAGAGACTAGTGTTCGTTACAAAGGGGAAGGGAGAAGGTCGGATGGCTGATGACAAGCCCGATGTCGCCTGGCGGGTGGTCGGCGGTCTGGTGGGGCTGGTGACCGCGTGGGCGGCCAGGAAGCTCCTCGGCTACGCCTGGGTCAAGGCGACGGGCAAGGAGCCTCCTGTCGATCCCGACTCGCCCGAGGTCAACATGGGTGAGGCGATCGGCTACGCGGTCGTGATGGGCGTGGGCATGTCGGTGGCGCAGATCGTGGTCAACCGGACCGCCAAGAAGCGCTATGACTCGTGGCGGGCTCTGAAGCAGGCGTCTCCAAAGCTGTGAGAAACTCGCTGGCCCAGCGGTCCACGTCGTAGGTGGCGACCCGGCGGCGCATCGTGCGCATGCGCCGGGCCAGCTCGTGCGGCGTGGCCCGCATAGCGGCCAGCATCTGGCGCTTGACGTCCTCGACGTCGTACGGGTTGACCAGGTAGGACTGGCGCAGCTCGTCGGCCGCCCCGGCGAACTCGCTGAGCACCAGCGCGCCGCTCAGGTCGTGGTGGCAGGCGACGTACTCCTTGGCCACCAGGTTCATCCCGTCGCGCAGCGGCGTGACCACCATGACGTCGGCGGCCAGGTAGAGCGCGGCCAGCTCCTGCTTGCCGTAGGACTGGTGGAAGTACTGGATCGGCTGGCCGCCGAAGACCGCGTTCTCCCCGTTGATCCGGCCCACCTGCAGCTCGATGTCGTCGCGCAGCCGCCTGTACTCCTCGACCCGTTCGCGGCTCGGGGTGGCGATCTGTACGAACGTCGCCTCGCCGGGGGCGATGCGGCCGTCCTTGAGCAGCTCGCCGAACGCCTCCAGGCGCTGGCCGATGCCCTTGGTGTAGTCGAGCCGGTCCACGCCCAGCAGCACGTGCTCGGGGTCGCCCAGCTCGGCCCTGATCTCCTTGGCCCGGGAGATGATGTTCGGCTCGCGGACGAGGGAGTCAAGCTCGCCGAAGTCGACGGAGATCGGGAACGCCTGCGTGGTGACGACCCGGTCCTCCAGGAAGATCTCGTTCCCCTTGTACGGGACGCCGAGCAGCCGGCGGCACAGGCGGCGGAAGTTGGAGGCGCCGCCGGGCAGCTGGAAGCCGACCAGGTCGGCGCCGAGCAGCCCTTCGACGAGCTCCCTGCGCCACGGCAGCCGCCAGAACAGCTCGACCGGCGGGAACGGGATGTGCAGGAAGAACCCGATGCGCAGGTCGGGCCGGAGCTTGCGCAGCATGGCGGGCACGAGCTGGAGCTGGTAGTCCTGCACCCAGACGACGGCGCCCTCCTCGGCTGCCTCGGCCGCGGCGGCGGCGAAGCGCTCGTTGACGGCGCGGTAGGTCTCCCACATAGGCCGCTCGAAGATCGGCGGCGCGACCACGTCGTGGTAGAGCGGCCAGAGCGTGGCGTTGGAGAAGCCCTCGTAGTAGAGCTCGACCTCCTCGGCCGACAGCGGCACCGGGATCAGGCTCATGCCGTCCTGCTCGAAGGGTTCCAGCTCCTCGTCGGCCGCGCCGTGCCAGCCGAGCCAGGCGCCGTGGCGGCGCTGCATGACCGGCGCGATGGCGGTGACCAGCCCGCCGGGGCTTCTGCGCCACGAGGCCGTTCCGTCCGGGTCGACGGTCCGGTCCACCGGCAACCGGTTCGCGACGATCAGAAACGAACTACGGCCAACCACCCGAGATCTCCTCCCAAAGGCTCATTGGTACGCGAGACGCGACGCGCGTCTCACGGCGTCCGCCACCGTCTCGGGCCCCGCGTGGGGGATGATCGCGGCGATGTGGGCATCCGGCCTGATCAGCCATGCTTCGCCAGGTCCAGCGCCGAGCCTCTCAGCGAGCGTGCCGGTCCCGTCCATCTCCGCGAGCTCGCGTACGGCGAGCGGCGCCAAGGTGACCTTGCCCAAGACCTGGGCAAACAAACCCGAATCGCACATTTCACCCAGGAGTACCAGGAATCCATCGCGGCAGTGCTCGCGCAGGCGTCCCCCGGGCAGCGGCACGTCCGGCACGATCACTCCCGGCGCGGGCTCGCACGGCGATCCCCTGGGTGGCCGGCCCCGGAACGGACGGGTGGGCTCGGGCGTGGTGAGCGGCGAGTCCACGTACCAGAACGGCTCGGCGAACCGGCCGGAGTCGACCTGCTCGGGCCGCCCGCTGGCGAGCGCCGCGCGCCGCCGGGCCCGCTCCTCCTCGGTGCGGGGCGCCAGGAAGCGCATGGTGGCGCCGGTCACCTCCAGGTTCTCCAGCGCCGCCGCGTGCCGCTCGGCATGGTAGCTCTCCAGCAGTTCCTCCGGCGCCCACCCGTGGAGGACGAAGGCCAGCTTCCAGGCCGCGTTCTCGGCGTCGGGCACGCCCGAGTTGAGGCCGCGCGCCCCGAACGGCGCCACCAGGTGCGCGCAGTCGCCCGCGAGCAGCACCCGCCCGGCCCGCATCCGGGAGGCCACCCGCGCGTGGAAGCGGTAGGTCGACTGCCACAGCAGCTCGTAGTCGCGCCCGCCGATCACCTGCCGGATCCGCCTGTCCACCTCCTCCGCGGACGGAACGTGGTCCGGCGGGATCTGCCAGTCGATCCGGTACGACGACCCCGGGCACGGATGGACGAGCACCTGCCGACCCGGGTTCCACTCGGGGTCGAAGTGGAAGCGGCGCTCGTGCTCCCAGCCCGGCAGGTCGGCCCGGATGTCGCAGATGAGGAACTGGTCGTCGAACGTCTCCCCCTCGAACGTGGCGCCGAGCGCCCGCCGCAGCTCCTGCGCCCGCGCCCCCGCGCACACGACCGCGTACGGGGCGCGCAGGACGCGCTCGCCGCACCGCACGGTGACGCCGCCACTGTCCTGCTCGATCCCGGTCACCCGGTGGCCCCAGCGCACCTCGATCAGCGGCTGCGCGGCGATGGCCTCGTCGAGGATCTCCTCTGTGCGGGCCTGGGAGATGTTCACGCACGGCGGCAGCGGGCCCTGGCCGCCGAACGTCCAGGAGAACAGCTCCTCGCCCCGGTAGTAGGTGCGGGCGGTGGTCCACGCCAGTCCCTCCTCGGCGATGCGCCCGGCGCCCGCGGCGGCCCAGATGTCGAGCACGTCACGCTGCTGGCAGATGGACCTCGACCCGGTGGCGTCGCGCCGCTCGCGCTGGTCGAGCACGACCACCGGCACGCCCCAGCGGGCCAGCAGCAGCGCCGCGCTCTGCCCGACCGGGCCCGCGCCGACGACGATGACCTGCGGCTCGGCCAACGAGAGGCTCCCTTCAGGACTGCAACTGGGCCCAGACCTGCCGGTCGCGCTCGGCGGTCCACACGCGCGGGCGCGTCACGCCGTCCAGCTCGTCCCACAGTCGGGAGACGTTGAACGGCAGGCAGTGCTCGAAGATCGGCCAGGAGCCGTAGCGGGGAGCGAGCGCCCGGTGCACGGCCTCGAAGGCGTCCTTGAGCGTGCCGCCGCGCTCGCGGACCCGCCCGGTCTCGGCGAGCATGACGGCCAGGAAGTCGCGGGTCTGCCCGATCGCCGCGTCCACCTCGGCCTTGCCGCGCGCCACCGCTCCCCTGCCGCCGACCAGCGTCGTCGCGCCGAACGAGGCGACCCGGTCCAGCGTCGGCCCGGCCCAGTCGCGGTGGAAGGCGTCGCCGGTGTAGAGGGCGGCCTGCGACTCGACCAGGTCGCCGGCGAACAGCACGCCCTGCCGGGGCAGCCACGCCACCAGGTCACCCTCGGTGTGGCCGCGCCCGCAGTAGTGCAGCTCCACCCGGCCCCGGTCGCCGCCGAGCTCGATCGTCATCCGGTCGCCGAACGTCACCGTGGGCCTGGTCAGGCCGGGGATCGACGCCGGGTCCTTGAACAGCCGGGGCATCCGCCCGTACTCGCTGGCCCAGTCCTGCTCGCCGCGCTCCTCGATCAGCTCGGCGGTCTTCTCGTGGGCCACGATCGCGTCGGCGCCGAACGCCGAGGCGCCCAGCACCCGGACCGCGTGGTAGTGCGACAGGACCAGGTAGCGCACCGGCTTGTCGGTGCGCTCGCGCAGCAGGGCGAGCCATTCGCGGGCCGCCACGGGGGTCGCCATGGCCTCGAAGCAGACCAGGAAGTCCTCGCCCTCGACGGCGCCGACGTTGGGGTCGCCCTCGGCGGTGAGCGCATAGACGCCGCCGCCCAGGTCCTCGAAGCTGCGCTGCTTGTCCTCCAGGTCCGCCGAGGAGGCGAACGGCCTGCTCACCACGTGTAGAACCCCTTCCCGCTCTTGCGCCCGAGCCTGCCCTCGGCGACCATCTCGCGCAGCAGCCGGGGCGGTTCGAAGCGCGGGCCCAGCCGGGCGTGCAGGTAGTCGGCGATGGCCAGCCGCACGTCCAGGCCCACCAGGTCGCCGAGCTTGAGCGGCCCCATCGGGTGGTTGTAGCCGAGCGTCATGGCGGTGTCGATGTCCTCGGCCGAGGCGACGCCCTCCTCGACCATGCGGATGGCCTCCAGGCCGAGCAGCACGCCCAGCCGGCTGGTGGCGAAGCCGGGCGAGTCGTTGACGACGACGCTCGTCTTGCCCAGCCGCTCGGCGCAGGCGCGGGCCAGGTCGAGGGCGGCGGGCTCGGTGGCGGCGGTGACGACGATCTCCACCAGCCGCTGCACCGGCACCGGGTTGAAGAAGTGCAGGCCGAGGAAGCGGCCGGGCCGCTCCAGCCCGGCCGACAGCTCGGTGACCGAGAGCGAGCTGGTGTTGGTGGCCAGCACCGCGCCGGGCCCCAGCCGTGACTCGGCCTCGCCCAGCACTACGGCCTTGAGCGCCGGGTCCTCCGGCACGGCCTCGACGACGAGGTCGGCGTCGGCCGGGACCGGCCCGAAGGCCAGCCGCTCCAGCGCCCGCGCCCGGCTGCCGCCGCCGCGCGACTCGGCCACGCCGAGCCCGTGGACGATCCGCTCGCGGGCGGCGTCGGCCTGCGGCTCCTGCACGGTGACGGTGTCGCCGGCGGCCAGGAACACCTGCGCGATCCCGGCCCCCATGCGGCCGCCGCCGATGACGCCGATCCTCATGAGGCGGGGCGGCGCGACTGGACGACGTGGAAGCGGCCGGCGACGTAGCCGGGGTCGGTGAGCGAGGCGGTGGCGGCCGGGTTGGCGCCGCTGCCGTGGTAGTCGGAGAAGGCGGCCGACTGGTTGACGAACACGCCGCCGGTGAGGTTGCACGACAGGTTGACGCCCGCGTCGAGCGCGGCCCGCTCGGCCTGCTCCAGCACGTCCTCCGAGGTGGAGTAGACCGACGCGGTGAGCGCGCCGCGCTCGGCGATCGTGCGGCGCAGCAGGTCGAGGCTCGCGGCGGTGGAGTCGGTCGGGACGACGAACGAGATCGGCCCGAAGTGCTCGCGCCCGAAGACGTCGGCCCGCTCGGGCCCGACGCGGACGATCGCCGGGGTGCGCACCACCGCGTCGGGGAACGCAGGATGCTTGATCGCCCGCGACGCGAGGACCGGCTCGCCCAGCTCCGGCGCCTGCTCGACCCTGGCCAGCACGTCCGGGTTGACGATCGCGCCGGTCAGCTCGACGGCCTTGGCGTCGTCGCCGAGCAGCCGGTCGACCGCCGCGGCCAGGCCCCGGGCGACCTCGTCGAAGCTCTTGTGCCCCTCGTCGGTGTCGATGCCGCCGGCGGGGACCAGGATGTTCTGCGGCGCGGTGCACATCTGCCCGCTGTAGAGCGACAGCGAGAACGCGAGGTTGGCGAGCATGCCGCGCCAGGAGCCGGTCGAGTCGACGACGACGGTGTTGACCCCGGCCTTCTCCGTGTGGACGAGCGCCTGCCCGGCGTTGCGCTCCAGCCAGTCGCCGAACTCGGTGGAGCCGGTGAAGTCGACCACCCGCACCCGGGGATCGGTGGCCAGCTCGACGGCCAGGCCCCTGCCCTCCTCGACGGCGAGCTGCACCAGGGCCGGGTCGAAGCCCGCCTCGGCCAGCACCTCGCGGGCCACGCCCACGCTGATGGCCAGCGGCAGGATCGCCCGGGGGTGCGGCTTGACGACGACGGGGTTGCCGGTGACCAGCGAGGCGAACAGCCCCGGGTAGGCGTTCCAGGTCGGGAACGTGTTGCAGCCGATGACCAGCGCGACCCCGCGCGGCACCACGGTGAACCGCTTGTCCATCACGACCGGCTCGCCCTTGCCCGGCTTCTCCCAGCGGGCCGTGGCGGCCGACGCCGTCATGGCGGCGTAGCCGTACG
Organism: Nonomuraea sp. NPDC023979; assembly: GCF_040639085.1. Lineage (NCBI taxonomy): Bacteria > Bacillati > Actinomycetota > Actinomycetes > Streptosporangiales > Streptosporangiaceae > Nonomuraea > Nonomuraea sp. NPDC023979. Next base: position 76,628 of record NZ_JBEZZG010000032.1, read on the forward strand.
CGATCGCCTCCAGCGCGCGGTCCTGCGCGTGCGGGCCGCCCGCCTGGAAGGCCATCACGAACGCCTGCCCGGTCGTGTGCTGCACCGCGTGGGCCAGCTCGAAGCTGCGCTCGTTGATCCGGCGGACGATCTCCACGCAGGCCAGCGCGCGGGCCTCGGGGCCGGCGTCGCGCCAGGCGGGCATGGCCGCCCGCGCGGCGTCGAGCAGTTCGCCGGCGGGCGTGCGCGGGTAGGTGACACCCAGGTCGATCCCGTACGGCGAGCGCTCGGCGCCGATCCGCTCGCCTGGCTGCTCCAGCGGGAACGGCTTGCCGAGCAGGCTGTCGAACGCCTCCTTGCCCCGCTCGGCCGCGCCCTCGCCGTAGACGCGGGGGCTCGGCGACTCGGGGTAGGCGCTCCAGTAGGCGCGCCGGGCGACGGCGGTCAGGGCCTGGTCCAGGGTTTCGCGGTTGCGTTCGAACATCGTTGTTCACCCTCTTGACAGGGAACGACCGGACGGTTGAGTGTTTACCGAACATTCGGTCAGTTGACAAGGAAGACTTGCGTGGAACGCGAACGCAAACGCGGACATGACCCCGAGTCCGTGCTCGCCGTGGCCGTGCGCGTCTTCAACGAGCGCGGCTACGACGGGACCAGCATGGAGGACCTGGCCAGGGCGCTGGGCGTCACCAAGTCCGCCATCTACTACCACGTGCCGGGCAAGGAGCAGCTTCTCGCGCGGGCGCTCGACCGGGCGCTCGACGGGCTTACCGCGCTGGTCGCCGACGAGCGCGCCGCCTCGGGCCCGGCGATCGAGCGGCTGGAGCGGGTGGTGCGGCAGAGCGTGCGCATCCTGGTGGAGCGGCTGCCGTACGTGACGCTGCTGCTGCGGGTGCGCGGCAACAGCGCGACCGAGCAGCGGGCGCTGGAGCGGCGGCGGGAGTTCGACGCGTTCGTGAGCCACCTGGTCAAGGAGGCGGCGGCCGAGGGGAGCATTCGGCCGGACCTCGATCCGGCGCTGGTGACGCGGCTGCTGTTCGGCGCGGTCAACTCGATCACCGAGTGGTACCGGCCGGGGCGCGGCGGCTCGCCAGGCGAGCTGGCCGACGCGCTGGTCGCGATGACGTTCGGCGGGCTACGGGTTTAGCTCGGGACGCTCCCCCGGCGGCAGCGGGCTCTTGATCCGCAGGTCGTTGCGGATGGCCTCGCCGAGCTTCTTGGTGGCCATCCGGTTGAGCGCTCCCCCGGCCACGGCGCCGGTCAGGAACGGGCCCAGCGTGGTCAGGTGGCGGCCCAGCGTGCGCATCAGCCGGTTGCGCAGCGCGGTCTTGGTCGCCGCGCCGAGCGCGAGCGTCACCGAGGCGGGCGCCAGCGGGTCGACGCCGCGCTGCTTGGCCCAGGCGGCGGTGAACGCCACCGCGCGCTGGGCGCCGGTGCCCTGCACGCGCACGCCGTAGACCTCGTGCAGCTCGGCCAGGAGCTTGACCTCGATGGCGGCCACGACGATGGTCTCGGCGACGAGCTGGGCGGGAGCGGAGAGGAGGAGGGGTGGGGCGGCGAACTCCGCCGCGGCGAGCGCCCCGCCGATGGCCCCGACGGTCATCGTGGCCTTCTGCGCGGTGCGGACGAGGTCGTCGGCGAGCTCCTCGCCGGTCAGCCCCTGGTGGTGCTCGGACAGCGTGTGCAGGTCCCTGATGGGGATGCGGGGGGCGATGTTGAGGAAGACGTCGGCCAGCCAGCGACCGCGGCCCGCGCCGCTCTTCCTGGCCTTGCTCGCGCCCGTGGACAGGGCACGGGCTAGTCGGCCGAGCAGCCTGCGCCGCTCGGCCGGCTCGAGCTCACCGGGTGCGGTGAGCCTGCCCACGAGCTCGCCGACCTCCGACTCGGAGGCGGCGACCTCGTCGCCTGGTTGTTGATCCTTTTCAGGTGCGGCCACGCGGTTGCCTCCTTATCAGGCGGCGCACTCCCGGCAGACCTGCTGACCGTTCTTCTCGGAGGCCAGCTGGCTGCGGTGGTGCACGAGGAAGCAGCGCGCGCAGGTGAACTCGTCGGCCTGGCGCGGGATCACGCGCAGGCTGAGCTCCTCGTTCGACAGGTCGGCGCCGGGCAGTTCGAGCGACTCGGCCAGATCGGTCTCGTCGATGTCGATGCTGCCGGACGACTTGTCGGTGCGCCGCGCCTGAAGCTCCTGGAGACTGTCCTCCCCAAGATCGTCGTCTGTCTTGCGCGGGCTGTCGTAGTCGGTAGCCATGATTACTCCATCCCCCTCATCAAATATGTCGTCGCGCTCGTCGCGCGTCTTCTAACGTCCGGGAGGCCCGTCTTGTGCCCGTTCCGCCGGGGAGATTTCCCATCGGTACCCCGCGGGAACGGACGGCGAACCTCCCAACACGCCAGGGCGTGACGCGTCCGGCAATGGTTAGCCAAATATGGCCGAACCCACAGCCTTGGCGTCATGCCCCACCGTGTTCGACGGCACATCCAACCACATGTGCGACGCGAACGAGACGCCCCGTGCAGGGCAACACGCCGATCAACGTCTTGGAAGCCTCATGGTGACCACAAGACCTCCGCCCTCCCGTGGGACGGCGTTGACGTTGCCGCCGTGCGCCTGCACCACGGCGCGGACGATGGACAGCCCAAGGCCCGCTCCCTTGGCCGAATCCACCCGATCGGCATTGAGCCTCCTGAACGGTTCGAACAGGCTGTTCACCTCGTACGCCGGGACGTGCTGCCCAGTGTTGGCCACCTGAACAACCAAGGCACCGTCCACCATTCCCGTCCGGATCCAGACTTTTCCGTTTTCGGGAATGTTGTACTTGACCGCGTTCTCAAGGAGGTTGCTGATCGAGCGTTCCAGCAGAACCGGGTCGCCCACGGTAGGCGCGCTGACCAGTTCGGTGGTGAATGTCACCCCGTGCTGCTCGGCGAACGGCAGCACCTGGTCGACCGCCGTCTGGGCGACCTCCCGGACGTCCAGGGGCTTGCGCACCGCCAGCTCGCGCTCGCTCCTGGCCAGCAGCAGCAGGCCCTCGATCAGCTTCTCGTTGCGGGCGTTGACCTCCAGGAGGGTACGGCCCAGCGCCTTGAGGTCCTCCGACGCCTCGGGGTCCGACAGGGCGATCTCCAGGACCGTCCGGTTGATGGTCAGCGGCGTGCGCAGCTCGTGGGAGGCGTTGGCGACGAACCGGCGCTGGGCGTCGAAGGCGACGTTGAGCCGGGTGAGCATGTCGTCGAAGGTGTCGGCCAGCTCCTTGAGCTCGTCGTCCGGCCCCTTGAGGTCGATGCGCTGGTGGGCCAGCGTGCTCTCCGACAGCTTGCGCGCCGAGGCGGTCATCTGCGCCACGGGCCGCATCGCCCGGTCGGCGACGAAGTAGCCGATGATGAGCGCCAGGATGCCGACTCCGGCCAGCGCCATGAACGAGCTCTGCACCAGCGCGTCCCGCGCCCTGGCCACCGCGTCAAGCCTCGCCGCGTCCCAGATCGCCTGCGTCTGCTGCTCCTGGGCCTGGCTCAGCCAGCCGCCGGTGTCGAGGGTCGGCCAGGCGTCGTCTATCGCGTTGCCCACGATGGCGTACACCGAGAACAGCAGCACGGCGGCGGCGGCGAAGACGAGCGCGCTGTAGGTGATCGTCAGTCGCCAGCGGATGCTGACCCTGCCGGGAAGCTCCTTCACACGCTCCATGGTGGAGCGCGAGGACGGCGGCGACGACGGCGGGGGCGGACCGTCCCAGGCGGGCGGCCCCTGAGGAGGCGGCGCCTGCGGGCGCACCCCCTTCCGCTCCGAGTGCGGGCTGATCATCGGATGCGTCGGCGCCGACGCACGGTCCGGCCGTTCCGTCACAACTTGTACCCAACTCCAGGCACAGTCTCGATCACCTGAGGCTCGCCCAGCTTCTTGCGCAACGTCATCATGGTCACCCGCACCACGTTGGTGAACGGGTCGATGTTCTCGTCCCAGGCCTTGTCGAGCAGGTCCTCCTGGCTGACCACGGCGCCCTCGGCGCGCATGAGCTCCTCCAGGACGGCGAACTCCTTCTTGGTGAGCACGATCTCCTTGCCCTCGCGCTCCACCAGCCGCTTGCCCGGGTCGAGCCGGATCCCGGCGCGCTCCAGCACCGGCGGCAGCGCCGGGGCCGAGCGGCGGCCCAGGGCACGTACCCGGGCGACCAGCTCGATGAACACGAACGGCTTGGCCAGGTAGTCGTCGGCGCCCAGGCCGAGGCCCTCGACCTTGTCGTCCACGTCGCCCGAGGCGGTCAGCATGAGGATGCGCGAGGCGGTGCGCTGCTCGACCAGGCGGCGGCACACCTCGTCCCCGTGCACGACCGGCAGGTCACGGTCCAGGACGATCACGTCGTAGTCGATGTAGGAGGTGCGCTCCAGCGCGCCGCCGCCGTCGTAGGCGACGTCGACGGCCATGGCCTCGCGTCGCAGCCCTGTCGCGATCGCGTCGGCGAGCACCCGCTCGTCCTCGACCACCAGCACTCGCACCCTGGTACACCTCTTCCCGATCGTGGTGCCTCATTCTGCCCACAGCCTCGATAAGCGCACGGTAAGGCATGTGCGGGCCCGCCAGGACAGCGGTGACACAAGCGACAGTCAATTTCATGTTTCGGGACCGCGGATGCCTGGGTACACCAGCCAAACACCTTTCGCCCCCACGAGAACGGACCCCGAGAGAGCAGGTGAGATGGGCGAGTTCACGACCACGATCGAAAGCCGCCTGAACCAGGCTTACCAGGGCCTGCGCGAAGCCAGGAGCTCCGGCGACGACTACCTCGCCGACACGCTCACCGCCGAGATCGAAGACCTGCGCCGCCTGGCCGACGATCACGGCGTCCCGCTGCCCCGCTGAACCACCGACGGCCGGAGCCCCGGGCAAGGGGCTCCGGCCGTCGCATGCTCGGCACCGGTCGGTCGCGGGTCAGCCGCAGGGTCAGTCGCGCTCGGGGTGCAGCGGCGCGAGCAGGTCGTGCAGCTCCTCGAAGAGCCCCGGTGCGGCGCTGAGCGTGAGGTCGATGTTGGCCGGCCGGCCGCGCAGCCCGCCGACCCTGGCCCCGGCCTCGGCCGCCACCAGGCCCGCCGCGGCGTGGTCCCAGTAGTTGACGCCGCGCTCGAAGTAGGCGTCCACCCGGCCGCTCGCGACCGAGCAGAGGTCGACCGCGCACGAGCCGCCGCGCCGGATGTCGCGCACCTGGGGCAGCACGGCCGTCAGCGCCGCGGCCTGCTCCGCCCGGCGCGCCGCGTCGTAGCCGAACCCGGTGGCCACCAGGGCCTGCCCGAGCGGCGCCGCCGGGTTGACGCGCAGCCGCTCGCCGCCCAGCCACGCGCCCTCGCCGAGCGCCGCGGTGAACACCTCGCCGCGCGGCGCGACGTTCACCACGCCCGCGACGATCCGGCCGCCGGCCTCGACCGCGATGGACACGGCCCAGTCCGGCAGGCCGTACAGGAAGTTGACGGTGCCGTCGATGGGGTCGACGACCCAGCGCACGCCGGAGCCGTCGCCGCCCTCCTCGCCGCCCTCCTCCCCCAGGACGCGGTCGTCCGGCCGGGCGGCCCGGATGCGCTCGCGGATGAGCTCCTCCGAGGCCCGGTCGAGCGCGGTGACCACGTCGGTGGGGCTGGACTTGGTCTGGACCGCGCCCGGCTCGACGGACATCGTGGGCCGTTTGGCCAGCAGCATGTCGCCGGCCTCGCGGGCGATGTCCTCGGCCAGGCGCAGGAAGTCCGTCATCACGCCACCGAGTCCGGGCGCTTCCACTCCTGGCCGAGCACGTGCTGGGCGAGGAAGGCCAGGACCGTCTCGTACCAGGCGACGGCGTTGCCGGGCTTGAGGATCCAGTGGTTCTCGTCGGGGAAGTAGAGGAACTTCGACTCGACCTCCGAGCGGCGCAGGTCCCACCACAGGCGCAGCGCCTCGCCGATCGGCACCCGGTAGTCCTTGTCGCCGTGGATGACGAGCATCGGGGTGCTGATCTTGTCGAGCGCGCGGTGCGGGGAGAGCCGGGCGTAGCGGTCGGAGCCGGGCGCGCCGAACTCGCGCTGCCAGTAGGCGGAGGCGTCGGTGGTGCCGGCGAACTGGTCGAGGTTCCACAGGGAGGCGTGCGTGACGATGGCGCGGTAGCGGTCGCTGTGGCCGGCGATCCAGTTGGCCATGTAGCCGCCGAACGAGCCGCCCATCGCGCCGATGCGCTCGGCGTCGATGTCGTCCCTGGCCAGGGCCACGTCCACGATCGCGTCGAGGTCGGCCTGGGTGCGCGGGCCCCAGTCGCCCCAGCCTCGGTCGATCATGTCCTGACCGTATCCGGTGGACAGGCACGGGTCCGGCATCAACACGGCGTATCCGTGCTCGGCCATGATCCACGACTGCCAGCGCCACTGCCAGTCGTTCCAGGAGGCGACGGGGCCGCCGTGGATCCACAGCAGGAACGGCGCGGGCGACTCGGCCGAGGCGCCTTCCGGCAGGACGAGCCAGCCGCGGATCTCGGCACCGTCGTCGGCGGTGGCGGTGATCTCGGTGAGCGTGCCGCGTACCTCCGGGCGCGGGACGGGCGAGAGCAGGTCGGTGACCTCGCCGGTGCCGGCGTCGACGCGGGCCGGGGCGGGCGCGAGGGCGATGCCGCTGCGCAGCGCGTACACGGTCCCGCCGTCGGGCGAGACGTTGAGCCCGAGGTAGGAGGCGTCGTCCTGGGTGACGCGGACGGCCTCGCCGCCGCCGGGGGTGACGCGGAAGACCGGGCGGCGGCCGCGGAAGTCGGCGACCAGGTAGACGGCCGAGGAGTCGGGCGCCCAGGCCACGTCCATCGGGAACAGGTCGCCGGCGTGCGGGCCGCCCTCGCCGGTGGCCACGTCGGCGATCCACAGCTCGACCCGGGCCGAGACGTCCAGGTCGGTGTGGCGCTCGCGCGAGCACGCCAGCCTGGTCCCGTCGGGCGAGACGGCCAGCGGGCCGCCGAAGTCGTGACCCTCCTCGCTGAGGAGCGTGCGCCGCTCGCCGGTGGCCACGTCGACGGCCACCAGGTCGATCCGGCTCTGCCCGGCCGACAGCGGGACGCGCCAGGTGGTGATCACCGTGCGGCCGTCGGGGGTGAGCTCGAAGGCGGCGTCGCGCAGCGCCTCGCCGGGCTCGGGGGTCAGCTCGCGCACGTCCTCCAGGCGGTCGGCGCCGAGCCTGCCGGTGAACAGCCGGGTGCGGCCGGGGCCGAGGTCGTGGTCCCAGTAGCGCACCGGGTAGCCCTCGTGCAGGATGGCGCTGATCCCGGCGTCCTTGCGCGCCTTGCGCCGCTCCTCCTCGTCCGCCTCGTCGCCGTCGAGCACGTCGGAGGCGAACACCACCACGTCGCCGGCGGTGCGGACGGCGCCGATGCCGCCGGGGCGGCTCGCCACCTGGCGGGCCTCGCCGCCCTGGCGCGGCAGCAGCCACAGGGCGGGCGTCTCGTCCCCGTCGTCCTTGGCGGTGGGGTCGGGGCGGGCCGAGGTGAACAGGAGGTCCCCGGAGGCGGTGAAGACCGCCTGGGTCTCGCCCTTGGCCGACCTGGTCAGCCGGTACGGCTCGCTGCCGGGCCCACTGTCGGGCTCGCCGTCCGGCGTGACGGCCCACAGGGCGGTCCCGTACGACTTGCCGTCGGGGTTGAGCGACTGCACGGCCGACACGAGACGGGAGCCGTCGGGTGAGAGCTTCAGGGAGAGAACTCGGGGGATCGCGACATAATCGCGAATGTCGTGAAATGCGGTCACCCATCCGAACCTACCTCGTGAGAGGACCACGGGCACGCGCGCATAAGGTTGCTCACGTGGGAGATTACGACGCGCTGCTGGTGCTGTCGTTCGGCGGTCCCGAGGGCCCCGACGACGTGCTGCCCTTCCTGGAGAACGTGGTGCGGGGCCGCGGGGTGCCCCGGGAGCGGCTGATGGAGGTCGCCGAGCACTACCAGAGCTTCGGCGGCGTCAGCCCGATCAATCAGCAGTGCCGCGACCTGGTCGAGGCCCTGCGCCCGATCGCCGGCGTGCCGGTTTACTGGGGCAACCGCAACTGGCACCCGTTCGGCGAGGAGACCGTCAAGCGGATGGCCGGCGACGGGGTGCGCAGGGCGGCGGTCTTCGCCACCTCCGCCTACGCCGGCTATTCGAGCTGCCGCCAGTACTACGAGGACATCGCCCGCATCTCCTTCGAGGGCGGCCCCGAGCTGGTCAAGATGCGCCACTTCGGCGACCATCCGTCGTTCGTCGAGGCGATGGCCGACCACACCCGGCAGGCGCTGGAGCGGCTGGGCCGCGACGACGCCCGGCTGGTGTTCACCGCCCACAGCATCCCGGTCACGATGGCCGAGACCGCGGGCCCGGCGGGCGGCCTGTACGAGACGCAGCTGCGCCGCACGGCCCGGCTCGTCAGCGAGGCGCTCGGCCGCGACGAGCCCTGGGACCTGGTGTGGCAGTCGCGCAGCGGCCCGCCGCAGGTGCCGTGGCTGGAGCCGGACGTCTGCGACCACCTGCGTCAGGTCGACGCGGGCTCGGTGGTGCTGGTGCCGATCGGGTTCGTCTCCGACCACATGGAGGTCGTCTACGACCTCGACACCGAGGCCCGTCAGGTGGCCGCCGAGATCGGGCTGCCGATGGAGCGTGCGGCGACCGCGGGCACCCATCCGGCGTTCGTGCGGATGGTGCGCGAGCTGATGGACGAGCCCGAGCCGGTCGCCTGCGCGCTGACCTGCTGCCCGGCCCCGCGCCGCCGTCAGGCGTAGGCGCGGGCGTAGGCCTCGGCGATGCTCAGGACCTTGTTCACGTAGTCCCACGAGTGGTTGTAGTGCCACACGGCCTTGCGCAGCTTCTCGCCGCCCTGGCCGGCGCCCGTCTTGCACAGGTAGTTGGCCGCGCCCGGCACCGCGTCGTACGGGCTCCAGATGTCGCGCTCGCCGTCCCCGTCGCCGTCGACCCCGTACGCCTTCCAGGTGGCGGGCATGAACTGCATCGGCCCGAGCGCGCCCGCGCTGGACGGGCCGTTGTTGCGCCCGTGCCCGCTCTCCACCTGCCCGATCGCGGCCAGCACGGTCCACGACAGGCCGGGGCAGCGGGTCGCCGACTGCTTGTACAGCTCCAGGTAGCTGCCGGGCCGGGCGGCCGTGGCCGTGGCGGGCTGCTCGCGCTTGGCCTCGGTACGCCGCGCGGTGCCCAGCATGACGACCTGGCTGCCCTTGCCGAGCACCTTGCGCACGCCCTTCTCGCTGATGCCGCCCTCCTTGCCGTGCAGCAGCACCGCCACGCCCTGCGCCATGCCGAGGGTGCGGCCCAGGTCGGCGCCGACCAGGCCGTCGACGCCGGTCAGCCCGAGCGGGGCCGACGCGCCCACGCGCAGCCTCGGCCCGCCGTCCACCTGGTAGTACGCGCCCAGCGTCAGGCCGTACTTGCGCATGGCCGCCGAGTCGGCGACGACCTCGCCCCGGGCCAGCGCGCTCCACACGCCGGGCTGGTCGGCGACGACCTTGGGGGTCCAGGAGCGGAAGTCGGCGGGGTCGACCGCGAGCAGGTTCAGCCCGGTGCCCGACACCTTGACCGAGCCGGCGTCGACCACGAGGGCCTTCTGCACGTGCTTGAGGGCGGCGAGCCGGTGGCGGGCCTGCTGGGGCACGGTGCCGGGGGCGATGGCGAGCACCCGGGGCGGGGTGGGCGTGACACCGGCGCCGCCCTGGCCGAAGTCCTTGACAGGGGCCGTCGTGGGAACGAGCTTGTCGAGCGCGGGGGTCTCCCGCCGCACGGTCCGGGGCGGCGGCGCCGTCGTCGTCTCGAACGGGTCCTCGCCCAGGAGCAGCACGACGCCCGCGGCCGCGAGCGTGACGGTGAGCACGGCGGCGACCATGAGCAGTGCGCCGCGCAAAGAGGGAAGACCGGACACGCGGCACACGTTAACCCACGTGCCGGAAACAGGTTGCGATCCGGACAGATGATGCGCGAGGGTGTGTCGGCACAGTAAGGAGAAACGCGGATGGTCGGGCCTTACCGGGGGTTGTTCAAAGGGCCCGGCGTCAAGGGTTTCGTCCTGGCCGGCTTCGTCGGCCGGATGCCGATGTCCATGCTCGGCATCGGGATCGTGCTGCTCATCGAGGGCGTCACGGACTCCTTCGCGGTCGCCGGCGCGGTGGCCGGGGCCTGCAACGTCGCCTTCGCCGTGGCCGCCCCCATGTCGGCGCGGCTGACGGACCGGTTCGGCCAGAGCCGGGTGATCGTCCCCTTCGCCACCCTGAACGCGCTCGCGCTCGCCGCCCTCATGCTCAGCGCCGGGCTCGGCCTGCCCGACTGGACGCTGTACGTGTCGGCGCTGCTGGTCGGGGCCACGTCGCTGTCGCTCGGCTCGATGGTGCGGGCCCGCTGGTCCCACGCGCACAGCGGGTCGGCCAAGCTGCACACGGCCTTCGCGTTCGAGTCGGTCATCGACGAGGTGATCTTCGTCACCGGTCCGGCCCTGGTCACCGTGCTGGCCACGGCCGTCAACCCGTTCGCCGGGCTGGTCGTGGCGCTGGTGTGCATGTTCACCGGGTCGCTCGCGCTCGCGCTCCAGCGGCGCACCCAGCCGCCGATCCAGCCGGTCAGGACCGGCGGGGGCGGCAGCCCGATCCTCATTCCCGGCATCGCCCTGCTGTCGTGCGTCTACCTGGGGCTCGGCGCGGTCTTCGGGTCGGTGGACCTCATCACGGTGGCCTTCGCCACCGAGCACGGCGCGAAGGGCATGTCGGGGTTCCTGCTGGCCGCCTTCGCGGGCGGCTCGATGGTGTCGGGCCTGTGGTTCGGCTCGCGGCACTGGCAGATCTCGCTGCGCGGCCGGTTCGTCCGCTCGCTGGGCGTGTTCGTCGTCGGGCTGCTGCCGATCATGTTCATCGGGAGCGTGCCGGTCATGGCGGCCGGGCTGTTCCTGGCCGGGCTGGCCATCTCGCCGACGCTCATCACCGGCTTCTCGCTCACCGAGCGCCTGGTGCCGTCGTCGCTGCTCACCGAGGGCATGGCGTGGATCTCGACGGCGATCGGGCTCGGCGTCGCGCTGGGCGCCTGGGCCGGCGGTCAGCTCACCGAGCTGTACGGGCCGTCCGACGCCTACGCCTTCTCCCTGGGGGCCGCGGTCTTCGCCGTCGTCGTCGGGCTCGCAGGTTCGGGTTTCCTGAGACTTCCCGAAGCGCCTTCACCGGCCAAGAGCTGATCCGCTACGGTCGAGACATCCCTCGCAACATCCATCACATTGGAAACATTGCTTATGTCCCGACATCTCAGTTCACTCTTGGCCATCGCGGCTGTCACGGTCGCCCTCGCTCCCGCCCCCGCGCTCGCGGCCCCCGCCGAGGAGGAGGTCGACTGCACGAAGGTCAAGTGCGTGGCGCTGACCTTCGACGACGGCCCCGGCAAGTACGCGGGCACGCTGCTCGACACGTTGAAGAAGTACGACGCCAAGGCGACGTTCTTCCTCGAAGGCCAGTACGTGAAGAGCCGCCCCTCCTACGTCAAGCGGATGGTCGCGGAGGGGCACGAGCTGGGCAACCACAGCTACAAGCACCCCGACTTCACCAAGCTGACCGCGCCCGCGATCCGCTCGGAGATCCAGCGGACCAACGACGAGATCAAGAAGGCGGCGGGCGTCGAGCCCAAGCTGCTGCGTCCGCCGTACGGCATGTCGGACCTGACGACGTCGGAGGTCGCCGCCGAGTTCGGCATGCCGATCATCCTGTGGACCGGCGGCTCGGCCGACTGGAGCTCCAAGAACGAGGAGGCGATCAAGAAGCAGACGCTCAAGGTCGCCAAGCAGAACAGCATCGTCCTCATGCACGACTGGGTGAAGCAGACCGTCGACGCGATGCCGTCGATCATCCGGACGCTGCAGAAGAACGGCTACCACCTCGTCAAGGTGAGCGACATCGTCAAGCACGAGAATCTGAAAGCCGGTGACACGTTCCCCCTCCCCGAGGGCTGGGATAAGTGAGTATCGTTCGCGTTTAGTCGGACGACAGGGGTGTGCGCGTGGCCTTCATCAACTGGGCGGGGAACCAGGCCATCGAACCCGCCGAGGTACGCGTCCCCACCTCCACCGGCGACGTCGTCCGGGCCGTGCGTGACGCGGCGGCGAGCGGGCGGCGGCTGCGCATGGTGGGAACGGGCCACTCCTTCACCGGAGTGGCCCTCACCGACGGACTCATGCTCCGCCCCGACGGGCTGACCGGCGTCGTCTCCTGGCACGGCGACAGCGTCACCGTCCTGGCAGGCACCCCGCTCCGCACGCTCAACGAGCTGCTCGGCGAGCGCGGCCTGGCCCTGGCCAACATGGGCGACATCACCGAGCAGACCGTCGCGGGCGCCATCCAGACCGGCACCCACGGCACCGGCCGCGACACCGGCGGCCTGGCCGACCAGGTCACCGCCCTGGAGCTGGTGCTCGCCGACGGCACCGTGACCACCGCCGGGCCCGGCGAGGACCTGTTCGACGCCGCCCGGGTCGGCCTGGGCGCGCTCGGCGTGCTCACCTCCGTCACCTTCCGCGTCGAGCCCGCGTTCCTGCTGCGCAACGAGCGCCGGCGGATGCCGCTGACCCGCATCCTCGACTCGCTCGACGAGCTCACCTCGGGCAACGAGCACCTGGACTTCTTCTGGCTGCCGCACACCGACGCGTGCCTGGTCAAGACCAACAACCGCCACCCCGGACCGGCCAGCCCGCCCGGCGCGTTCCGGCACTGGCTCGACGCCGTCTTCCTGGAGAACACGCTGTTCGGCGCCGCGTGCGCCGCCGGCGCCCGCGTCCCGGCGCTGATCCCGCGCATCAACGCCGTCAGCGCCGCCGCCCTCGGCGACTCCGCCTCCGTCGACACCTCGTACAAGATCTTCACCGCCCGGCGGGACGTGCGCTTCCTGGAGATGGAGTACGCGATCCCACGCGAACGGCTCGGCCAGGCGCTGCGCGAGACCCGCGACCTGATCGAGCGGACGGACTGGAAGATCACCTTCCCCGTCGAGGTCCGCGTCACGCCGCCGAGCGACGCGTGGCTGTCCACCGCGTACGGGCGGCCGACTGCCTACCTCGCCTGCCACGTCTACCGGCCCACGCCCAACCCCGCCTACTTCGCCGGCGTCGAAGAGATCATGACCCGGCTCGGCGGACGGCCCCACTGGGGCAAGCTGCACACCCGCGACGCCGCCTACCTGGCCACCGTCTACCCGCGCTTCGCCGACTTCACCGCGCTGCGCGACCGGCTCGACCCCGGGCGCCTGTTCGCCAACGCCTACCTGGACACCGTCCTCGGCTAAGCCTTTGGTAAAGAACCGGCTGGCGAATCGACGGGATCGCGTGTCCCGTACCCCGTGAGCCGCCCGCGGGCGGCACCCTCTTCGCTCGTGCCCCGACGATTCGGCCTGCCCTCCCTGTACCTCGCGGCGGCCGTGGTCACCGCCGCCGCGACGGCCGTCACCACCGCTGTCCCCCTCATGACGCCCGCCTCCGGCCTGGCCGCCCGGCCCCGCCACGCCGAGCCCGCGCACCCGTACATCGTCACCGCGCGCGACCGGGCGGCCGCCCGCGACCTCGTCGGCGAGGTGCGCTGGCGGGTGCGCCGCTACTACACCGCCGCCCTGCCCGGCTTCGCCACCGTGCTCAACGCCGCCGAGGAGGCCGAGCTGCGCGCCGACCCGCGCGTGCTCGCCCTCGAACCCGACCGCGCCATCCGCCCCGCCCCCGGGCGCGCGGCCGCCCCCGCCCGCACCCCCGGCGGGCGCGGCGTCACCGTGTACGTGGTCGGCAGCGGCATGGACGTGGACCGGTTCGGCGACCGCGCCTGGCGGGCCTTCGACGCCACGGGCGGCACCGGCCACGACTGCACCGGGCACGGCACCCGAGCCGCCCGCGCCGTCGCCGCCGCCGCGCCCCAGGCCAGGATCGCCTCCGTGCGGACGCTCGGCTGCCACGGCGCCGGCAGGCTCTCGGACGTGCTCGCCGGGCTCGACTGGGTGCGCCGGCACGCGCGCGGCCCCGCCGTCACCAGCGTCCCGCTCGACACCGCCGGCTCCCCCGCCCTCACCACCGCCCTGCGCGCCCTCGTCAGATCCGGCGTCTTCGTCACCGCCACCGGCCCCGGCGCCTGCCGGACCGCGCCCGGCGAACCCGCCTACACCGCCGCCGCACCCCATCTCGCCGGCGCCGCAGCCGGATACCTGGAGTCCCATCCGGGCGTAAATCCGGCGGATCTGGCGACTTGGCTCAAGTGCCCGGCGGTGCGCGGCGCGATTCGCCAGAATCCGTCGAGGAGCTCTAACCTCCTCCTGCGCACCGGTGGGCTCTGAAGGGGATGGATTCGTCAAATGTGACCGGCGTCACATCGCCTCCGGGCTATCCCAGGAAGGCGATGTTCGGACATGCCGGGTACGGTGCTGGCAGGCAACCGGCACACGCGAGAGACTCAAGGGTCCGGGGGAAGAATGGCGACGCTGACGAAGGGACTCGCATGCAGGAGCTCCGACTCGTCGCGGTGAGTGAGGACGGCACCTACCTCGTGCTGGCGACTGCCGGACGGGGTACACGCTTCACGCTCCCCGTGGACGACCGGCTCCGTGCTGCCGTCCGCGGCAACTTCTCCCGTCTCGGCCAGTACGAGATCGAAGTGGAGAGCCCGTTGCGTCCCAAGGAGATCCAGGCCCGCATCCGAGCAGGTGAGACCGCGGAAGAGATCGCCGCGACCGCCGGCATCCCGGTCGAGCGCGTCCGCTGGTTCGAGGGCCCGGTCCTCCAGGAGCGCGAGTACGTCGCCCAGCAGGCCCAGCGCGTCACCGTCCGCATGCCCGGCGAGTCCTCGCCCGGCCCCACCCTCGGCGAGCTCGTCGCCGAGCGCCTCAACCGCCGCGGCGTGCCCACCGACGAGATCGACTGGGACTCCGCCAAGCGCGACGACGGCCTGTGGCGGGTCAAGCTCGGCTACGTGTGGAACGGTCACACGAGACACGCCGAATGGCTCTTCGACCCGCGCCGCCGCCACGTCACCCCGCACGACGACGAGGCGCTGCGCCTGTCGTCCGCCGACTTCGACCCCGACCCCGTGACCGAGGACACCACGGTCACGCCCTTCACACCCCGCGTCGCCAAGCTCCAGCCGGTGCCGCCGCTGGCCTCCGACCCGCTGCCGTTCCCCTCGGTCATCCGCAACGAGCCCGATCCGGAGCCCGCCCTGGAGGCGCCGTTCGACCGGCAGCCGCCGCGCGACCCCGCCCGGGAGACCGGCCAGACCCGCCCCGCCGACCCGCACCGCCGGGCCGGCTCCTCACCCTGGCTGCCCGACTTCGGCCAGTCACGGGCGACGGACTCCGAGTCCTTCTACGCCCCCCGCCCCACCCGCGACCCCGACCCCCAGCCTTCCTTCACCCCGCCACCGGCCCCGCCGTCGCCTGCCGCGCCGTCGCCTGCCGCGCCGTCGCCTGCCGCGTCCTCGCCCTCGGCCGAGCCGTACGCGCCCGCCGAGTCGCGGCCGCCCGCCGAAACCCGGCCGCCTGCCGAGACGCCGTCGCCCTACAGGTCGTCGGCGCCCTCCTTCCTGCCGCCATCGGCCTCACCGTCCTCCGCGCAGCCCGAGGACACTCCCGTCCCGTCCCTGCCCGCCGCCGCCGCTGCGGCTCCCCCGGCCTCCGACATCCCAGCCCCGGACACCGAGGCTCCCGCGCAGGCGCAGCCCGCGACGGCACCGGCCGCCCACCAGGAGCCGGCCCCGGCCCCGCTGGCTGCCACGCCCACCGAGCCCGCCACCCCGGAGCCTTCACCGGCGACCGGCGACACCACCGCGCCTCAGGCAACCACTTCCGAGCCTGCCGCAACGCCGTCCCAGCCCACGCCCACGCCGGCCGCCGAGGCAGCCGCTCCCGCCACCCCGGACACCGCACCGGCAACACCGGATGCCGCCCCGGCAACGCCGGATGTCGCTCCGGCAACGCCCGCCGCTGCCTCGGCCCCCGTCGAGGCGGCCACCGCCTCCCCGGAGGCATCGGCCCCCGCTGCCCCGGCTCTCCCCGTACAGGAAGAGAGCGCCCGCGCCGACGCGACCCCGCCCACCACAGCGGACCAGCCGAAGCCCCCTGCCCAGGAGGCCCCGGCCCCGTCCGCCACCCCGGCCGAGGCAACCCAGGACGAGGCCCCCACGGCCGCCGCCACCCCGGAACCCGCAGCGCCCGAGGCCGCCGCCACCCCGGAACCAGCGCCGGAGGCCGCCGGGAAGCCGGCCACCCAGCTCCCGGAGCCCGCCACCGCGCAGCCCACCGCGCCCGCGAAGACCGAGGACTACCCGGAGCCCACCCAGCCCGAGGCCGCACAGGCCACCGAGCCGGACAAGCCCGCCCAGCCGGTCACCACCACAGCCGACGACCCCGCACAGTCCGAGGCGGCCAAGGCCGAGGAGCCCGTCGCCAAGGCCGACGCGCCCACCGAGGCCGAAAAGCCCACGCAGCCCGACGCCGCCAAGGCGGAGGAGCCCGCGAAGGCCGAAGAGCCCGTCGTCACCAAGACCGACGAGCCCACGCAGCCCGACCCCACCAAGACCGAGGAGCCTGCGGAGCCAGCCGCCGCCAAGACAGAAGAGCCCGTCGTCACCGAGACCGACGAGCCCGCACAGGCCGAGGAACCCGCCCAGCCGGTCGCGGCCAAGACCGACGACCCCGCACAGGCCGACACCGCCAAGGCGGAGGAGCCCGCGGAGGAGGCCGCGGAGGCGGTCGCCGCCAAGGCAGAAGAGCCCGCCGAGCCCGAGGTCCAGAGCGAGCCCGAGGAGGCCGCCGCCTCCACCACGCCCGCCGAGCCTGACGTACAGGCTGAGGCCGACGCCAAGGGGGCGGCGCCCAAGCCGGGGCCGAAGCCCGGGCCCAAGCCGGTGCCCGCGGCACGGCCGAGCGAGGAGGACGCGAAGGACAAGCCGGCGGCCAAGGAGGAGCCGCCGGTGCCGGTCCCGTCTCCCCCGCCCGCCCCGGCTGCCCGGCAGGCCCGCAAGGGTTCGCGGGGCCGTCGCGCCTCGGTGCCGACGTGGGACGAGATCATGTTCGGCGCCCGCCGCCAGGACTGACCCGCCACATCCGCGCAGAACGACGACCGGGTGGAGCTGGACGACAGCCCCACCCGGTCGCAGACCCGCCGTAAGCGACCTCCATCGCCCCCGGATCCCCCAAGAACGGGCGCGGTCAGGACGGTTGCAGCTCGTCGAAGAAGGCGAGCGCGTCGGCGGGGTCCGGGCTCACGAGGCGTTCCAGGCCGGCGGCCGTCATCGCCGCGCATCGACCGGCCCGTTCCCACATCCGTTCCTCGAAGGCGCGTACGGCGTCGTCCAGTTCGCCGGGGCCGGGGGCGGCGGCGACGGATTCGGCGAGTTCGGCGCCTTCCAGCATCGCGAGGTTCGCGCCCACGCCCAGGGGCGGCATGAGGTGGGCGGCGTCGCCGAGGAGCGTCACACCGGGGACGTGCGTCCAGGTGTGGGGCACGGGCAGGACGTGGAGGGGGCGGTGGGCGAAGGCGGCGCCGCGCCTGAGGAGGTCGAGGACGGGAGCGGCCCAGCCGTCGAACAGCGCCAGCATGCTCGATCGCACGGCTTCCGCGTCGGCCAGGTCCAGCCCGGCGTGCCAGTCCAGCGGGGCGCGGAACTGGGCGTACACCTTGACGTGGCCGCCGCTGTTGCGCTGAGCGACGAGGGAGCGGTTGACGCCGTACACGGCCACGGCCCCGTCGCCGATCAGCCGGGCGAGGTCGGGGTGGCGGGTGTCGACGTCGTCCAGCGCGGTCTCGACCAGTGTGACGCCGGTGTAGTGCGGGGTCGCGGGCGAGAGCGCCGCGCGGACGCGGGACCAGGCGCCGTCGGCGCCGACGACGAGGTCGTACGTCTCCTGCCGCCCGTCCGCGAAACGGACCCGCACGCCGTCCGGGGCGCCCGGCGCCACCTCGGTCACGGCCCGCCCCCACCGCACGTCGAGGGGGCCGAGCAGCAGGTCGCGGAGTTGCCCGCGGTCGATCTCGGGGTTGGCCCGGTCGTCCGGGCGGGGCCGCCAGTCGCGCAGCACGGTCCCGTCCGGGTCCAGGATGCGCATCGCCTGCCCCTCGGGCCGGGACAGCGCCCGGAACTCCGCCAGCAGCCCCGCCTTGTCGAGCGCGACCTGGCCCAGCGTGTCGTGCAGGTCCAGCGTGCCACCAGGGGGACGGGCATCGGGGGCTGGATCGCGTTCGAGGACCGTGACGGAGTGACCGTGCCGGTGCAGGACGCGGGCGAAGGTGAGGCCGGCGGGGCCGCTTCCCACGACGGCGATACGATGTCTCATGTCGATACACTGTATTTCTGCGATACGGCGTATCGCAACAGTACGATGCATCCATGACCGTGTGGGACCGGCCTGAGCCGCCGACTCGCCCCGCCCCGCTCGACCGGGAGCGCATCGTCGCCGCCGCCGTCGCCCTGGCCGACGAGGGCGGACTGGACGCGGTGTCGTTGCGCAAGGTCGCCGCCCGGCTGGATGTCGGACCGATGCGGCTGTACGGGTACATCTCCACCAAGGAGGAGCTGTTCGACCTCATGGTGGACGAGGTCCAGGCCGAGATCCTCCCGGACGAGCCGCCCGGCGACTGGCGCGAGGCGCTACGGGCGCACGCCCACCGCACCAGGCAGGCCGCTCTCCGTCACGAATGGCTGGCCGACCTGCTGGGCGGCCGTCCGGCCCTGGGCCCGAACGCCCTCGCCGTGGCCGAGTCCACGCTGGCCGCCCTCGACGGCCTCGCCGATCTCGACACCGCCATGCGCGCCGTGGAGACCGTCAGCGCGTACATCACCGGCGCGGTCAGGCGCGAGGTCGCGGACCTGCGGGCCGAGCGCGCCACGGGCCTGTCCAAGCGTGACTGGCAGCGCGCCCACGGCCCGCACGTGAGCAGGATGCTCGCCACGGGCCGCTTCCCGGCGCTGGCCAGGGCCGTGCACGACGGCGCGGAGGTGGACGCGGAGGAGTCGTTCGGGACGGGGCTGGAGTGGGTCCTCGACGCCGTGGCCGCCAGGCTGGCCACCCGCTCCGCTTGACCGGCTCTCAGGACCCTGCCGGGCCGTCAGAGCTCTCGCCGCCCTGCTCGGGGCCGTCCCCGTGCCGCTCGGGGAGGTCCCCCTGCCGCTCAGAGAGCTCCCCGTGCCGCTCGGGGACGTGCCCGCCCCTTTCGGATACGGGTGCCAGGAAGGGGGCCAGCCAGTCGGGCGTCACCTCGGCCGGGAAGTCCCTGGCCTGGGCCTCGGAGACGTCGACGGCCGAGTAGCCGCCCCGGCCCGCGCCCACGCCTGCCGTCAGCGTCACGACGCCGGCGCGCCGTTGGAACCAGGTCTGCCGCAGCCGCCACCCCACGACGGCGCGCCGCTCCACCACGGCCTGCGTACGCCGCAACGACCCGCCGCGGACGGTCACCCGCTCGCCGTCGTAGCCGTGGCCGAGCGAGCGGTAGCGGTCGAGCCCGAGCGGCACCCCGACGGCGGCCAGCAGGAGGGCCAGCACCAGGACGATCCACCAGATCAGCGAGGCGGTCAGCACGGCGGCCGCGGTGGCGAGCGCGGCGACGGCCAGCCACGGGAAGACGGCGCGGAACAGCCGCCGGTTGCGCGCCACCGGCGGATGGGGGCGCAGCTCCGCCCGGTAGGGGCCGACGGCGTCGCTGGTGACCTGGCGGGCGACGGCCCGGGGCACCACCGGCAGGAGCTGGCCGCGCGTCTCGGAGTCGCCCAGGCCGGTCACGATGGCCCACGCCCTGGCGACGCCGGCCCAGCGTTCGGCGAGGCCCTCGGCGATCTCGTAGCCGCGTACGCGCCGCGATTCGAGCGACACGCTGCGCCGGTTGACGAGCCCGCGTTCGGCGACCAGGTAGCCGTCGCGCCGTTTGAGCTTGAAGTCCCAGTTGAACACCGCGTACATCACGCCGCCCACGAACGGCATGGCCACCACGAGCAGCACCGCGATCGCCACGAGCAGCCACGGGTGCTCCCAGAGCCAGGTGCCGGCCGTCCAGGCGGCGTCCCTGCCGAACCCGAGCTCGTCCCCCCACTGGAACGCCAGCCCCACCGCGCCGCCCGCCAGCGCGAACGGGGTGAGCAGGTAGGCCCCCGACAGCGGCCCGTACAGCAGCCACCGGCGCGGCACGGCGGTGATGACGCGCTCCTCCGGCTCGTGCGGCCGCTCCGGCACGGCGCCCGGCCCGGCGGGGTCGAGGGCGCCCTCGGGCACAGCGGTAGCCGTCCCGGAACCGGCGGCGTCCGGGCCGGGGTGCGCGTGGCGGGCGGCGGCGGCGCGGCGCAGGAGGACGGGCTTGAGGCGTTCGGCCTCGTGGCGGGTGACGCCGTCGAGCGTGGCCTCGCCGTCGCCGCCGCTCGCCCCCGTGTCGATCTTCAGCACGGACAGACCGAGGAGCCGGTGCATGGGCGGGGTGGACACGTCGACGCCGCGCACCCGTTCGAGCGGGATCGTCCGCACCGACCGGCTGATCAGCGAGCGCTTGATCTCCAGCCGGTCGCCGATGATCTCGTACGTGAACGTGGCCCAGCGGACGACCGCGAACACCACGGTGCCGACCAGGCCCAGCGCAGCCCACAGGTAGGACCGGCCGGAGAAGCCGCCCACGACGAGCACGCCGACGAGCGGCACGAGCAGCGACGGCAGCATCCGGACCGGGTCGATGAGCAGCACCTTGGGGCTCAGCCTGAGCGGCACCCGGGGCGGCGGGAACGTACCGGGCCCCTCCGGCGGCGGGCCCGCGGGACCCTCCGGAAGGGACGGCGGCGGAGGGGGCGGAGGCGGGGCGCCGGTCACGTGGCGTCGTCCCTGAGCTGCTCGGCGCGGCGGGCGAGCTCTTCGGCGAGCCCGGCCGCCACCTGGTAGTCGAGCCCCTTGATCGTGGAGGACCCGGCGTGCGAGGCGGTGCGGATCTCCAGGGTCGCCAGCCCGAGCATCCGTTCCATCCACCCCTGTCCCTTGTCGACCGTCTGGATGCGGCTGACCGGCACGAACACCCACTCCCGGGTCAGGAACCCCTGCCGGGCGTAGACGACATCTCCCGACAACTCCCACCGGTGCACCGCGTAGCGTACGAACGGCTCCGCCACCAGGAACGGCGTCGTCAGCACGCCCACGACGACCGGCAGCAGCCACGGCGCGCTGGCGAACCAGCCGGGCACCCACGACCAGCCGCTGCCGCCCACCCAGCCGCCCACGAGGATGGACCCGCCCACGAGCAGCACGAACCCGATCAGCGCCTCCAGCAGCCAGAGCCCGCGGGCTCTGGGCGAGACGCGGTTCGCCGGGTCGCGGAGCGGGCCAGTTGAGTTCACGACTCCAGCTTAGGGCTCGCGCCCATGTCAGCGATCTGTCAGCGGCCGGTGGAGCGTGTGGGCAAAGTGTCAGTGGCGTCGGGCAGGGTGATGCCCATGGGATACGCGATTGAAGCCGAAGGCCTGGTGAAGCACTACGGCGAGACCAAGGCGCTCGACGGCGTCGACCTCGCCGTGCCGGCCGGGCGGCTGCTCGGCGTGCTCGGGCCCAACGGCGCGGGCAAGACCACGGCCGTGCGCATCCTGGCGACCCTGCTGGTGCCCGACGCCGGGCGCGCTTCGGTGCTCGGTTACGACATCGGCCGCCAGGCGCACCAGGTCAGGTCGCTGATCGGCCTCACCGGGCAGTACGCCGCCGTCGACGAGATGCTCACCGGGGTGGAAAACCTGATCATGATCGGCCGGCTGCTCGGCCTGTCCCGGAGCGAGGCGCGGCGGGAGGCGACGGCGCTGCTGGAGCGGTTCGACCTGACCGAGGCCGGGGGGCGGGCCGCCAAGACGTTCTCGGGCGGCATGCGCAGGCGGCTCGACCTGGCCGCGAGCCTGGTGGGCCGGCCGAAGGTGCTGTTCCTCGACGAGCCCACCACCGGTCTCGACCCGCGCAGCCGCACCGAGTTGTGGGGCGTGGTGCGCGGCCTGATGGCCGACGGGGTGACCGTCCTGCTCACCACCCAGTATCTGGAGGAGGCCGACCAGCTCGCCGACGACATCGTGGTCTTCGACCACGGCAAGGTGATCGCGACCGGCACCTCCGACCAGCTCAAGGCCACCACCGGCGCCCAGGTGCTGGAGGTGCGGCCGATGGAGGAGCACCAGCTGGAGCTGGTGGCCAAGGTCGTCACCGACGTCGTGGAGGAGACCCCGGCGATCGCGGGCGGCAAGGTCACCGCCGCCGTGCGCGACCCGGCCGTGGTGCCCGCCGTCGTGCGCCGCCTCGACGACCTCGGCATCGTGGCCACCGAGCTGGCGCTGCGCAAGTCCAGCCTCGACGAGGTGTTCCTGGCGCTGACCGGGCACCGCGCCGAGGAGCCGGAGAAGACCGACGAGGAGACCTACGCATGACCGCGACCACCGCCTCCCTGCCCGCGCCGCCGAGGCGGGTGAGCCCCGGCGCCACGGTCAGCCAGACGATGACGCTGGCGTGGCGCAGCCTGGTGCAGATCAAGCACAACCCGTGGGAGCTGCTCGATCTCAGCATCCAGCCGATCATGTTCCTGCTGCTGTTCACGTACGTGTTCGGCGGCGCGATCTCCGGCTCGACGGGCGACTACCTGCAGTTCGCGCTGCCCGGCCTGCTCGTGCAGAACGCGCTGTTCTACACGCTGTCCACGGCGATCGGGCTCAACACCGACATCACCAAGGGCGTCTTCGACCGGCTGCGGAGCCTGCCGATCGCGCGCACCGCGCCGCTGGCCGGGCGGGTCATCGCCGACACGTTCAAGCAGGTGTGGGCGTTCGCGCTGCTGGTCGGGTTCGGGATGGCGCTCGGGTTCCGGGTGACGACCGGCGTGGCCGGGCTGCTGGGCGCGCTGGCGCTGCTGGTGATCGTGGCGCTGGCGATGTCGTGGATGTCGGTGCTGATCGGGCTCAAGGCGTCGAGCCCGGAGAAGGTGCAGATGGTGGCCTTCTCGGTGATGATGCCGCTGACGTTCACCAGCAGCGCGCTGGTGTCGCCCGACACGTTCCCGGGCTGGCTGAAGGCGTGGTCCGACGTCAACCCGGTGAGCCACCTGTCCGACGCGATCCGCGGGCTGATGATCGGCGGCGAGGTGGCCTCCCCGGCGCTGGTGTCGCTGCTCTGGTCGGCGGGTTTCGTGGTGGTGTTCGCGCCGCTGGCCATCAGGGTCTTCCGCACCCGCCTCTGACCGGCTCCCGCGAGCCCGGTTCCGGGTCTCGCGGATCAGACCCGCAGGGCGAGGGCGATGACGGCGTCCCGGTCCATCCGGCGGCCGCGCGCGAGGTGGCGGCCGAACTCCGCCGCCCCGAGCGCGGCTTCGGTGTCGCCGGTGATCCGTACATGGTCGAAGTCCACGACGGCGGCGATGCCCTTGACCGCCTCGGCCCCGCCCAGCAGCGCGGCGGCGTCCTCGGCCCGCCCGGCCGCGAGCGCGACGGCGGCGCAGGCGATGACCGCGATGCCGATAAGCTGCGCGTCGCCCGACTGCGCCGCCTGCTCCAGCCCGAGCGCCACCAGCCGCCGCGCCTCGGGAAGATCGCCTTCCTGTACGGACAGCAGGCCGCGGGAGGCGTTGACCGCCGAGACCATCTGGAGCGGCACCCCGCGCGCCCGCTCCATGATCTCCGCGGACCGCGCGAAGAGCTCGCGGGCGGTGGCCAGGTCGCCGTCCTGGCGGGCGAACTCGCCCCACGCGCCCACCACGCCCGCCTCGCCCACCTGGTCGCCGTTCTCCGTGACCAGCCGGACGACCTCGCGCAGCATCTCCTCCGCCTCCGCCCGGTGGCCCAGCTGGTTGAGCCCAAGCGCCAGCCTGGCCCGCATGTACGCGGTGTCGTCCTGGGCGCCCAGCTCGTCCATCACCCGCAGCGCCTCCCGCATGACGGCGATGCCCCGGGTGCTCTCGCCGCGCAGCAGGAGGACGTCCGACATGCCGGCCAGGGCGGTGCCGGCGCCCCAGCGGTCACCGGCCGCGCGGAAGCCGTCGAGCGCCGCCAGGTAGTCGCGCTCGCCCTCCTCGATGCGCCCGGCCGCGTAGTGGGCCAGCCCGCCGCACAGCTGCCCCGCGGCCACCACCCACGGGTCCGGGTGGCGGGCCATCTCCGCCATGAGCTGCTCGGCCTCCGGCTGGGTGGCGCCGAACATCACGAACATCGGCCCCACCATCGCCACCAGCGGGTGGTGCGGCGGCGGGCCCTTGAGCCTGCCGATCTCCGCCTGGGCCTCGCCCGCCTCCTCCCACGACAGCATCGTGCCGAGCCCGTTCAGCACGTACACGGCCAGGCCCAGGGCCCGCGCCGGTCCCGGCGCGCCGGGCGTGGCCTCCAGCACCTCGCGCGCCCTGAGCGCGCCCTCCAGCCGGTGGCCGCGCAGCCACCAGTACCAGCCCAGCGCCCCGACCAGCCGCAACGCCACCGCCGCCGCTCCCCCGCCGGACGCGGCGGCGCCGGCGCTGTCGGTGGCGGTGGCGGTCGCCCAGCGCAGGGCGGCGGTCAGGTTCTCGTGCTCCGCCGTCAGCTCGGCCAGCCGGTCGAGCTGCGCGCCGGTCCGCAGGCCCGGCTCGGCGGCCTCGGCCAGCTCCGTGAAGTGATGGGCGTGCCTGCGGCGCACGTCCTCCAGCTCGCCCGACTCGGCGAGGCGTTCGTGGGCGTACGCGCGGATCGTCTCCAGCATCCGATAGCGTCCGCCGTCGAACACCACGAGCGACTTGTCCACCAGCCGGGTGAGCGGCTCCAGCACGTCCCCGTACAGCCGCTCGATCGTCGCCAGCCCGGCGCCCCCGGCGAACACCGACAGCCTCCGCCCCAGCGCCCGCTCCTGCTCGTCCAGCAGGTTCCAGCTCCACTCCACCACCGCCCGCAGCGTCTGGTGGCGCGGCTGGGCCGTCCGGCTGCCGCTGCTGAGCAGCCGGAACTGGCCCACGCCGCCCAGCCGGGAGGCGATCTCCGAGGCGGACATCGACCGCAGCCGGGCGGCGGCCAGCTCGATCGCGAGCGGCATCCCGTCCAGCGCCCGGCAGATCGCCACGACCGCCTCGGTGTCCGCGCCCACCTCGTACCCGGGCCGCACGGCGGCGGCCCGCTCGGCGAACAGCCGCACGGCGGGGTACGCGCCGGCCTCGTCCGCGCCCGTCCCCGCCGGCGGCAGGCCCAGCGGCGGCAGCGTCCAGGTGACCTCGCCGGTGATGCCCAGCGGCTCCCGGCTCGTCGCCAGGATCCGCACCCCCGGGCAGTCGGCCAGCACCCGGTCCGCCACCCGGGCCGCCTGCTCCACCACGTGCTCGCAGTTGTCCAGCACGATCAGCAGCCGCTTGCCGCGCAGCGCCGCCACCAGCCGGTCCAGCGGCTCCGTCACGCCCAGCCCGGCCGCCTGCGGCAACGCGTCACGCACGTCCAGCGCGCTCGTGACGCTCTGCACCACGCCCGCCTCGTCCTGTACGGGCGCGAGCTCGGCCAGCCACACCCCGTCGGGCAGCCCCACGCTCCCGGCCACCTCCGTGGCCAGCCGCGTCTTCCCCGCCCCGCCTGGACCGATCAGCGTCACCAGCCGATGCCCGCCCACCAGCCCTGCGGTGTAGGCGAGATCCTGCTCCCGGCCCACGAAGCTCGTCAACCGCGCCCGCACGTTCCCCCGCTTGCCCCCCTCGTACTCGAACGCCCCCACCCCGCCGACCCGGGCCGATCCCCCCTCCCCCGCCCACACCCCCTCGGCACGGGCCGCGCCTCCTGGGCGGGGCGCACCACTGTGAGCAGCCGCCCCCTCCGCAGGGTGCGCGCCCTCCCCGGAGGGGTGTGGGCGGAGGGTGGAGCTGAAGGGGCTCAGGGCTGGAGGGGGTGGCTCGGTGCCGGGGGGACGGGCGGCTTCCGTTTGGAGGCTCTCGGGGTGGGGGGCTTCCGGGGCGGGGGGCTCTTTCGGGAGGTCCGGGATGCTCCCCCGGGTGTGCGTGGTTTCCGGGGTGGGGTGGGCGTCGCGGAGGAGGGTGAGGTGGAGGGAGGTGAGGGCGGGCGAGGGGTCGGCGCCGAGTTCGTCGCGGAAGGTGCGGCGGGCTTCCTCGTACGCGGCCAGGGCCTCGACGCGGCGGCCCGCGGCGTGGAGGGCGCGCATGCGCTGGGCGTGCAGGCGCTCGCGGAGGGGGTGGCCGGCGAGGAGGCCGGCGAGTTCGTCGAGCAGGCCGGCGGGCCGGCCGAGGAGCAGGTCGGCCTCGATGCGGTCCTCGACGGCCGACAGGCGGCGGCTCTCCAGGTGGGCGGCGGGGCCGGCGGCGCAGCCGGGGAGGCCGGCGAGGACGGGGCCGCGCCACAGGGCGAGGGCTTCGCGCAGGAGGGCGGCGGCGGTGCGGGGGTCGCCGGCGGCGAGGGCGGCGTGCCCTTGCCCGGCGAGGACGGTGAAGCGTCGCGCGTCCACCTGATCGGGATCCGCGATCAGCCGATACCCGGACGGATCGGCCACCACGAGCTGGCGTGCCCAGTTTTTTCCGAGCGCCGTGCGGAGCCTGGAGACGAGCGCCTGGAGGGCGTTGGCGACGGCGGCGGGTTCGCGGTCGTCCCAGATCCCGGCGACGAGGCGTTCGACTGGAACGGTCCGGCCGGCGTCGAGAACGAGCAGGCCAAGGAGGGTGCGCAGGCGCCGTCCCGCGATGTCGACGAGCTCGCCGTCTCGCCGGACCTCGAGCGGGCCGAGGACGGCGAAGGTGATGCTGGTGTCCCGCTCCATCCCTCGATTGTGGCGGATTTCGGGCCCTCCACCGGCCACCGACCCTGGCGAAACGGTCGGCGCACCGCCGAGACGCGCGTAGCATCATCCGGCATGGGGCTGCGTAACAGGGCTGGACGCGTGCGACGCATCGCCGTCATGGTGACAGCGGTGGCGAGCGCGTTCGCTTTGTCCGGGTGCGCCACCGTCTTCGGAAGGTCCGAAGCCAGCGACATCGCGCGGATCAACGTCTCCGGGCCGGATCTTCGCGAGGGCAAGCCGCTGCCTCGCCAGCACTCCTGCAAGGGCACCGCGGGGAGCCCGGCGTTGCGCTGGTCGAGCCGTCCGCTGCCCGACGCGAAGTCGATCGCGATCGTGGTGGACTCCCACACCCAGGCCGAGCCTGCCGTGCACTGGGTGATCTACAACATCCCGGCGACCACGACCGAGCTGGGGCCGGGGGCCTCGGAGAGCCCGCCGGAGGGCTCGGGTCAGGCGGTGGTCACCGGAGGGAAGACGGGCTATCAGCCCCCGTGCGACGACAAGGGCAGCTACCGTTTCAGTGTCTACACACTGAGCGGGAAGGTGGAGTCCGAGAAGGACGCTCCGCTTTCCACGATCTTGAAGGAGATCGCGGACAAGACCATTGCCCGCGGACGGCTCACGGCGGTCGACATTGAGTGACAGCCCGGAAGCAGTCGGTAGTACTGGTTACCAATTCTTCACTTAGGGTGTGACAACGCTCGTCGTAGTCCGCCAGAATCAGATCCAATTGTTAGGCGCTGGTGATCAAAGGGGGCAGATCGCGTCGATGGCCGCGCGATCTCACCGGTGCCACAGGGAGGCCATGGCTTTGAGGGTGGTGCAATGACCGCGGTTATCGTGAGCTTGGTCGCTGTCGTGCTCCTCGTGCTCGTCGTCGTGGCACTGGGCATGCGTTCCATGAACCGGCGGGAGAGCTCTCTCCCTCCCGAACGGCTGAAGGAGATGGCCGAGAAGGAGGAGAAGACGCACGCGCGGTCGACGGACGAGTTCGCCGCGCACGAGCCGCGGATGAGCAAGTTCAGCCCGGATTTCAGCCCGATCGACGAGCCGAAGCCCAAACCGGTGCGTACGGGTCAGCGTGGCAAGCGTGGCGTCGACGAGTGGGGCAACCCGCACTCCGACGACGAGGACGAGGAGTTCTGGGCCAACATCCGCAGCGACGCGGAGGAGGGCGGCTTCGGCGCGGGCGGCACGGTCGCGGCGCGCAAGGGCGCCTCCCGGCCGGTCGAGCGCGAGCGTCCCGCCGCCGACCGTCCTGCCGAGCGTCCCGCTGCCGCCGACCGTCCTACTGACCGGCCCGCTGACCGGCCCGCCGCCGAGCGGCCCGCCGGGCGCCCGGAGCGTCCCTCGCGCCGGGCCAAGCGCGAGCCCGTCGCCGCCGACCCCAACGCCGCCACCGTGCAGGCGCCGCTGCCGCAGCGGCCCGCCAAGGCCCCGGCTCCGGCCGCCGCCGCTTCGGGCCTGGCCGACCTGGTCGAGCCGGTGCAGCGGCCCGCCCGCTCCAGCGCCGACCTGGCCGACCAGCGCACGATGACGTTCGCGGCGCCGACGGCCGACGTGCTGTCCATCCTCGGCGCCGGCGCCCAGCCGGTGCCGCCCGCCCGCCCCGAGCCGACCGGCTCCTACCCGGGCAGCGGCTCCTTCCCCGCGGCGGGCTCCCCGTCGAGCGGTTCCTTCCCGGCCGCGGCCTCGCCGTCAAGCGGTTCGTTCCCCGCCACGAGCGCCGCCTCCACGGGCGCCTTCACCGCCGTGCCCGCCTCCCCCATCCACGGCGCCCCGACCAGCGACCCGTTCCCGGCCTACAACGGCGGCTCCGCCCAGGGCTCCACCGGCCCGCTCGACTCCCCGTGGCCCGCCCCTCCCGGCGCCTCCTCCGGCATCTCCTCCCCGGGCACCACGTCCGGCTCTTGGGCGGCCTCTCCCGACATCCTCGACGACCCGGGTCCCGCCTCCACCCCGAGCGGCTCCTGGCCGGCCTTCGAGCCGCAGCAGCCGGCCTACCCCGCCTCCTACGAGGTGCGCGCCGGGTGGGCGGTGGCCGACGACTCCGACGCGCTGACCGGCCCGTCGCCCGTCACCGGCACCCCGACGGCGCCCGCCCGCGCGGTGTCGGCCTACGACGACGTGCTGTCTGCGCCGCCCCCGGCGCAGGTCCCCGGGCAGTCCTACGCGTACGAGACGGGCGACTTCACCAGCCCCGCGATGACCCAGCCGGGTCAGGCCGCGTGGCCGGAGCCGCCGGCGCCGGCCGCCGGGTGGCCGGGCTACGGCGCGCCCGAGCCGGGCGGCAGGCCCGCCCCGCGCCCGCGGCCGACTCCCGAGCAGGAGTTCCCCGACTACTACCGCTGACGTCCGGCGGCCGAGATCCCCGTCCTGGTTCCCAGGGCGGGGATCTCGCGCGTCCGGCCGGACTGTCCCGCCAGGGACGGCCGGACCGTACGTCGGGGACGGCCGAACCGTCCGCCAGGAACGGCAGGACCGTCCGTCGGGGAGCGGCGGACTGTCCCGTCAGGGAGCGGTTCCTCCCGGGCTCGAAGGCCGAGGGTTCGTGGCCCTTCGGTAAAACCCGGGGTGCACGTCTCACGCGCGGCCCCAGCGGCATTAGGGTTTTCGCATGTTCCGCGTCACGAAGAGTAGCGTCATGGCCACGCTCCGATACGACGTGCCTGCCTCGCTCGTGGTGTTCCTGGTCGCCGTGCCCCTTTCGCTGGGGATCGCGATGGCCTCGGGCGCCCCGTTCGCCGCCGGGCTGATCGCGGCCGTGGTCGGGGGGATCGTGGCCGGGGCGCTCGGCGGCTCGGCCGTGCAGGTGAGCGGCCCGGCGGCGGGCCTGTCGCTGGTGGTGGCGGACCTGGTCCACACCTACGGCTGGCGGGCCACCTGCATGATCACCTTGCTGGCGGGGGCGGTGCAGCTCGTGCTGGGGGTGTTCCGGGCGGCGCGGGCGGCGCTGGCGGTGTCGCCCGCGGTGATCCACGGCATGCTCGCGGGCGTCGGCGTGGTCATCGCGCTCGCGCAGCTCCACGTCGTGCTGGGCGGCAGCCCCCAGTATTCGGCGAT
Organism: Nonomuraea sp. NPDC023979; assembly: GCF_040639085.1. NCBI lineage: Bacteria > Bacillati > Actinomycetota > Actinomycetes > Streptosporangiales > Streptosporangiaceae > Nonomuraea > Nonomuraea sp. NPDC023979. The sequence continues at coordinate 106,409 of NZ_JBEZZG010000032.1, forward strand.
GGCGAACCTGGTGGAGCTGCCCGGCCAGCTCGCGGAGCTGCACGGCCACAAGATCGCGGTCGGCCTGCTCATGATCACCGTGCTGGCGGTGTGGAGCAGGCTGCCGAAGCCGGTCAAGGCGGTGCCGGCGCCGCTGGCCGCGCTGGTGATCGCCTCGCTGAGCGCGTGGGCGTTCGGCTGGGACGTCACGCGCATCGACCTGTCCGGCACGTTCACCGAGTGGTCGTTCCCGGTGCTGCCGCAGGGCGACTGGCACGTGATCGTGGCGGCCGTGCTGCTTCTGGCGCTGCTGGCCGGGGTGGAGTCGCTGCTGTGCTCGGTGGCGGTCGACAGCATGCACAAGGGCCCGCGCGGCGACCTGGACCAGGAGCTGACCGGTCAGGGCGTGGCCAACATGGTGGCGGGCGCGCTGGGCGGCCTGCCGCTCGCGGGCGTGATCGTGCGCAGCACCACGAACGTGAAGGCGGGCGCGCGCAGCCGGATGTCGACGATCCTGCACGGCGTGTGGGTGCTGCTGTTCGCGCTGGGCTTCGGCTGGGCGATCCAGCTGATCCCGATGGAGGCGCTGGCGGCGCTGCTGGTGTTCATCGGCGTGCAGATGGTCAACCTGGGGCACGTGCGCAAGGTGCACGGCCACGGCGAGGTCCCGGTCTACATGGTGACGATGGCCGGTGTGGTGGTGCTGGGGCTGGCCGAGGGGGTGCTGTTCGGGCTGGCGCTGGCGGCGCTGCTGGCGCTGCGGCGGCTGACGTGGGTGACGGTCAGAACGCGGCAGGAGGCCGGCGGGCGGCACCACGCGACGATCTCGGGCTCGCTGACGTTCCTCGGGGTGCCGAGGCTCACCCAGGAGCTGCGCGCCATCCCCGCGGGGGCGTCGGTGGACCTCGACCTCAACATCGACTTCATGGACAACGCGGCGTTCGAGGCGATCCACTCCTGGCGGCTGGACCACGAGAGGTCGGGCGGCACCGTCGACATCGACGAGCTGCACGACGAGTGGTACACCCTGGCGGCCAGCGGCGCCCGCATGTACCCGGCCAAGACGCCGGCGCGCCCGCCGGACCGGTCGTGGCTGCCGTGGTCGCACCGGGGCCGCCGCAAGCCGCACCGGATGCTGCCGCTGCACCCGGCCGACTGCCAGCTCACGGTGGGGGCGCGGGAGTATCACCGGCGTACGGCGCCGCTGGTGCGGCCGATCCTCACCGAGCTGGCCGGCAAGCAGCAGCAGCCGACGCACCTGTTCATCACGTGCGCCGACTCGCGGATCATGCCGAGCCTGATCACGTCGAGCGGCCCCGGCGACCTGTTCACCGTGCGCAACATCGGCAACCTGGTGCCGCGCCGGGGCGCCGAGCCGAACGACGACTCGGTGAGCGCGGCGATCGAGTACGCGACGCAGGTGCTGGGCGTGCACACCATCACCGTGTGCGGGCATTCGGGCTGCGGGGCGATGGCCGGGCTGCTGAGCGGCGGGGTGAAGGCGGGCAGCCTGCCGGGGATGCGGCGCTGGCTGCGGCACGGCAACCACAGTCTGGCCAGGTTCATCGAGACGGAGGGCGACCGGCTCGACGGCGGCGCGCTGGACGTGCTGTGCCGGGTGAACGTCCAGCAGCAGCTGGAGAACCTGCGCACCTACCGCAAGGTGGACGAGCAGGTCAGGGCGGGGCGGCTGAAGCTGGTGGGCCTCTACTTCGACATCGGCTCGGCGCGGGTGCACATCCTGCCGCCGGCGCCGTCATCGCTCACGGTCAAGAGCTGAATCACGTCATTCACGCGCGGGCCGGGTAGTAGGCGGCCCACGCCTCGTCGCCCATGCGCAGCATGCGCACGCCGATCCAGCCGAGTGCGACGACCGGCACGGTCCAGAAGATCACGGTGAGGGCCCCGTACGAGACCGTGAAGGAGCCCACGTAGCCGGCGGCGACCAGCGCCGGCGCCCACCAGCCGACGAACCCCGCCCGCCAGACCGCGGCGACGAGCACGGGCAGCCCGAGGAAGCCGAGGAACATCCACGGCAGCTGGAAGCCGAACGTGACGCCCGGCAGGCCGAGCATCTCGTCGAGGATGCGCTGCGCCTCCTCCGGCGGGTGGCGCTGGCCCAGCCACCATTCCACCGGGTCGCTGAGCAGCAGCCCGGACAGCGACAGGTAGCCGATCACCGTGCTCGCGCCCGCGACGTGGCCGAGCGTGACGGCCTTGCGCCGGGTGAGGTGGACCAGCCCGAACGCGGCCACGGCCATGAGCATCCAGCTCCAGTGGTAGAGCACGGACTGGGTCTGGGCGAGGGCCGGGTTGTCGCCGAAGCTGACCGCCTCGCGGTCGTCGCCCCACGTGCCGGGGTCGACGACGACGGCCACGGCCTGGAGCAGCGGCGCGACGATCAGCAGCAGGCCCGCCGAGACGCGCCTGAAGGTCACTTGGTCGTTGAGCATGCCGCGAACGATAGGCAGCGCGGGCACGGACGGTCGTCAGCCTGCGGGCGGATCGCCCCTCACCCGGGCGGCGGAGCGTTCACACGGCGGTGTAGCGGTCGCGGGCCTGGCCCTGGAGGTGGCCCGGCGGGAGCCTGCGGCCGTAGGCGAGCAGCAGGAGGTCCTGGGCGGCGCCGCTGAGCGGGGTGCCGGCGCCGAAGGACCAGTCGAGGTCGGTGGCGCGCAGCTCGACGCCGGCCAGGTCAGCGCCGAAGAACCTGGTGGTCCTGGGGGTGACCTGGCCGAGGAGCACGCGCAGGCGCTCCTCGGGGACGGCGCGTTCCAGGCCGAGGGCGACGGTGATGTCGAGGCCGTGGACCACGTCGTGCCCGAGCGCCGCGGCCACGCCGCCGACGGGCGGCTTCCACGGGTGGTGCGCGTTGTCCCTGAGCGCCGCCGCGAGCTGTGCGGTGGACAGGGCGGCGGCGTCCTTGCGGGCGCACCGGTCGGTCATCCGGTTCAGGTTGCCTCCGGCCTTGACGAGCTCCAGCGCCATCCTGGACAGCGGGTAGCGGAAGCCGAGCGACATGTGGGCCGCGACCTCGCGCACCCGCCATCCGGCGCACAGCGTGGGCTCGTCCCACTGTCCGGGCGAGAGGCCGTCCAGCATGTCCGCCAGCTCCCGGCGTTCGGCCGCGATGGCCGCCCTGATGTCCATAGGTCCGTTCCCCCTGATTGTCGACTCCTAACGAGATTACTGTAATAATTGGATTATGAGAATGACAAGGGCGGAGACGAAGGAGCGCAACCGGCGCGCCCTGCTCGACGCCGCGCGCCGGATCGTCGCCAGGGACGGCCACCGCGCCAAGCTGGAGGAGATCGCCGAGCAGGCCGGGCTCACCACCGGGGCCGTCTACTCGCTGTTCGGCAGCAAGAACGGCCTGCTGGTCGCGCTGGCCACCGACTACCTCGACCCCGAGTACGAGGACCTGGCCCGCGCCTTCCCGCCCGACCTGGATCTCGCCGGGACGGTCGACGCCTTCGCCCGCCACCACCGCCGCCTGTGCGACGACCCCGAGGCGCGGCAGCGGCTCTCGTTCGAGCTCAGCCTCCAGGATCTCGGGCTGCGCGAGCCCACCCTGCGCCCCAAGCTCGCCGAGGCCGTACGCCTCCAGGAGGAGCGCCTGGTGGCGCTGCTGGCCGGCAGGACGCACGACGGCGCCCGGATCACCGAGCGGCAGGCGCGGCGTCTGAAGACGGCGCTGAGGGGGCTGCTGACGGGTCTGAGCCAGGGCGTCGTGCTCGGCCTGGCCGACACGGCCCCGGAGCCGTACTTCGCCGCCGCCGCCCGCGCCCTGCTCACCCCGGAGGTCCTGGGCCCGCCGTGAGCTCAGCCCTCGTAGCCGTCGTAGTCGCCCCAGCCGCCGGCCTCCATCAGCTCCCGCCAGGTGGGCCAGCGCTGCCCGGTCGCCTGGCGGACGAGCTCGCCGGGCATGGTGTACGGCGGCGCCTTCTGCGGCTTGGCGGCCGCCTGGCCCACGATCGCGTCGTGGAGCACGGCGGCGGCGTGCAGCCGGGGCAGCACGGCGTGGATCCGGTCGGCGTAGCCCGGCGGCAGGGCCGGCCCGTCGGGCCCGAGATCGTACCCGGACCCGGCAGAGACCAGCGCGATCTCCGGCCGCTTGCGCGCGGCGAGCTGCGGGTGCAGGTGCAGGGCGATCGCGTCCCAGACGACCTCGACCCGCTCCGGCGCGACGCCCTGCTCGGCGAGGAACCCGGCGGCCAGGTCGGCGCCGTCGAGGTCGAAGCGCTGGTCGCCGTCGCCGCGCTCGCTCAGCCCGGCGTCGTGCAGCACGCAGCCGAGCAGCAGCAGCTCGTCGTCGTAGTCCTGGCCGGGCCGCAGCCCCTGCTGCTCGCCGAGGAAGCGCCCGTAGAGGTAGGCGCGCATGCAGTGGTTGAAGATCGGGCGCGCCACCAGGTCGCGGGCGAAGCGGACGGCGTTCAGCGTCAGCCCGGTCCAGGGGAAGGTCAGGTTCCCGTACGTGTCGAGCACGTCAGCCTCCTTGGGGGTCGGTGCGCCGGATGTGCCGGAGCACGAGCAGGCCGCCGATGCCGGGGACCGCGGCGCGCCAGCGGGTGGCGGTCGAGGCCACGGCGGGCGACAGGATGGTGGTCACCAGGACGGTGAGGTAGGCCGAGCCGTGCAGCGGGCCGCCGAGCGACGTGATCGCGTCGTGGTGCACGGTGAAGACGTTGGTGAGGAGGACCACCAGGCTGGCGGCCTCGACGGCGGCGGCGATCCGGAGCGCGAGCAGCACGGTCACGCACCTCCGCCTGCGCCGGGGCGCACGATCATCATGACGACGACGGCGGCCCACAGGAGGTTGTAGACGCCGGCGAGCATGGACAGCGGGCGCAGCCGGTCGCGGTCACCGGGAGTGGCGAGGGCGTCGCGCTGGCGAGGGTAGATCTGCAGGGCCAGCAGGATGCCCGCGGCGGCGGTGAGGATCATCGAGAGCGTGATCCAGATCTCGCCGCTGCGCCCCTGGGCGAAGGCGAGCACCAGCCCGGCGGCGGGCACCACGAGGCCCAGGAGGCTGTAGCCGCGGGTGATGCGGTGCAGCGCGACGGCCACGGCACGGCTGCGATCCTCCGGCGGCGGCGCCGGCGAGCCCGCGCCCACCGCCACGGGCACGGCGACCGGCACGTAGCGGGGGAACAGGCTGGTGGCGACCGCCGAGCCGCCGATGAACACGATGGCGGCCAGCACGTGCACGGACAGCAGGAAATCTTCCATGAGTTCTCCTCAGGGACCTTCAGGTTGCCTGAAACTTAGCAGACAACCTTCAGGGTCCCTGAAGGAGGGCCCGGAGTGATGGAGGAGAGGTCCTGAAGGAGGGCCCGGAGTGATGGAGGAGAGGTCCTGAAGGAGGGCCCGGAGTGATGGAGGGGAGGCCCTGAAGGAGGGGCCGGAGTGGCGGAAGGGACCGTGCTGCCGGCGGAGGCGCCGGAGGTCAGGCCAGGCCGGAGAACGCGGCGCGTACGGCGTCGCCCACCTGCCGCTGGATCGGGTCGGCCGCGGGCCCGAACATCCGCTCGTCGACCTCCTGCACCGCCGCCCGCGCCGCCCGCAGCAGGCGGGCGCCGTCGGCGGTGAGCTCGATGGCGGAGGCGGACCCGGCGCGGGCCGTCGTGTCGCGCACCAGCCCGGCCCCGGCCAGCGCCTTGACCGCCCCGTGGACGCTCTGGACGGTGATGCCGGACATCCGGGCCAGGTCGCTGAACGACACCCCGGGCATGGCGGAGATGTGGCCGAGCAGCCCGAGCCTGCTGACGGTGAGGTCGAGCGGCGCGAGGGCGGCGTTGAGCTCGGTCTCGATCCGCCGCGCCAGGGTGAGCACCACGATGGAGGTGCTGGTCACGGGAGTCGCGGGGCGGGAGTCGTTCTCGGTGCTCACCCGTCCAGTCTCCCGCACCCCGCCCGCGACACCGGACGGCGGGAGACGAGCCGGCCTGTAGGCCGGGTTCTAATTCGGCGTGCCCGCGACCTGCCAGAAGAGCAGAAATCAAGACGAGAGCCGCGGGAATGCTGCCATCGCTTGACGGTACTTGCCGAGCTCTATCGATGCGGTGTGCCCCGGTTGTGCCCTCTCCGGTCAGCGCAGAAGATCGAGTCGTTCCCGCGCTCGTTGCCGTTCCTCGTCGGTGAAGAGCCCCGCGAACTCCTCCTTCAGCACGTGCGCCTCTACCGATAGATCCAGGCGGCCATGGCTGCGGAGGGTCTCGAACCCGTCAGACACCTGATCACTCCACAGGAGCAGCTTGGCGGTTACGAGGCCGCCGCGGTCAGAAACCATCTGGATGAAGCGGGTCGCGTTGTATCCGATGTCTCGCTTCGCCGTGTGGTAGATCTCCACCATCGCCTGGTGGAACTGAAGCTCTAGGTGTACTTGGCCAAGATCTTGGTGACACGCGGTCGCGGGTGATTGATCACATAGAAGACCTCCGGGCGTAGTGGAGTTTGCCGACTTCACCACCAC
>NZ_JBEZZG010000033.1:0-112317 GCF_040639085.1 Nonomuraea sp. NPDC023979
GCGCTCGCCGCGCGCCCCGGCGGCCAGGAAGCCCGCCAGCATCGCGTCGCCCGCGCCGACCGCGCTGCGCGGCCCGGCGACCGCGGCCTCGCCGTACCAGATCCCGCCGTCCTCGACGAGGACCGCGCCGTCGGCGCCCAGGCTGGCCAGGACGGTACGGGCCCCGGCGGCGCGCAGCTCGCCCGCCGCCTCCACCACGTCGCCCAGGCAGCGCAGCGCCCGGCCGGTGGCGGCGGCCAGCTCCTCCAGGTTCGGCTTGACCAGCGCCGGGGCGGCGCCGAGCGCGCGGGCCAGCGCGGCGCCGCTGGTGTCGACCGCCACGTGGATCCCGGCCCCGGCGAAGCGGCGGCACAGCCGCGCGTAGACGTCGTCGGGCACCCGCGGCGGCAGGCTGCCGGAGGCGACCACCCAGTCCGCCTCGTGCGCGGCGGCCAGCACGGCGTCGGCGACGGTGTCGAGCTCGGCCGGCGACAGCGCGGTGCCCGGCTCGTTCACCTTGGTGACGGTGCCGTCGGGCTCGGCGAGCGTGACGTTGGACCGGGTCCGCCCGGCCACCGGCACCGTCACCATGTCCAGCCCCTCCTGGCCGAGCAGGCGCACGAGCTGCCGCCCCTCGTCGCCCCCGAACGGCACCACCGCCCGCGACGCCACGGCGTTGGCCAGCAGCGCCCGCGACACGTTCACCCCCTTGCCGCCGGGGTCGAGCCGCGCCGCCGCCGCCCGGATGACCGCGCCCCTGGCCAGGGCCCCGATCTCGATCGTGCGGTCCAGGCTCGGGTTCAGCGTCAGGGTGAGGATCACCGCCGCCCCCTCAGGCCCGGACGACCTCGGGCCCGGCGGCCGACAGCTCGGCGGCCAGCGCCGGGTCGAGGCCCGTGTCGGTGATCACCACGTCGATCTCGGCCAGCGTGGCGAACGACGCCAGGTACGTGTTGGTGAACTTGGTGTGGTCGGCCAGCAGCACGCTGCGCTGCGCTGCGCCGACCATCGCCCGCTTGATCGCCGCCTCCGCCGGGTCCGGCGTGGTCAGCCCGCGCGCCGCCGAGCAGCCGTTCGTGGCCATGAACGCGACGTCCACGTGGAGCTGCGACAGCGGCCGCAGCGCCCAGTCGTCCACCGTCGCCAGCGTGCGCCCGCGCACCCGGCCGCCGAGCATGATGACGTTCAGGTTGGCGCGGGCGGCCAGCGCCGTGGCCAGCGGCGGCGAGTTGACCACCACGGTGAGCTCGCGGTCGGCGGGCAGCACCCCCACCAGGCGGCCCGTGGTGGTGCCCGCGTCGATGATCACTGACCCGTCCTCGGGCAGCTCGGCGAGCGCGGCCTTGGCGATGCGCTCCTTCTCGGCCGTCATCACCTCGTCGCGGGCCGCCAGCGCGGGCTCGAACCCGAGCCGCTCCACCGGGATCGCGCCGCCGTGCACCCGGCGCAGCACGCCCGCCCGCTCCAGCGCGGTCAGGTCGCGGCGGATGGTCTCGGTCGTCACGTCGAGCTCGCCGGCCAGGGACACCACGTCGACGCGGCCCGCCGCGCGCGCCCTGCGGAGGATCTCCTGCTGCCGCTCCTCGGCGTACATGATGTGGGTTCACCGCCGTTTCGAGTTGGATTCCCCTTTGTTTAACTCCGTTTCTGTGGAGTCGTCAAGACTCTGATAGGTATGTCGGATGCGTATGAAGCCGTGGGCCGCCGTGGCGGCAGCCGTACCACTCGCAGCGGGATGCGTCGCCGGGCCTTCGGCCGGCCCCGCGTCGGCCACCGCCGCCCCCGAGACGCTGAGCGCCCCCGCGGCCACCCCGTCCGCATCCGCGAGCACGGCCCGTACGGCCCGGCCGCCCAAGGTCCCGGCGGGCACCACGGCCTCCTGGCTCGTCTTCGACCGGACGAAGGGCAAGCCGGTCGCCACCCGTCACGCGCACCGCAAGTTCCGCTCCGCCTCGGTGATCAAGATCCTGATGGCGATCGACTTTTTGGAACGGAACCGGCAGGTCTCCGCCGCCGACGCCCGGCTGCTCAAGATCATGCTGCGGGAGAGCGACGACGACGCCGCCTCCACGCTGTGGGACCGGGGCGGCAAGGGCGCCATCGTCACCCGGATGGCCCGCAAGCTGCGGCTGTCCGACACCACGCCGCCGCCCGCCACCCACCCCGGCTTCTGGGGGTACGTGTCGCTGAGCGTCCACGACATCGTGCGCACCTACCGCTACCTGCTCGACACCGCCGAGCCGCGCGTCCGTGACACCGTGCTCGGCCACCTGCGCGAGGCCACCCCGTGCGGCAGCGACGGCTTCGACCAGACCTTCGGCATCCCCAGCGCGGTGCCCCGGCCGTTCGCGGTCAAGCAGGGCTGGTCCGGGTTCGGCACCGTGCCGCCGGTCCGCTGCGACGCGCGGGCCCAGGGGGCGTCCATCTCCACGGTCGCGCTGCGCTCGCGCGGCTCGGGCATACCCGACCTCGGCCGTCCCGTGCTCCACACCACCGGCCTGGTGGGCAAGGGCGAGCGTTACGTCATGGCCGTGCTCACGGCGCACCCGGCGGGCGCGACCTGGAGCAGCTCGGTCCGCCGCATCACCGGCCTGACCAAGGACCTCTACCGAGAGCTCTCCTGAGCACGCGAGCCGCCCGGGAGGAAGGTGAACATCCGCTCGCCCCGCCGCAGCGGCGTGGGCGGACCGGCGTAGCGGTGCACGCCGACGCCGAACTCCGCCGTCTCCAGTGAGACCCGGTCGAACCCCGTCTCCTCGAACCCCGTCTCCTCGAACCACGCGCAGATCGACGGAACCAGGTCGGGCTCGCGGGTGTGCCGGGTCCACACCACCGTCGCCCCCGGCGCGCACAGCTGGGGCAGCGCGGAGACCGTACGGCGGACGTCGGCGTCGCTGAGGTTGCCGAACAGGCCGCAGACCAGCACCAGGTCGGCCGGTACGGCGCCCGCGTAGGCGTCGGTCAGGGCCGCGTCGCCGCGCACCACCTCCACCCCGGCCGGCGCCCGCTCTTCGGCCAGCCGCGCGTTGCGCTCGTCGAGCTCGACCAGCCGGGCGCGCACCCGGCCGCGCCGGGGGTGCGCGGCCAGCACCGGCAGGAGGTCGCGGCCCTGGCCCGCGCAGAGGCTCACCACCCGCTCCGCGCCCGCGTCGAGGGCGGCGCGGACGGCGCCCTGGACCACGGCCAGGCGCCGGCCCAGGCTCGATCCCGGCCGGTCGTAGTCGTCGTGCCAGCTCACCCAGTCGCGTGTCATGATCCCGATACTGATCAATACGCGCCCGGCAGGCAACGACATTCTTGAATTTGGGGCCGGCTGCAATCAACGCCGGGCTACGGACCTATTTCTGGCGTATCTCGGTTGGATAACTGAAATATGCGGAAAAGTGCCCGGAGTGGCGCGTGATGCTGGCAGCATGGGGCCGGTTCGCTGATCGGGGATTCATTCTGGAGGCCTCCTCGTGAACGGTTCACCGCACCGCACCCTGACGGCGGCCGCCGCCGCGCTCGTCGCGCTCGCGGCGCTCGCCGGCCCGGCCCCCGCGCTCCCCGCGGAGCGGCAGGCGGCCGTGTTCCCCGTGACGCCCCGGGCGGCGGCGCAGGAGGAGAGCTTCTGGTCGCCGACCAGCGTCGTCCCGGCCAAGCTGGGGCGTGACCGCAGGCCCGTCGAGCTGGGCATGCGCTTCACCGCGTCCCGCACCGGGTCCGTGGTCGCGGTCCGCTTCTACAAGCACCGCCGTGCCGCCGCAGGTCACTCCGCCAGCCTGTGGGACGGCGCCGGCAACCGGCTGGCACGGGTCGCGTTCGGCACGGAGACGGCCTCCGGCTGGCAGGAGGCGCGCCTGCCGGAGCCCGTCACGCTGCGGGCCGGCCGCTCATACGTGGTCTCCTACCACGCGCCCGACGGCCGTTACGCGGTCGCCCGGCACTACTTCCGCCGCTACCTGCCGGGGACCGACTCGCTCAGCGCCTCCCGCTGGAACGGCGCGTTCGCGTACGGCGCGAGCGCGTTCCCCCGCAGGACCAGCGCCGGCCACAACTACCTCGTCGACGTGGTCTTCCGCCCAGGGACCGGCACCCCGTCCCCGAGCCCGTCCCCCACCAGGACCCGCACCCAGACCCCCACCCCGACCCCAACGGTCACCACCACGGTCACCCCCACGGCCACGGTGAGCCCCACCCGCACCCCGACCAGCACCCCGGAGCCCACCAAGCCCGAGCCCACCAAGCCCCAGCCCACGAGCCCCCAACCGACGAGCCCGCAGCCCACCGGCCCCGAGCCGTCGACGCCCGGCAGGCCCGGCTGTGAGCTGCCCGCGCACCCGACTCCCGCCTGCACCGGCGTGCCCGACTCCCTGCGGCTGTCCACGATCAAGGGCGACTTCACCGCCGCCAAGCCCGGCCAGGTCCTCGACGGCGTGCACATCACCGGCGACCTGACCGTGGAGGCGTCCGGCGTCGTCATCAGGAACAGCCGGATCGACGGAATGATCACCAACTGGAAGACGGGCGGCTCGTTCACCATCACCGACTCCACGGTCGGCCCGGAGAAGGGCTGCCGCATCTACCCGGCGGTCGGCGAGAAGAACTTCACCGCCACCCGCATCGAGGTGCGCGGCTTCGACGACGGCTTCCGCATGTCGGGCAGGAACGTCACGATCAGGGACTCGTACGTGAACCTGTGCGGCCCGCCGACGAGCCACTCCGACGGCATCCAGGCGTACTGCCCCGGCGGCATCGTCTGCAGCGGCCTGGTCTTCGACCACAACACGATCGACCAGCGCGAGGCGCCCCAGCACTCCGACCCGGTCAACCTGGTCGACAAGAACCTGAGCGCGGTGACGGTGACCGACAACCTGCTGGCCGGCGGCAACTACACGCTGTTCCTGCAGTGGCGCTCCGGGCCGAAGTGGAAGGTGTCGGGCAACAAGCTCGTCCATGACGCCTGGGACTTCGGCCCGGTCAGCTCGGCCGACACGTGCGAGAACATCGACTGGGGCCCGGGCAACGCGGTCGTCACCATCGACAAGCACTACCGCATCACCCGGACGGTCCGGCACCTGCACGACTGCGTCGAATAGGGCGTCGAACAGGACGTCGAGCAGGGCGTCGAGCTGGGCTCAGAACTCCAGGCGCGGCGACGACGGGCCGAGCACCGCGGCGGCGGGCGTGACGCCCCACGCGGCGCTCAGCTCGCCGCTCAGCACCTCGGTGAGCTTGCGCACGTCCTCGGCGGCCGTGGGGTGCAGGGCCTCGGCGACGATCAGCACGGAGGCGGTCGTGTCGCGGACGGCCGACAGTCCGCTCTGCCGGTTGGTCCAGCGGCGGGCGTGCGCGTGGCCGCCGCCGTCGGCGAAGATCACCTCGCCGGGCTCGGGGTGCTCACGCTCGCCGGCGAGCGTGACGTACTCCTCCTGGCCCGTCGCGCGCCGCACCTCCAGGAAGCCGTCCACGCGGGACAGGTCGAACACCGCGACCGGGATCGCGAACGCCACCGACACCGCGTTGCACAGGTCGATCAGCGGATGGATGCGCGGCAGCGCCCCCTCCTTCTTGAACCGGCGCAGCAGGGACTCCGAGGCGCATCGGTACTGCGTCGGCTTGAGCCCCATGCGGGAGAAGGCCCGCCGCCATGCCTGGATCTCCGGCAGCCCGGACTCCGGCCCGGCCGCCAGCCGCTCGGCCGCGGCCGCGTGGTGGGCGCGCAGCGCCTCGTCGACGGAGGCGCCGGGCGTGATGCCCTCGGCCAGGATGGTGCCCGGGACCAGCTCCGGGAAGTCGCGCCAGACGGCGTCGTCGTGCTGGAAGTGCATGGGCCCATCGTCTCAGACTGTCTGGGACCGTCTCAGGCGATGTAGGCGGCGTAGACCTTCTTCGGCACGACCATCCGCCACGCCTCCACGACCAGCTCGCGCATCTCGGCCTCGTCGAGCGTGGCCATGCGCGCGCAGACCCAGTTGAAGCGCAGGTCGGACTCGGGCGGCAGGAGGAACTTGGCGGGCTCGGCGGCGACCAGCGCGGCCCGCTCCTCCTTCGGGAAGGCGAAGCCCATCACGGTCTCGTCGCGCGAGAACGCCAGGTAGACGATGGCGCCCACGCGGAACTTGACCCGGTCTCTGATCAGGTGCTCCGACGACCTCGGCAGGGTCGCCGCGAGCCGCCGCACGTCCTCGACTGTGACCACGGGGCCACGTTAGCGGTTGCCCTCCGCGGCCGAGATGTCGGCCAGCGCCGAGTTCGGGTCGCGTTCGACGGCCAGGTCGCCGATGCTGAGGATGCCGACGGCGCGGCCGTCCTCGACGACGGGCAGGCGGCGCACCGCGTGGGAGCGCATGAGCTGGACGGCCTGCTCGATGCTGGTGTCGGGGCCGATCGCCTCGACGTCCGACGAGCACGCCTCCTTGACGGGCGTCTGCGGGCCCTTGTCGTCGGCGACGAGCCTGACGGTGATGTCACGGTCGGTCACGATGCCGCGCATCCGGCCGTTGTCGTTGACGATGATCGCCCCGGTGTCGTTGTCGCGCATGAGGGCGGCGGCGGCGCTGGCCGGCTGGTCGCCCTCGATGGTGGCGGGGTGGGCGGTCATCACGTCTGCCACGGTCTTGGCCATGGTGAGCTCCTTGTTCATCGGTGGAGCCTCCCAGCTACCCGCTGTCGGGCCGCTAATCCTGACCGGATAGTGAGATGATTTCTCTTGAATGGCGAGACAGATGTTAGCCTGCCGGGGACGATCACGAGATGAGGAGTCCCGATGGACGCCGTCTACACCCACGGTCACCACGAGTCGGTGCTGCGCTCCCACCGCTGGCGCACGGCCGCCAACTCGGCCGCCTACCTGCTGCCCCACCTGGAGCCGGACATGACGCTGCTCGACGTGGGCTCCGGGCCCGGCACCATCGCCGCCGACCTGGCCGCGCGGGTGTCGCGGGTGACGGTGTCGGAGGTGACGCCCGAGGCGCTGGCACTGGCCGAGGCCGAGCTGGAGGCCAGGGGCGTGACCAACGCCGACTTCCGCGTGGCCGACGCCCACGCGCTCGGCTTCCCCGACGGCGCCTTCTCCGTCGTCCACGCCCACCAGGTGCTCCAGCACGTCGGCGACCCCGTCCTGGCCCTGCGCGAGATGGGCCGGGTGACCAGGCCGGGCGGGCTGGTGGCGGCGCGCGACAGCGACTACACCGCCTTCGCCTGGTATCCGCTGCTGCCCGCGCTGGCGGAGTGGATGGCCCTCTACCAGAAGCTGGCCCGCGCCAACGGCGGCGAGCCCGACGCCGGGCGGCGCCTGCTGTCGTGGGCCCGCGCCGCGGGCTTCACCGACGTCACCGCCACCGCCTCCGTCTGGTGCTTCGCCACGCCCGCCGACCGGGCCTGGTGGGGCGGCATGTGGGCCGAGCGGATCCTGCGCTCCGCCATGGCCGAGCAGGCCCTGGCCAGCGGCGCGGCCACCGAGGACGATCTGCGCCGGATGTCCGGCGGCTGGCTGGAGTGGGCCGCGGCCGACGACGCCTGGCTGTCGATCACCCACGGCGAGATCCTCTGCCGCGTGTGACGGGCGGCGCCCGCGACCGGTCGTTCAGAGGCCGAGCGTGCCCGCCCGCTGCCACTGCGGGTCGCGGTAGAGCACCACGTCGGTGCCCTCGATCAGCTCGTCCGGCGCCGACAGCATGGTGATCTCGCCGGCCGCCTGCAGCTCCAGCAGCAGGTCACGCACCCGCGGCCCCACCGGCAGCCGCCCGGCGGGCAGCCGCAGCCCGTCGCGGATCGTGTCGGCGATCTGCGACAGGCTGAACGGCCCGTCGAACCCCGACACCACGCCCCGCACCATCGTCATCGTGATGCGCTCCTCGGCCTCGGCGTGGGCGAGCTGCCAGGTCATCTGCTCGCGCCGGCCGCCCGTGCCGGCGCACGACGGGCAGCGGTGCGTCAGGCCCGGCGCCAGCACCTCCTCGGCCGAGCCGAGGCAGGCCGTGCACAGGTGGTTCTCGGCGGCGTGCAGCTCGGCCGCCATCCGCCCGGCGAACTGCGCGCCGCAGTCGCACGAGTAGGCGTCGCCGAGGATCGTGCCGGACGGTGCGGAGATCGTGTGTTTCGTCATCGCGGGTCACCCTACCCGCGCGCGGCCAGCCCGCGCAGACGGCGCAGCGCCTTGCGGGCCGAGGCCGACACGCGGGCGTCCGGGTGGTGGTCGATGAACACCCGCAGCACCGCCTCCGCGCCCGGATGGTCGGCCAGCGCCAGCAGCGCGACGGTGCCCGCCTGCTCCTCCGGGTCCAGCCCGAGCGCCACCGACTCGACCACCTCGTCCGCCTCGCCGCCGAACTCCAGCAGCGCCGCCGCCATGTCCACCAGCGCCCAGGCGAGCTCGCCCGACCCCGGCCGCCCGTCCCCGCCGCCGCCGGTGCCGTCGCCGCGGTGGTCGCGGCCCAGCCTGGCGGCGACCACCGCGCCCGTCCGGGGCTCCGCCAGCAGCCCGTCGAGCGCCCGGCGGCCGTCCTCGCCGAACCGGGTGGCCAGCAGCTCGATCCCGACCGCCCGGCCCAGCGGGCTCGCCCCGCCGACCGCGGCGGCGATCTCCGCCGCCGCGGCCGCCCGGTCGCGGCCCGCGAGCCAGCCGGCCAGCTCCTCGTCGCGTTCCGGCTCCGGGTACGAGCGCAACCCGTGCAGCAGCGCGGCGGCGTCCCCGCCGGCCAGCGACCCCATGACCGGCACCCGCTGCCCGGTCACCTCGGCGATCAGCTCCCTGCCGGTCCACAGGCCGAGCGGCGTCAGCTCGTACGGCGCGGAGTCCCGTACCAGGCCGAGCCGGGCGAGCGCGGCGGGCGGCTCGCCGGCGGCGGGGTCGCGCGCCAGGAACCGGCGGACCAGCTCCAGCAGCAGCCCCTCCTCGCCGCCGAGCACGTCCCGGCAGGTCAGCGCCCACGCGCGCAGCACCTGCGCGGGATCGCCATCTGAGGGGGCGCCGGGCACGGCGGCGGCCAGCTCGCCGTCAGGCGGTAAATGGATGGGCGGCTGGAGTGGCAGAGTGTCATCGTAGGGGGCCATTGCCCCATCCTGTCGGATATTTGTGGAGATCATCTATGCTGTTCCGTCCCGCGGCCGAGTCCGAACTCGACCGCCTGCTCGGCTGCGTCGTCGACGAGCCCGTGAGCTGGGCCGACCCCGACCGGCTGCGCGCCTTCCTCGCGGACGGGCACTACCGCTATGACCGCATCTGGGTGGCCGAGCGCGACGGCGAGATCCTGGCACGGGCCGTGTGGTGGGGGTTCCCCGACTCCGGGCCCCTGGCCCTCGACTGCCTCTACGTCGACCCGTCCGTCCCCGACCGGGTGGAGCTCGCCGCCGACCTGCTGCGGCACGCCCACGAGGCGTTCGGCGACAGGCCCGCCTACCACCTGTTCGTCCCCGCCGGCTGGCGCGACCAGCCCGCCGTCACCGCCGCCGTCGCCTGGCGGTGGGAGGCCGGCGGCCGGGCCGGGCTGACCGACGAGCTCGAACGCCTCCGCTACGCCTGGCAGCCCGGCGCGCCGGTGCCCGAGCCGACCGGCCGGCTGGAGTTCCGCGCCGAGCCCGACGACGAGGCGTTCGCCGAGGCGTTCCGGCAGGCCGCCGAGGGCAGCCTCGACCACCACACCCGCCAGGCCCTGCTCGTCAAGGACGCCGCCGCCGTCGCCCGCGAGGACCTCGACGACTACCTGCGCATGCCGGGGGAGCGGTCCTGGTGGCGGCTCGCCTACACGCCCGGCGGCGAGCTGGCCGGGTTCGCGCTGCCGTCCGCCAACCAGGCCGGGCCCGTCGTCGGCTACCTCGGCGTCCTGCCCGCCCACCGGGGCCGCGGCTACGCCGCCGAACTGCTCGCCGAGATCACCCGCTCGCACGCCGGGCGCGGCGCCACCCGGATCGCCGCCGACACCGACGCCGGCAACGTCCCCATGGCCAGGACCTTCGAACGGGCCGGCTACGAGCTGTTCGCCGTCCGGCTCGTCCTGTCCCCGGATCCCGCGAACCCGTGATGCGGCACCCCGTCCCGCTCCGTCACCCTTGAACGCATGAACTGGGACATCGACCACCTCGACCTCGAGGCGTACCTCACCAGGATCGGTCACGACGGGCCCCGCGACGCCACCCCCGGGACGCTGCGGGCCGTGCACCGCGCGCACGTGACCGCCATCCCGTTCGAGAACCTGGACGCCGTCCTGGGCCGCGGCGTCCCCATCGACCTCAAGTCCGTGCAGGACAAGCTGGTCGGGGGACGGCGCGGCGGCTACTGCCACGAGCACAACCTGCTGCTCGCCGCCGCGCTCGAACGGCTCGGCTTCCCCGTGACGCGCCACCTCGCCCGCATCCGGCTCGGCCGCCCGCACCTGCCCCGCTCCCACGCCGTCCTCACCGTCGAGGCCGGCGGCTCCCGCTGGCTCGCCGACGCCGGCTTCGGCGGCGACGGGCTCGTGGAGCCACTGCCGCTCGCCGACGGCGCCCACGCGGCGCTGGGGGAGTGGCGCTGGCGGCTCGGCCGCGACGGCGGCTTCTGGGTGCTGCACGCCGGGTCCGCCGAGCTGTACGCCTTCCGCGAGGACGAGCCGCAGTACCCGAGCGACTTCGAGATGGCCAACCACTACGTCGCCACCCACCCGCGATCGCCGTTCGTCCGGCACGTGCTCGCCCAGCGCACCGTGCTCTCCCCGGACGGTCACGCCGCCCGGGTGCGCGTCGGGGACCTCGGCGCCACCACCGCCCGCGAGCTCGCCGACGCGCTCCGGGACCGGATCGGCATCACGATCACCGAACAGGACGCGGCCCCGCTCCTGTCCCGCCTCACGGGGTGACCGCTCCTCTCCGCTCCAGGACGCCGGTGCGCATGAGGTGAAGCCCGGTGGCCAGCACGCGGAACGTGTAGAGCAGCGGCTTCAGCTCGCCGTTCTTCCCGTACAGCCGCCACTGGGTGCGGGCGAAGCCGAGGTAGTGGTGCGCGTCCGCCAGCCAGCCGGGCAGTTTCACAGGTGGTCCCTCCGTACGTCGATCAGGAACGCCTCCACGGCGGCCCGGTCGGGCCGGTCCGGCAGCACGGACCGCGCGCCGGCGAGGTCGGCGGCCAGTTCGGCGCGCCAGGCGTCCACCCGCTCCCAGGGCACCTCGCCGCGCCGGACGGCGAGCAGCCGGTCGCGGTGCGCGCCCACGTCGACCAGCGGCTCGCCGTGCCGCACCAGGTGCAGGCCGCTGATCAGCAGCCGGATCATGTGCATCGCCTGCTTCCACTTGGGCGCGGCCGGGTCCAGGCGGCGGAACTGGGCGTCGGCGTAGCCGGTGAACGTCTCGTGGGCGCGCCGCGACAGGAACGCGCCGCGCAGCTCGCGCAGCCGCCGCCCCTCGGCCGTCTCGATCTCGACGATCGGCGACCACAGGCACTCCAGCACGGTCGGGTTCGCGTCCAGCGCCAGCCGGCAGAACCGCTCGACCTCCCACGAGAACTGCTCGGGCAGCGGCCCGTCGCGATGCGTGACCGGCTTGTCCAGCCGCCAGAAGTCCGCCGTCGGCGCCACGAACACGCCCCGCCGGTCGGTGTCGGACGCGCCGGTCCGCAGCCCGTACGCCCGCGAGCCCGTCACGACGGAGAGGATCAGGTCATCGTCCACCCGGCCACCTTGCCAGGCCGCCCCCGCCGCATCGTGAGCAGGGTGGAAAGGATCTCCCCGACACCCGGGCCCGAAGGGCTTGCACAGCCCGGAGGGGCCTGGTCTGATCAGGAAGTGCGAGGTTATGAGGCTGCCTATCGGCAGAGCATCGAGGACCCCGAGACGTTCTGGGGCGAGGCTGCGCGCGGGATCGACTGGGACGTGCCGCCGGAGCGGGCGGCCACCGAGGGCGGCTGGTTCGCCGGGGGCAGGCTCAACACCTGTCACAACGCCGTCGACCGTCATGTGGCCGCGGGCCGGGGCGGGCAGGACGCGCTGATCCACGACAGCCCGGTCACCGGCACGGTGCGCCGCTACACCTACGCCGAGCTGCTGGAGCAGGTGTCCAGGACGGCGGGGATGCTGCGCGGGCTCGGTGTCGGCCGGGGCGACACCGTGGTGATCTACATGCCGATGGTGCCGGAGGCGGTGTTCGCGATGCTGGCCTGCGCCAGGATCGGGGCGGTGCACTCGGTGGTGTTCGGCGGGTTCGCGGCCGGTGAGCTCGCGGTGCGGATCGACCACGCCCGGCCCAAGGTCGTGCTGTCGGCGTCGTGCGGCATCGAGCCGTCCCGGACCGTCGCGTACAAGCCGCTGCTCGACGCGGCGCTGCGGCAGGCCGCGCACCGGCCGGAGCGTTGCGTGGTCCTGCAGCGGCCGCAGGGCCCGGCCGAGCTGAGCGAGGGCCGCGACCTCGACTGGGCGCGGGCGGTGCGGGAGGCCGAGCCCGCGGAGTGCGTGAGCGTGGCGGCGACCGACCCGCTGTACGTGCTCTACACCTCCGGCACGACCGGGGTGCCCAAGGGGGTGGTGCGCGACAACGGCGGGCACGCGGTCGCGCTGCACTGGAGCATGTCCCACGTGTACGGGGCCGCGCCGGGGGAGGTCTTCTGGGCCGCCTCCGACGTGGGCTGGGTGGTCGGGCACTCCTACATCGTGTACGGGCCGCTGCTGGCGGGGTGCACGACCGTGCTGTACGAGGGCAAACCGGTGGGGACGCCGGACCCGGGGGCGTTCTGGCGGGTGGCCTCGACGTACGGGGTGCGGACGCTGTTCACGGCCCCGACGGCGATCCGCGCCATCAGGAAAGAGGACCCATCGGGAAATTGCGCCAAAAAGTGGGACTTGTCGGCACTGCGCTACCTCTTCCTGGCCGGTGAGCGCCTCGACCCCGACACCTACCACTGGGCCGCCGGCCTGCTCGGCGTCCCGGTGATCGACCACTGGTGGCAGACCGAGACCGGCTGGCCGATGGCCGCCAACTGCGTCGGCATCGAGGAGCTGCCCGTCAAGCCGGGCTCGCCGACCAAGCCCGTCCCCGGCTACGACGTGCGCGTCCTCGACCAGGAGGGCCGCGAGTGCCCGCCCGGCGCCGAGGGCGCGGTCACCGTGCGCCTTCCGCTGCCGCCCGGCTGCCTGCCCACGCTCTACCGCGACGACGCCCGCTTCGCCGAGTCCTACCTGTCCCGCTACCCCGGCCACTACCTGACGGGCGACGGCGGCTACGTGGACGACGACGGCTACCTGTACGTGATGGGCCGCGTCGACGACGTGATCAACGTGGCCGGGCACCGGCTGTCCACCGGCGCGATGGAGGAGGTGGTCGCGGCGCACCCGGACGTCGCCGAGTGCGCGGTGATCGGCGTGGCCGACGAGCTGAAGGGCCAGCTCCCGATGGGGTTCGTGGTGCTCAAGGCGGGCGCCGGGCGCGATCCGGCCGAGGTGGAGCGCGAGCTGGCGGCGATGGTGCGCGAGAGGATCGGCCCGGTGGCGGCGTTCCGCACGGCCGTGGTGGTGCCGCGGCTGCCCAAGACCCGCTCGGGCAAGATCCTGCGCGGGACGATGCGCGACATCGTGGCGGGGCGCGCGTACCGGGCGCCGTCCACGATCGAGGACCCGGCCGCGCTGGCGGAGATCGCCGAGGCCGTCACGGACCGGTGAACTCCACGGTGAATCACCCAAAGAATCACCATAAAAAGCGTCATGATGGGATTTCTCACGCTCTTCGGAGACGCGCATGACGGACATCCTCAGCTACGCCGACGCCCTGAAGATTCTCGGCTGCGACCAGAGCCGCCTCGTCAAACTCGTCGACCTCGCCTCGACCGTGTCGCTGACCGGCTGGGCGCTGGCCGGCGGCGCGCGTCTGCCGATGGGCCTGCTCGACCTGCGCGCCGACGTGGTCCGTTACACCGAGGACGTGGTCCGCCGGATGACCGGCCGAGGCGGCCACCGCTTCGAGCGCACCCGGCGGCTGGCCGCGGCCCACGCGGTGATCGTCGTGTCGGCGTACTTCGAGGCGCTGGGCGAGGCGCGGCTGCCGGTCGGGCTGGAGTCGCTCGACCACACCGCCCACCCGGGCACCGGTCCCGCCGAACGGTTCGCCGCCCTGGTGGAGAGCCTGCTGCTGACCCCGCTGCCGATGCCCGAGCCGCACCGCCCGTACGAGGAGACCCGGCAGGCCGTCCAGCGCGTCCACCAGCGGATGTCCGAGGCGGTCACCGCCTACGCGCGCGGGCTGCCCCTGTGGGAGAAGCTGCGCGCGGGCGACCGCACCCGGCTGCCGATCCTGCTCGCCGACGGCACCGCCGCGCAGGCGCTGCGCGTCTACGACGAGGACTACCGGCTGCTCAGCCGCGACAACCCCGAGTTCGGCATGTGGAGCCTGGTCACCGAGACGCCGCCGCTCGGCGCCGGCCTGTCGCGGGTGGCGCGGTTGCTGGCGGAGCTGGCCCCGCCCCGCCTGGGCGACCGGCCGATGATCCACCTGGTGCGGCTCGCCGCCACCGCCCTGGACCAGCCGCTCATGTCGGGCGGCACCGCGCCCGAGGACGTCACGCTGCCGCTGCTCGGCGAGGGCTACATCAGCCCCCGCTGCCGGGTCGCGGAGATGACCCGCGAGGCCACGCCCGCTGCCCGGAGCTGGTGGAACGACCGCCGCCGGCTGCCCGACGCGGAGGCGTTCCTGGTCGGCCACCTCACCTCGCTCGGCGCCACGCAGGCGCCGCTCGTCGTGCTCGGCGAGCCCGGCGCGGGCAAGTCCAAGCTGGCCGAGGTGCTCGCCGCCCGGCTGGCCGGCTCGGAGTTCCTGCCGATCAGGGTCGAGCTGCGCCACGTCGTCGCCGAGTCCACCGTCATCTCCCAGATCGACCAGGGCCTGCGCAACGTGCTCGGCGAGGAGGTGCGCTTCGAGGAGCTGGTCGACGCGGGCGGCGGCGCGCTGCCGGTCGTCATGCTCGACGGCTTCGACGAGCTGATCTCCAGCCGCCACGACTACCTGGAGCAGATCCAGGAGTTCCAGGCCGGGCAGTACCGGGTGGGCAGGCCCGTCGCGGTGATCGTGACCGGCCGCACCGTGCTCGCCGACCAGGTCAGGTTCCCCGAGGGCGTGCTGGCGCTGCAGCTCCAGCCGTTCGAGGAGGACCAGGTGCGGCGCTGGCTGGACATCTGGGACCAGACCAACCGGGCGCTGCTGGCCCGCCACGACCGGGTGCCGCTGAGCGCCGACGCGGCGCTCGCCCACGGCGAGCTCGCCACCCAGCCGCTGCTTCTGCTGCTGCTCGCGCTGCACGACGCCACCGGCGACCCGGTGCGGCCCGACGGCACCGGCATCGGCCGCGCCGCCCTGTACGAGTCGCTGATCCGCGACTTCGCCCAGCGCGAGGTGGCCAAGGACGCCGCGGCGGGCGGGCTGCCCCCGGCCCGCCAGCGCGCCCTGGTCGACCGGGAGCTGGTGCAGCTCGGCGTGGTGGCGCTGTCGATGTTCGCCCGCGGCCGGCCGGTCGCGGCGGAGGCGGCGCTGGACGCCGACCTGGCCGCCGTGTGCGGGCAGGCCCGCCGCGACGCCGGCGGCACCGTCAACTGGGCCCGCCGCGCCACCCGCCGCTTCTTCTTCGTGCACCGCACCGAGCCCGGCGACCGGGTGCCGCGCTACGAGTTCCTGCACGCCACGTTCGGCGAGTTCCTCGTCGGCTGGCTGGCCGTCCACGCGGTGCGCGAGCTCGTGCGGCGGCACGACCTGCTCGACAGCGAGCTGGCCGCCGCCCCCGCCCAGGACCTCGACGACGACCTGCTCTACGCCGTCACCTCGTTCTCCTGCCTGGCCGAACGCGGCCCGGCGATCGGCTTCGCCGTCGAGCTGCTGTCGGCGCTGCCCGCCGACGTGCGCGCCCGCGCGGTCAGCCTGCTCGGCGCGCTGCTGCGCGAGTCGCTGCACGAGCGCCGCCGCCGCTCCTTCACCGCCTTCGAGCCCGTACGCCATCCCGTCACGCGGCGGCTGGCCGCCTACTCCGCCAACCTCACCCTGCTGTACGCGGCCGCCGCGGGGGAGCCGGTCCGCGTCTCGGAGCTGCTCGGCGACGGCGACCACCTGGCCCGCTGGGCGTCGTACGCGCATCTGTGGCGCAGCCAGCTCGGCGAGGACGGCTGGAACGGGCTGCTCGCGGCGCTGCCCGCGCAGCGCGTGTCGGAGGGCGGCGAGCGGGACGTGCTGCTGGGCGGCGCCCCCGAGCCGCCCGCGGCCGAGGGGCTGAGCTGGTGGTTCGACCACCGGATGCGGCAGCGGGCCACCGTGCTGCGCCACCGCACCCGGGCCTTCGCCGAGCGCCCCTACCTGCTCAGCCTCGACACCGACCTGCTGGCCGACCTGCTCGCCGACGACGCCGACCTGCCGCTCGTGCTGCGCCCGTCGGGGAACGTGGCCAGCGCCACCCACCTGGTGCAGGAGCTGCTGACCGGCGGCCCGGCGGGGCCCGAGGAACGCGTCGCCCTCTACCTGGACGCGATCGGCGCCGTCACCGCCGCGAACATCTCCGGCGGCGGCCGGCTGCTCGGCCTGATCGCGCACGCGGTCACGCTGGACGGCGGCGCGCTGCCGTTCGCCGAGCGCGGCCGCATCCTCAGCGAGCTGCTGCACGGCGGCGCCGAGCACGCGCTGCTGCGCCCGCTCGTCGAGTCGATGATCGCCGAGCGGTTCGAGAGCTGGGAGAGCCTCGTGCAGGCGGGCATCCCGGAGGACGTGCTCCGCAAGATCCACAGCCCCTAGGCGGCCGGGAGCTCGACCGTGATCGTCAGCCCGCCCTCCTCGCGGGGCCGGGCGACGACCGTGCCGCCGTGCGCCTCGGCGATCACCCGGACGATCGACAGCCCGAGCCCGCTGCCGCGCTCGGAGCGCAACCGGTCGCCGTGCAGCCGCCGGAACGGCTGGAAGATCGTCTCGATCTCGTACGGGGGCACCTGCAGCCCGGTGTTGGCCACGACGAGCTCGACCTGCTCGGCCCGCTGCCGCGTCGTCACCCACACCTCGCCCTTGGGGTGGTTGTGGCGGATCGCGTTCTCCACCAGGTTCTGCACCAGCCGCTCCACCAGCACCGCCTCGCCGGCGGTCGGCGCGGCGTCGAGCAGCCGGTGGATCGTCACCTCCCGGTCCTGCGCCTCGGCGGCGGCCAGGTCGAGCACGTGCTCGGCCACGTCCGTCAGGTCGAACGGCCGCCGGTCCAGCACCGCCTGCTCGCCCTCGGTCAGCGCCAGCAGGCCGTCGATGAGCCGCTCGTGCCGGGCGTTGACCAGCAGCAGCGACTCGCCGAGCCGTTTGACGTCCTCGGTCGCGTCCGGCCGCCGCACCGCCACGTCCACCAGCGTCCGGTTGATCGTCAGCGGCGTGCGCAGCTCGTGCGAGGCGTTGGCGACGAAGCGCCGCTGCCCGTCGAACGAGCGGGCCAGCCGGTCGAGCATGGTGTCGAAGATGTCGGTCAGTTCCTTGACCTCGTCGCGCGGCCCCCGCCAGCCGATCCGCTCGGTCAGGTCGTGGCTCTGCGCCACCCGCCGGGCGGTCTCGGTGGCGTGCCGGACCGGGCGCAGCGCCCAGCCGGCGGCCCGCCAGCCCAGCGCGAACGCCACGGCCGCGCCGCCCAGCACGACGAGCGCGCCGACGGTGCGCACGTTGGCGAGCGTGTCGCGCTCGTACACGGCGCGCACGTGCATGACGCGGTCGCGGGTGAACTCGTAGACGGTGCTGTAGCGGTGGGTGATCCAGCCGGCGTCGCGGACGTAGTCGGGGGTGATGAGCCCGGAGCGGTAACTGAGGCTCTGCTGCACCACGACGTGCACGCCCGCCAGCACCAGCACGCCCGCCACGAGGAACACCCCGGCGCAGGCCAGGCCGAAACGCAGTCGGACGCTCATGGGATGCGATACCCCGACCCCGGCACCGTCTCGATGACCTGCGGCTGGCCGAGCTTCTTGCGCAGCTTCATCATCGTGGTCCGCACGGTGTTGGTGAACGGGTCGATGTGCTCGTCCCACACCTTCTCCAGCAGCTCCTCCGCCGACACCACCGCGCCCCGCGCCCGCAGCAGCTCGGCCAGCACGCCGAACTCCTTGCGCGCCAGCGGCACGTACCGGCCCTCGCGGAACACCTGCCGGTGCGCCCAGTCCAGCCGCACCCCGGCTCGCTCCAGCATCGGCGGGTCGGCCCGCCTGGCCCGCCGCCCGAGGGCGTGCACCCGCGCCAGCAGCTCCTCGAACGCGAACGGCTTCGGCAGGTAGTCGTCGGCCCCCAGCGACAGCCCCGCCACCCTGGAGCGCAGGTCAGACGCGGCGGTCAGCATGAGCACCCGCACCAGCCAGCCGCGCTCCACCACGTGCGCGCACACCTCGTCCCCGTGCCTGCCCGGCAGGTCGCGGTCCAGGATCAGCACGTCGTAGTCGTGGACGCCCAGGCGTTCCAGCGCGGCCTCCCCGTCGTAGGCCACGTCCACGGCGAGCGCCTCGTTCCGCAGTCCCTCCGCGATCGAGTCGGCGAGCATCCGCTCGTCCTCGGCGATCAAGACACGCACCTTGGCCCCCAAAGATCCATAAATGAAGAACAGTGTGACCTTAAAGGCATAACGCCGACGTAACCACTTCAGGTGACGCCCGGGTTATGCGCCCGGCGCTGGACTTTCTCCCCTCCGGCCGGGATCCGCCCGGCCCGCCCGGGGGGAGTGCCGCATGGCCGCGCACCGCCTGTTCGCCGTCGTCCTCGCGCTCGCCGCCGCCCTGCGGGTGCTCGTCATGCTCGGCTACGACACCGCGATGGTGTACTGGTACGACTCGTTCACGTACCTGGACACGGCGGTCCACCTGCAGCCGCGCGGGGCCTTCCACCCCGCCGGCTACTCCGCGTTCCTGTGGCTGATGCGGCCGTTCGGCAGCGTCGAGCTGATCGCCGGGGTGCAGCACGCGATCGGCCTCGGCATCGCCGTCATGATCTACGCCCTGCTGCGGCGGCGCGGGCTGCCCGGCTGGGGGGCCACGCTCGCCGCCGTGCCCGTGCTGTTCGACCCCGCGTTCGTCAGGCTGGAGCACGCCATCCTGTCCGACCTCCAGGTCATCGCGCTCGTCGTGGCCGCACTGTGCGCGCTGATGTGGCGCGAGGAGGTCACCTGGCGGGCCGCCGCGCTCGCCGGGCTGCTGCTCGCGCTCGCCGGGGTCACTCGCACCGCCGCCGCGCCGCTGATCGGCCTGGCCGTCCTGTGGCTGCTGCTGCGCCGCGTCCCCTGGCGGGGCGTCGTCGCGCTCGCCCTGGCGGGCGCGCTGCCGCTGATCGGCTACGCCGGCTGGTACGCCCAGCACAACGGCCGCTTCGCGCTCAGCGGCTCCGACGGCGTCGCGCTCTGGGCGCGCACCATGACGTTCGCCGACTGCTCGATCATCAAGCCGCCGCCCGAGGAGGCCCCGCTCTGCCCCAACGGCACCGTCCTGGACGCCGCCTCCGAGTACGTGTGGGCGCCCGGCGCGTCGCTCAACCGGCTGCCCGGCGGCCGGTTCGCGCACAACGACCTGGCCCGCTCCTTCGCCGTGCGCGCCATCGCCGCCCAGCCGCTCGACTACCTGCGCGAGGTGGCCGCCAACACCGCGCTCGCCTTCACCTGGGAGCCCGTGCCGCACCCCGACCGCATGACGCCCACCTCCCGCTTCCCGTACGGCACCTGGACCCTGCCGGGCAACCCGCTGGTGGACAAGGTGCGCGCCGAGTACGACCCGGACATCCGCGGCATGCGCTCGGTGGAGCCGTTCGGGTCGATCCTGGCCGCCTACCCGTACCCGTGGTTCCTGCACGGGACGCTGTTCGGGGTGATGCTGCTGGCCGGGGCGGCGGGCTCGATCGGCCGCCGCCGGGCCGCGCTGCTGCCCTGGACGTTCGCGATGTTCCTGCTCGTCGCGCCGGTCGCCGCGCTGGACTTCGACCACCGGTACGTGCTGCCCGCCATCCCCCTGGCCGCCGTGGCTGCCGCGCTGGCCGTAGCCGCGATACCGCGTCCGCGGCATCGCGCGCCCGTACGGGAACGCGTTACCGTGCCCGTATGAAGACCTTCGCCCTGGTCTGCGGCATGGGCGTGGTCGTGGTGTACTCGACCCTCCTGGCCACCGGCAACCAGCCGGACGCCCGGCCGCTCGACCTGGCCGGCTACGTGCTGCTGGCCGTCGCCGCGCTCGGGCTGGCCTGGCTGCCGCGCGACCCCGTGGCGGCGCTCGTCGCCTGCGCCGGGGCGGCCGCGCTCTGCTTCGTCCAGGGCTACGCCTACGCGTTCTGGTGCGCGCCCGCGCTGATCGCCGTGTTCGCCGCCATCGACGCCGGGCGCCGCGCCGCCGGGTGGGCCGGGGCGGCGTTCCTGGTCGCCGTGCCGCTGACCGGCGCGATCGCCCACCCCTCGGCGGACCGGCTCGTCGGCGTCGTCATCTGGGCGCTGCTCGTCCTCGTCGTCGCCCAGCCCGCCGAGGTGTCGCGGGCCCGCCGCGACCACACCGCCGAGGCCGAACGGCGCGCCGCCGACGCCGAGCGCACCCGCGAGGAGGAGGCGCTGCGGCGCGCCCAGGAGGAACGGCTGCGGGTCGCCAGGGAGCTGCACGACGTCACCTCCCACACGATCTCGGTCATCGCCCTGCACGCCGCCGTCGCCGCCGAGGCGGTGACCCGCGCGGGCGGGCCGCCCGAGGCCGCCGCCGCCCTCCAGGTCATCCGCGCCTCCAGCCGCCAGGCGATGACCGAGATGAAGACCATCCTCGGGATTCTCCGCCCCACCGCGGCCGGGGCGGGGGAACGGCAGCCGCAGCCCGGGGCGGCACAGCTCCCCGCGCTGGCCGGGAGCGCCGGGCTGCCCGTCACGCTGGAGGTCGCCGGGGCGCGCCGGGACCTGCCGCCCGTCGTCGACCTGGCCGTCTACCGGATCGTCCAGGAGGCGCTGACCAACACGCTCCGGCACGCCGCCGCGACCCGCGCCGCCGTGACGCTCACGTACGAGCCGGACGCCGTCCGCGT
This sequence comes from Nonomuraea sp. NPDC023979, assembly GCF_040639085.1. Classification (NCBI taxonomy): domain Bacteria; kingdom Bacillati; phylum Actinomycetota; class Actinomycetes; order Streptosporangiales; family Streptosporangiaceae; genus Nonomuraea; species Nonomuraea sp. NPDC023979. Next base: position 20,944 of record NZ_JBEZZG010000033.1, read on the forward strand.
GCGCGTCGAGGACGACGGCGCCGGAGCCGGAGCCGCCCCGGCCTCGCCCGGACCGGAGCCCGAGCAAGCCCATGCTCGCGGGCAGGCTCAGGGGCACGGCCTCACCGGGATGGCGGAGCGCGTCGCGGCCGCCGGCGGGCGGCTGAGCACCGGTGACGGGCCCGCGGGCGGGTTCCGCGTCGACGCCTGGCTGCCCGCGTGATCACCGTACTGCTCGCCGACGACCAGCCGCTCGTCCGGGCCGGCCTGCGCGCGCTGATCGACCCCGAGGACGACCTGTCCGTCGTCGGTGAGGCCGCCGACGGCCGCGACGCGGTCCGGCAGGCCGCCCGCCTCGACCCCGACGTGGTGCTCATGGACATCCGCATGCCCGGCCTCGACGGCCTGGCCGCCACCCGTGAGATCGCCGCGACCCGCACCCGCGTCGTCGTGGTCACCACCTTCGACCTCGACGAGTACGTCTACGAGGCGCTGCGTTCCGGCGCGAGCGGCTTCCTCGTCAAGGACGCCGACCCCGCCGAGATCCGGCACGCCGTCCGGGTGGCCGCCCGGGGCGACGCGCTGCTGTCGCCGGGGGTCACGCGGCGGCTCATCGAGGAGTTCACCGCCCGCCCGCCGGACCTCAGCCCCGCCCGGCTCGCCCCGCTCACCGCCCGCGAACGCGAGGTCCTGACCGGCGTGGCGCGCGGGCTGACGAACGGGCAGATCGCGGGGGAGCTGTTCATGAGCCCGGCCACGGTCAAGACGCACGTGAACCGGATGATGGCCAAGCTCGGCGTGCACGACCGGGCGCAGCTCGTCGTCCTCGGCTACGAGACCGGCCTGGTCCGTCCCGGCCGCCCCTGAGCCGGGCCGGAACCCGCCCATCGGCCAGGCCGTCACCAGAGCCCCGGACGGCTCGGGGACGGCCCGGCTGCTGGGCGGCCGGTGAGGTCGGGCTGGTTCGAGGCTGCCGTTTCGGCGGATTGTTACGTAAAATTCGGGCATCGCGAGTGTTGGGGGCGCCAGGGTGCCGAGACAGGGCGTGGGTGTGGTGGTCGATCCCACCGTGCCGCCGGAGGTCGCCGGGATGCTGCGGGGCAGCGGGGCGCTCCTGTCGAGGTTCAGGGCCGGCTGGGTGCCGCCCCCCGTGGAGCCGATCGAGCGGCCGCGCGGCCCGTCGAGCCTCGCGCTGCTGGCCGCCACCCCGGTGGTCGTCGCGGTGGTGGCGGTGCTGCGGGACACGCCGCTGTCCGTGCTGGGGTTCATGGTGCTGGCGATGTTCGTGCTCGTCGTCCTGTTCAGGATCGCTGGCATCAGCGAGGTGCCCGAGGACGACCGGCCGCGCGAGCGGGCCGTCTACGAGCAGGCCCGCTGGTACGAGGGCCGCTACCTGTTACCCGGGGACTTCGACGAGGACGCGGCCCGGATGCTGGCCCGGGCGCAACGGGCCATCGGCACCGTCCTGCGCTCCCACGTCAACGCCGAGGGCCTGCTGGACGACGCGCGCAACGCGGTGATCCTGCCCGAGCAGGAGTGGGAGCTGGCCAGGCTGCTGGCCAAGCTGTCGGCGCTGCGCGCCGAGCACCGCGAGCTGACGGAACGCGGCATCGCCCCCGAGGTCGCCGCCGTCGTGCGCCCCCTGGACAACGCCCTGGCCGGCAGCGAGGCGGCCATCCTGGCCCGGGTCGAGGCGCTGGAACGTTACGCCCGCCACGTCGCCGACGCCGAGCGCGCCTACCACGCGCGCGCCCAGATCGAGGAGCTGCGCGCCCGGCTGCCGCGCTACGAGGAGCTGCTGGCCGAGTCGGGCGCCGACGCGCTGGCCGTGCCCGAGCTCGACCGGCTCAGCGAGGACGCCGAGGACGTCGAGCGGGCGCTGCGGCGCAGCGTCACCTCCGCGCACGAGGCTTTTCGCTATCTGGAGAGCTGACCCGCGCCGGACGGCGTGAGCTGACCGCAGGGCCTGCCGCCGGGACATAGCGCCACATAGGATCAAAATGTGCCCGGTCGTCCTGCGAAGGTGATAGTCGAGCCCACTGTTCCAGCCGCGACCGCCGACCTGCTCCGCGGCAACCGCAAACTGCTGCTGCGCGTCCGTTCCGGCTGGGTCCCCGCGCACCGCCACCCGCCCGCCGTCGGCCTGGTGACCCGGACAGTGGCGACCGTCGGGGCGCTGATGGCGATGTCCGCCGGGCTCGGGTTCTTCCTGGCCGGCCGCTACACGCCGTTCGTCGCCGTGATGACGCTGGCCGCGCTGCTGGCCGTCGCCGTGCTGGCCAGGCCCCGCCCGGACGCCGAGGTGGAGCGGCGGCACGAGATCGAGCGCCAGGTCTACGACAGCGCCCGCCGCTACGCCGGCCGGTTCGTGCTGCGCGAGGACCTGGACGAGGCGGCCCGCGCCCTGATGACCCGGGCCCAGACGGCCGTCGACGCCGTCCTGGACTCGAACGTGCACGCCGAAGGGCTGCTCGACGACATCCGCAACGCGGTGATGCTGCCCGCCCAGGAGTGGGAGATCGCCCGGCTGCTGGCCAAGCTGTCGGAGCTGCGCGCCGAGCATCGCGGGGTGGTGGCCGAGGGCATCACCCCGGAGGTGGCGGCCGTCGCCGAGCCGCTGGCCCAGGCCCTCGACAGCAGCGAGGCCGCCGTGCTGGCCCGCGTCGAGGCGCTGGAACGTTACGCGGGCCACGTCGCCGACGCCGAACGCGCCTACCGCGCCCGCGACCAGATCGAGCGGCTCGGCGCCCGCCTGTCCAGTTACGAGGAACTGCTGGCCGAATCGGGCGCCGACGATTCGGCCGTGCCCGAGCTGAGCCGCCTGGCCGAGGACGCCGGCCGGCTGGAACAGGCCCTGCGGGACAGCGTCACTTCAGCCCAAGAGGCATTCCGCCATTTACGCGAATGAAATGCGCAATTACCGATAACCAGCAGGAGAATGAAGCCGGCAAAGAGAAATTCCCCTAGGATCCCGATTTGTGGAAGTGGTGGTGGATCCGGGGGTGCCGCCGGAGGACGCGCAACTGATCCGGGACAGCGGCAAGGTCCTGACCCGGATGCGGCGAGGCTGGGTCCCCCCGCCGCCGCCCCCCGCCAAGCGCCGCGGCGTCGGCATGATCATCGCCGTGGTGGCCGCCGGAGCCGCCCTCATGGCGCTCGGCGCGATGCGCGGAGGCGTCGGGCTGCTCCTCATCTTCATCGGCATCCCCGTCCTGGTCGCCGCCTTCATCCGCACCGACCTCTCCGACGATGACGACGAGGCCGTCGTCGACCGGCAGATCTACGAGCAGCTCCGCTGGTACGAGGGCCGCTACGTGCTGGCCGACGACCTCGACGAGTCGTCCCGCAGGCTGCTGGCCCGCGCCCAGAAGGCGATCAAGGCGGTGACCGAGTCGGCCGTCAACATGGAGGGCCTGCTCGACGACGTACGCAACTCGGTGATGCTGCCCGCCCAGGAATGGGAGATCGCCCGGCTGCTGGCCAAGCTGTCGTCGCTGCGCAGCAAGCACCGCCGGACCGTGACCGGCGCCGTCACCCCCGAGGTCGCGGCCGTGGCCGAGCCGCTGGCCCGGGCGCTCGACAGCAGCGAGGACGCCGTCGTTGCCCGGGTCGAGGCGCTGGAACGTTACGCCGCCAACGTCGCCGAGGCCGAGCGCGCCTTCCGGGCCCACCACCAGATCGAGGAGCTGCGCGGGCGGCTGCACCAGTACGAGGAACTGGTGGCCGAGTCGGGCGCCGACGGCTTCGCCGTGCCGGAGATCGAGCGGCTCAGCCGCGACGCCGACCAGCTGGAGCAGGCCCTGCGGCGCAGCCTCAACTCCGCCCACGAGGCCTTCCGCTATCTGGAGCCCTGACCCGCGATCCCCTGGGCGTCCTGGCAGGTGCGTACGAGCAGGTCGGCCAGCACGTCGGCGGCGTCGACGCGGCCCAGCTTGCGCGCGGCCTCGCCCATCGCCGCCCGCAGCTCCGGATCGGTCAGCAGCGGCATCAGCTCGGCCAGCAGGTCGTCGGCCGTCGGGTGCGGCTCCAGCAGCGCCCGCCCCGCCCCCGAGGACATCAGGTAGGCGGCGTTCTTGCGCTGCTCGTCACCGCCCGTCGGGATGAGCGGGATCAGCACCGACGGCTTGCCGATCGCGGTCAGCTCCGACACGGTGCCGGCGCCGCTGCGCGCGATCACCACGTCGGCCGCCGCGTACAGGTCGGGCAGCTCCGAGCCCACGTACGGCACCGGATGGTAGCGGTCGGCCAGCCCCGGCGGCAGCTCCACCGCCCGCATCTGCTCGATCCAGGCCGGCCCGCACTGGTGCACCACCTGGGCGTGCGGCAGCAGCCGGGGCAGCAGCTCGGCGATCAGCGTGTTGATCTGCTTGCTGCCCTGCGCGCCGCCCGTCACGTAGATCAGCGGCACCTCGAACGTCAGCCCGAACAGGTCGTAGGCGGCGGCCCGGTTGCCCTGCAGCAGCTCCGGCCGGACCGGGTTGCCCGTCACGACCGCCTTGGAGCGCGCCGAGGCCGGCAGGTAGTCCAGCGACGACTCGTGCGACAGCGCGATCCGGGTCGCCAGCCGCGACAGGATGCGGTTGGCCAGCCCCACCACCGTGGTCTGCTCGTGCATGACCAGCGGCCGGCGGATCAGCTTGGCCGCCACCCCGATCGGCACCGCCACGTAACCCCCGGTCGACAGCACCACGTCGGGCAGGTAGCGGGCGGCGTGCCCGATCGCCTGGAACACGCCCACCGGGATGCGGAACACGTCGGCGACGTTGGTGCCGAGCTCGCGCAGGTTGGGCCGGCGGCGCAGCTTGCCCGTGGTGATCGCCTTGAACGGGATGCCGTGCTCGGCGGTGAGACGGGCCTCCAGCCCGCCGGCCGTGCCCACCCAGAGCACGTCGTGCGGCACCTGGTGACGCCGCAGCGCCGCCATGGTCGTCAGAGCCGGGTAGGTGTGACCGCCGGTGCCGCCGCCGGTGATCAGCAGTCGCAGGGTTCGTGACATGCGCTCAGACTATGGCCGCACAGCGGAAACCCGTGTGCCCGGTGGCGGAGTCGGGGGTGTTGGAGGTGCGCGCCGCCACCCGGTAGCGGTTGCAGTAGGAGTCGTGGCACATGTACGAGCCGCCGCGGATCACCTTGGCCTCGCCCTCGGCCGGGCCGGTCGGGTTGTCGGCGTACGGCTCCCACTCGACGCCCCACCAGTCGGCGGTCCACTCCCACACGTTGCCGGAGACGTTGTAGAGGCCGTAGCCGTTGGGCTGGAACGACTTGACCGGCATCGTGCCCTTGCTCGGCGCCGACGGGAAGTGGCCCTGCCAGATGTTGCACCGCTGCCGCCCCTTCGGCGCCAGCTCGTCGCCCCACGGATAGCGGGCCCGCTCCAGGCCGCCGCGCGCGGCCATCTCCCACTCGGCCTCGGTCGGCAGCCGCTTGCCCGCCCACGCCGCGTAGGCGCTCGCGTCGTGCCACGACACGTGCACGACCGGGTGGTTCTGCCGGTGGCCCACCGAGGAGCCCGGCCCCTCGGGCGTGCGCCAGGTGGCGCCCTCCACCCCGGCCCACCACGGCGCCCCGGGCACGCTCGCCTCCAGGACGCCCCGGCCGGCGAACTGCCGGAACACGAACGACCAGCCGATGCGCTCGGCCTCGGTCACGTACCCGGTCTCCTTCACGAACGTGGCGAACTGCGCGTTCGTCACGCACGCCGGGTCGATGAGGAACGGCTCCACCCGCACCCGGCGCACCGGGCCCTCGCCGTCCTCCGGGCGGCCGTCGGGGTCGTCGCCGCCCATCCAGAACTCGCCGCCGGGGATCCGCACCATCCCGCGCGGCGGCTCCCGCCGCACCGCCACGGGCCCGGGTGCGGGCGTCGGCATGGGCATCGGGGTCGGCGTCGGCGTCGGCGTCGGCACGGTGAGCACCTCGTGCGCCGCCGTGACCGCACCCGCCCCGCTGCCCGCCCCGCCGCCCGCGCCGGACCCGCCGGGCTCCCCGGCCGCCTCACGGCTCGGACCGCAGCACGCGCCCATCCCGGCCCCCCTCTCACGTGTGTCGTGGCCTCTAGGAAGGGTAGTCGCCCTGCCATGCGCACGATCACGCGGCCGCCGCGCGCGAACGCCGCCGAGACACTGCGGCTGGGCCTCACCCTGGTCCTGCCGGCCCTCGCGCAGGGCGTCATCGTGCGCCGCCCGCTCATGGTCCGGCTCGCCGCGCTCACCCGCGCCGACGACCGGGCCGTCCGGCTGCTCGCCCGGCTGCGCGCCCGCCACGGCGACGGCCCGCTGCTGGTCCGGGTGCCGCTGCGGGGCTGGGCGGTGCTCGTGCTGTCGGCCGCCGACGTGCGGCGGGTGCTCGACGACCGCTCGCTCACCCCGGCCAACCGGGAGAAACGCGGCGCCCTCGGCCACTTCCAGCCGGACGGCGTGCTCATCACCCCCGAGCCGGAGCTGCGGGAGCGGCGTCACGACTACAACGAACGGGTGCTGCTCCCCGACTTCGGGCCGGTCGCGCGGGCCGCCGCCGAGGAGGCGGCCACGCTGCCGTACCGGGGCGTGCTCACCTGGACGGACTTCCACGCCGCGTTCTGGCGGCTGGCCCGGCGCGTCGTGCTCGGCGACGGCGCCCGCGACGACGTGACCCTCACCCGGATGCTCGACCGGCTGCGCGGCGACGCCAACTGGTTCTACCTGCGCGGGCGCCGCACCGACGTGTACCGCGCCTTCCGGCGGCGGCTGGACGGCCACCTGGCGCGCGCCGAGCCCGGCAGCCTGGCCGCCGCCCTGGCCGCCACCCCGGCCCCCGCCGACGTGTGCCCGGAAGGCCAGGTGCCGCACTGGCTGTTCGCCTTCGACGCCGCCGCCATCGCCGCCTACCGCGCCCTCGCCCTCCTGGCCACCCACCCACCCCCCAGAACCGCCCACCACCCGGGCCCACCCAGCACACCCGCCCACCCAGCCCCACCCGGGACTCCCGGAGAAGGGACCGCCGCCAGGGACGGGGCCGCCGCGGACGGGGCCGCCACCCACCCGGGCCCGTCCGGGGTCGACGGGGCGGGGGTGCGGGCGGCGGTGTTGGAGTCGGTGCGGTTGTGGCCCACCACGCTGGCGATCCTGCGCGACACGACCGGCCCCACCGAGTGGGGCGTCCCCGAAGGCAGCCTCGTGGCGATCTACAGCCCGTACGTGAACCGCGCCGAGGCAGGCGACCACTACCGCCCCGGCCTGTGGACCGGCGACGACGCCTGGGACGACGGCGAGCCGCTGGACGGCGGCGGCGCGTGGGCGGGCGGCGACGCGCGCACCGGGGTGCCGTTCAGCGCCGGGTTCGCCCGGTGCGCGGGCCGCGACCTGGTGCTGTTCACGGCGTCGAGCCTGCTGGGCGCGTTCCTGCGCGAGCGGGAGGTGTTCGCCTCGGTGCGCCTGGAGGGCGCGCTGCCCGCCTCGTTCGACCACACCGGGCTCCGCTTCGCCGTGCGACAAGGGGACCTGTAGCGTTCGTGCCATGCGACTCGGCGTGCTGGACATCGGCTCGAACACCGTCCATCTTCTCGTCGTGGACGCCCACCGGGGCGCCCGGCCGATTCCCGCCTTCTCCCACAAGGAGGAGCTGCGCCTGACCGAGCACCTCGACGAGCGCAACCACCTGTCGGGGGAGGGCGTCGAGCGGCTGGGCGCGTTCGTGGCGGAGGCCGTCCGGCTGGCCGAGGACAAGGGCGTGGAGGACCTGGTGGCCTTCGCCACCTCCGCCGTGCGCGAGGCGGCCAACGGCGATCAGGTGCTGGCCGAGATCGACGCGCGCTGCGGCGTGCACATCGAGGTGCTGTCGGGCCGCGACGAGGCGAGGCTGACGTTCCTGGCGGTGCGGCGCTGGTTCGGCTGGTCGTCGGGCCGGCTGCTGGCCTTCGACATCGGCGGCGGCTCGCTGGAGATCGCCTGCGGCGTCGACGAGGAGCCGGACGTGGCCGTGTCGCTGCCGCTCGGCGCGGGGCGGCTGACGCGCGACCGGCTGAGCGCCGACCCGCCCGGCGCCGACGAGGTGCGCGCGCTGCGCCGCCACGTACGGGCCGAGATCGCCCGCACGGTCGGCGACGTGGTCCGCTTCGGCGAGCCCAACCGGGCGGTGGCCACCTCCAAGACGTTCAAGCAGCTCGCCAGGATCGCCGGCGCGGCTCCCAGCAGCGAGGGCGTGTACGTGTCGCGTTCGCTGTCCCGGCAGGACATGGCCGACTGGGCGGTCAAGCTGACCACGATGGGCTCGGCGGAGCGCGCGGAGCTGTCGGGGGTGTCGGAGGGGCGGGCCATGCAGCTCGCGGCGGGCGCGATCGTCGCCGACGCGGTGATGGACCTGTTCGAGGTGGAGCGGCTGGAGGTGTGCCCGTGGGCGTTGCGCGAGGGGGTCATACTGCGCCGGCTCGACCTGCTGCCCGGCCGCCTCGACACTACCGAGTAAGGGCGAAATATCGTCATATAACGACCAACTGGCCGCGCTGAACTGCATCAAATGGTGTTATGCGGGCAATCGTTGCCAGATGTGGTCACTGCTCAGCGCGGTCGCGTCCCTGGCGATCGCCCTCTCCCTGTCGTTCCTGGCCGTGATCCTCATCTCGGTGGTCGTGCTCGTCTGGCTGGCGCTGCTGGCGAGCCTGACCGCCAGGGAGTCATGACGCCAGGAACTGCCCCGCCGCCCCCGGGCTGTAGCGCAGCCTCTTCTCCAGGCACACCACGGCGCCGTCCTCCGGCTTGTTGACGAACCGCACGTCGTCGGCCAGCGCCCGCATGATCTGCAGCCCCCGGCCGTGCTCCGCGCCCGGTTTCGGGGGCCGTACCGCCTCGGGGTCGAAGCCGTCGCCGGTGTCGATCACCCGGATCACGCACAGGTCGTCGCGCACGCCCGCGGTGACCGTGTACTCCTCGCTCGGCTCCGCGTGCCTGATCACGTTGGAGCACGCCTCGGAGAGCATGAGCTCGATGTCGTCGCGGATCTGCGGCTCGACGCCCAGCGACCGTAGCGTGCCGTCGAACAGCCGCCTGATCAGCGGAACGCTGGCCGCGTCCCTCGGCAGCCGGAGCGCTATCGTCGCCTCCACGGCGTCTCCTCCCGTCTCGACCGTGGAAGCCCTCTGCCCGTGATCCGGCGGCCCAATCCGCGCCCCCTGCCGGGTCAGGCGGCGACTCCCTGCTCGGGGCCGGAAAACCCGTTCGTCAGTCGGCCGGTTCCAGCAGTCGCAGCGCCACCTCCAGCGAGGCCGCGGCGGCCTCCTCCTCGCTCAGCGTGTCGTCGTGCCGGATCCACTTGGGCGCGTGCAGCGTGAACAGCGCCATCGACCGGCTGACCCGGGTGACCGCCGGGGTGCCCGGCTCGCTCATCGCCGCGACCATCTCCAGCAGCACCTCGCGCAGCCGCAGGATCTTCGGATGGTCGCGCAGCGCGGTCTGGTTGCGCTCCAGGAACCGGGCGACCTCCAGGTAGCGCGGGTGGCGCAGCCGGTCGGCGTAGCGCAGCACCAGCTCGCGCCGCATCTGCGGGGTCTTCGGCTGCGCCCTGGCCCACTCCAGCAGCTCCTCCAGCTCGGCCACGCGCAGTTCGGCCAGGCTGGCGACGATGTCGTCCTTGGTCTTGAAGTGGTAGTAGAGGGCGGCCTTGGTGACGCCGAGCCGTTCGGCGATCTCCCGCAGCGAGGTCGCCTCGTAGCCCTGCTCGATGAAGAGGCCGAGCGCGATCTCCTGGATCCGGGACCGGGTGTCTTCCCGCAAAACGCACCTGTCTTGACTGTACGGGGGTGTTGGGGTCCCAGTTTAGGAGCCCAACTAGCCGGTCGGCAAGTAAGGAAGATCGGTCAGCCGGGCGGCAGGCCGAACAGCCGGTCCAGCGCCGTCATCTTGAGCAGCCCGCGCAGGTAGGGCGTCACCGCGACCAGGCGCAGCTCGGCGCCGCTGGCGCCGGCCCGCTGCCACAGCCGCACCAGCGCGGCCAGCCCGGAGGAGTCGACGAACGTCAGCCCCGACAGGTCCAGATCGAGGCGCTGCCAGCCGTCGGGCAGCTCGGCCAGCTCGCCGGCGGTGTCGTGGTCGAGCTCGCCGCTGAGCGCCACCCGCGTCGCCGTCGCGTCGAGCGCGACGACGTCCACGGTCAGCGGTGTCTTCTCGGACATCCTTCCAGATTAGACCCGCGACAAAATTGGGAGGCGGGCGGCACGCGACTTGTGCAGAATCACCGCATGCACACCCTCAGCCGGCCGCGTCCCGAGGACGCCGCCGCCATCCACGAGCTCGTCGCCGCGCGCGACGTGGCGGTGCTCGGCGTCCCCGACGTGACGCTCGACGACGTCCGGGGCGAGCTCGCCGAGCCCGCCTTCGACCTGGAGGCGGACGGCTGGCTGGCCCGCGGCGCCGACGGGGGCCTGGACGGCTGGGCGTGGGCGTGCGCGCCCGGCGACGGCGACGTGGTCGACGTCGAGGTGGTCGTCCGCCCCGGCGTGACCGGGCTCGCCGAGCGGCTGTGGCCGCTGGTGCTCGGCCGCGCCGCCGAGCTGGGCCGCGCCCGCGGCCACGCGACGGCCTCCGCCTCCGTCGGCGTCTACCGCACCGACCAGCCCCAGCGGGCGCTCGTCCAGGGCTACGGCTTCGAGCCCGGCACCAGCTTCTACCGCATGCGCGCCGACTTCGACGGCCCGGTCGAGCCGCCGCCCGTGCCCGCCGGCGTCAGCCTGGAGACGGGGGAGAGCGACGACGTCCGCCGCCGGGCCCACCGCGTCCACCAGGACGGCTTCGCCGGCCACTACGGCTTCACCCCCACCGGCTACGACCAGTGGTACGAGCGCCGCCAGGCGCACGCCACCACCGACTGGAGCCAGCTCACGCTCGCCAGCGTCGGCGGCGAGCCCGCCGCCGTCTGCCTCGGCAACGACCAGTTCGCCGCCGACGAGGGCTGCGGCTACGTCGCCCTGCTCGCGGTGCTGCCCGCCTTCCGGGGCCGCGGCCTGGGCCGGTTCCTGCTGCGGCACGCCTTCGCCGCCGACGCCGCCCGCGGGCGCAAGGGCACGATCCTGCACGTCGACTCCAACAACACCACGCCCGCCCTGGGCCTGTACGAGTCGGCCGGCATGCGCCCCGTCCTGATCATCGACATGTGGCGGCGCACCGTCTGAACGTCGCGTGAAGGCGGTCAGACCCGGTGCCGCGCCAGGTGGTCCAGCACCGCCTGGTTGGCCTCCCAGCCGTCGGGGAACTTCACCGGCGCCCCCAGCCGCACCGGCTCGGCCGACGGATGGGCGTCGAGCAGCTCGGCGATGCCCGCCCTGGCCACGACCACGCAGGCGTGCCGGTGCCGCGACGCCAGCACGCACAGCCGCCCCGACTCCAGGTGGAACGCGGTGGCGTCGCGCCGCCCCGACAGCGGGTGCAGCACGATCGTCACGTCGTACTCGCGGCCCTGCAGCCGGTTGGCGGTGTCGACGGTGATCTCCGGTGGCAGCCCGGCCGCGCGGATCGCCGCCACCTGGTCGCGGTGCGCCGCGCCGACCGCGATCCGGTCGGCGGTCACCGGCCGCTCGCCCTGCTCCGAGCCCGCCACCGCGCCGCGCTGCAGCAGCCGGGCCGCCAGCAACGCCACCGCCTCGACGGCCTCGCCGTCGGTGCGCACGGTGTGCCGGTTCGGCAGCTCCAGCAGCGCCCACCCGGAGCGGGCGGCCTCCTCCAGCGCCCGGTCGTGCACGGTGCCCATGCCGCCGGTGGTCAGCTCCAGCCGCCGCTCGCCCGGCCCGGTGCCGGAGCGGAACCCGGTGAACGGGTAGAACGCCCGCGACACCACCGGCGCCGCCGACGCGGGCAGCCGCCACGACACCGGCAGCCGGTGCACCGGCAGGTCGGGGTTGTGCCGCAGCAGCACCGACACCGCGCTCTGCAGCGGGTCCCACGACAGCCCCGACCACCGGTCGCCGTCGACGACGGAGAACGGGTCGAGCTGCCCCGGGTCGCCCACGAACAGCGCCCGGTCGAACAGGGCGGCGATGCGCAGCAGCTTGTCCGAGCGCATCTGGTACGCCTCGTCGACGATCGCCCACGGCCAGGTCCGGCCCGCGATCCACGCCCACTTGTCGGCGGTGGCGATGACGATGTCCGGGTCGCCCAGGTCCTGCACGCGGGTGCCGACGGTGACGCCGGGCAGGTCGAGCAGCCGCGCCGGGGTCACGTAGCCGCCCGCCGACAGCCGGCCGACGGTCAGGTGCGGGTGCTTGTCGCACAGCCGGGTCACCAGGTCGTCGACCTGCTCGTTGGTCTGCGCGACGATCATCAGCGGCTCGCCGGTCGCGGCGATGTGCGCGGCGGCCCGTACGACGAGGGTGGACTTGCCCGCGCCCGGCGGCGAGTCGACCACCACGCCCCGGTGGCGCGGCAGGTCGGCGAGCACGGCCGTGATGACCTGCTCGGGCGTGAGCTCGGGAGCGGCCTGCGTCATGACCATTCCTCCACGGCGTCCTCGTCGGCGGGCACGTAGGCGGGCGGCGGGCCGCCGTGGGTCCACGGCGTGGCCTCGGCCTCCGGCAGCGCGGGCGCGCCCTGGAAGTCGTCGGTGAGCGAGGTGTAGCAGACCCGCTCGCCGGGCTCGGGCACCGCGCCGGGCGTCGGCGTCCGGCCCCGCCCCATGCCCTTGGTGATCTTGAGGGTGACCAGGCCGCCGTCCGCCGACACCAGCTCCGCGCCCTGCCCGCGCCGCTGCGGCGTGCCCAGCGACGTGCCGGGCGGGATCCGTACCGGATCGTCGGTCTTGACCACCACGAGCGGGCGCAGCTTGCGCGAGCGGCCCTCGCCCTCGGTGTTGTCCGGGACGGTCTCGACGACCTCGCCCGCGAACGCCTCACCGGTCAGCCGGTATTCGGCCATGACGAGCGGGTCGTCGTAGGCGCGCTGCACGTCGTAGGCCGCCTGGGCGCGTTCCATGCGCGCCAGGCGGGCGGCGGCGGCCACCGCGCCGTCGCGCCGCGCCTGCGGCGGCGCGCCCTCCTCGATCTGCGCCGCCATGCCGCTGAACGAGGCCCGGTCCTGCTCCCACCGCTGGGCGACGCCCGCGCCGGGCTCCAGCGCGCGCAGCAGGTCGACCGCCTGCCACATGAGCCGCCAGGTGGGGGCGAGCTGCGTGCGCAGCGCCTCGGTGACGCGCTCGGCGGACTCGCTCTCCATCGCCGGCGCCAGCACCTCGGCGTCGAACCCGGGGTCGGTCGCCGGGCCGGCCGGCGGCCAGACCAGCGGGTCCTCCGCCTCGTCCGACGGCCCGGTGGTGATCCAGGCGACCAGCGCCGCCAGGTTGGCGTCCTCCAGCGCGCTCTGCCCGCTCGCCCAGTGGCGGGCCAGCTCCTCCGTCGCGGCCATCGCCAGCGACGAGCCCGGGTACGCGGCCCGCTCGGCGAAGTACGTCAGCCACCGGCCCAGCAGCGGCACCCCCTGCGGCACCGGGTAGGGTCCGTCGGTGCGGCGGAAGCGGGTGGAGCGGCCCAGCAGCCGGGTGAACGCCACGCCCGCCCGGTTCGGCAGCAGCAGCTGCGGCGCGTCCAGCGCCCGCTCGTACGGGTCGGCGTTGCGGCGCTCGACCGTCTCCGTGCTGCCGAGGAAGCTCTCCACGTACGGCACCAGCACCCCGGCCAGCTCGGCGGCCCAGGCGAAACGCAGGTCGCGGTTGCGCGGCTGGGTCACCACCAGCAGCCGCGGCGCGTCCCGGTCGGTGCCGAGCATGGCGGCCAGCGGCGCGGCGGCCTCCCCGGCGAGCTTCAGCGGGATGAACACCATCGGCCGCTCGGACAGGTGGCAGTGGCGCACGGTCGCGATCGGCTGCGCCCGGCCCGCTTCCACGGCCCGCAGCCGGGCCAGCGAGGTGAGCAGGCTCACGTCAGGCACTCCCTGCGCAGCCGCTCGGCGCCGCGCAGCAGGCGGGCGATCTCCTCCTGGCCCTCGGCCGGGGCGCGCGCCCCGTCGGCCAGCGCCAGCGCCTCGCCCACCGAGGCGACGCCGCCGAGCTCGTCGCGGACGTGCCGGCCCAGCAGGTCGGAGGCGCCCTCCTGACGGGCCTCGTCCCGGCAGAAGAAGCACAGGTCGCAGGTGGACAGGCAGTCGGGCGCGTAGCGGGCCGCCGCCCCGCGCACCGCGTCGGCCAGCTCGGCCACCGGCCGCGACGGCAGCCCGTCCTCGTCCGGCATCAGGTCGAACGTGAGCCCGTCGGGCAGCGCGTCGATCAGCCGGTCCAGGTCCGTCATGCGGGCGAGCTGGCGGCGCAGCACCGCGAGCTGGCGGCGCACGTCCACCAGCGTCGCCACCGGCCGGTTGGCGAAGTTCTCCGGGCAGACCAGCACCACCTCGTGCGAGACCCGCAGCGGGTCGTGCCCCAGCTCCTCCAGCAGCCCGCGCAGCGCCAGCACGTAGACGGCCGCCTGCCGGGCCGCCGCCGCGGCCGCCGCCGGGTCGGCCTGCCCGTCGATCACCGCGAACGACTTGATCTCCACGATGTGGAAGCGCCCGCCGAGCTGGAAGGCCACCACGTCCGGCTCCAGGTAGGCGGTGTGCCCGGCGATCTCCAGTGTGAACAGCGGATGGTCGTAGACGGTGCCCGCGTCCTCCTCGCGCACCGCGCGGTCGATCAGCGCGCGCGTGTGGGTGTGGCGCAGGTGCGCGCCGACGTTCTCCACGTCGTGGTAGGCCACCTCGGCGATCGGCAGGCCGAGCAGCTCGCGCAGCATCCGCAGCAGCTCGGCGCACCCGTCGGCCTTCACCAGCGCCTCGAACGCGTTGCCGCGCGTGATCGCGAACGGCGACTGCCCGAACGGCGCGGGGAAGCCCAGGTGGCGGGCGGCGGCGCCCTTGTCGATCCCGGCGCCGTCCATCAGCGCCCGGCGGGTGCAGCCGGGGTTGGCCGCCAGCGCGGCGATCGCCCGCGCGTCATGCGGCTTCGGCGGCGTGGTGCCGCGCAACGCGTCAAGCCGGTTCATCGTTCTCCTGATCTTGCGACGGTGTTCAGCGTAGCGGCGCCGAACAGCCTTGCCACGTCACCGAGCTGGGATGTCGCGCGACCGGCCAGCTCCGCCCGGTCCAGCGCGTCGCGTTCGGCGTGCACGGCCAGCTCCCGCCGGGCCGCGTCGGCCACCCGCGCCGGGTCGGGCGGGCCGAGCCCGTCGCCGCCCGCGCCCGGGATGTTGCGCGCCATCCTGGCCAGCAGCCGCTCGCCCTCCGGCGGCGCCTGGCCGAGCCCGGCCAGGTGGGCGGCGATCCGGGCGGCGCCGGTCAGGAAGTCGACCCTCGGGCTGAGCGGCCCGACCACCCGGCGCTCCACCGGCCAGGTGCTGAGCGTGAGCAGGGCGCGCGCGGGGGAGAGGCGGTCGGTCAGGGCCGCGCACAGGTAGTACGGCCTGCCGTACGGCGAGGAGCGGAACGAGCGCTCCTCGTCGCGGCGCAGGCTGGTGAGCTGGGCGCTGCGGATCGTGCCGGCGAAGAACGCCTGGCTCACGGTGACGATGAGCCGCGGCTGCGCGGGCGCGTCGAGCAGCGCCAGCGCCTGGTGGACCTGCTCGCGCACGGTGACCAGCCGCAGCCCGTCGCCGCGCCCCTTCGCCGGGCCGCTCCGCGCGGGCTCGCCGGGGGCGCTGACCAGGGCGTCCCAGGCGCGCTCGGCGGCACGCAGCTCGGCGCGGAGCCCGCGCGCCGTGGCCGTGTCCCGGACGCGCATCGCCGTACGGACACCGGCCCGGAGCTCGTCGATCCGCCTTTCGAGATCGTCCAGCCGGTCACTCATGGCGCGACTGTAGCAAGAGTTCCAGTAATCTCCAGCAATTTCAGGACATCAGAGGCCGTACGCCTCCAGCAGCCGCAACCACACCTCGCTCACCGTCGGGAACGACGGCACCGCGTGCCACAGCCGCTCCAGCGGCACCTCGGCGGTCACCGCGACCGTCGCCGCGTGCAGCAGCTCGGCCGTGCCCGGCCCGGCGAACGTGACGCCGAGCAGCACCCGCCGGTCCTCGTCCACGACCGCCTTGGCCCGCCCCCGGTAGCCGTCGCCCAGCAGGTAGGCGCCCGCGACCGAGGCCAGGTCGTACTCCACCGCCCGCACCCGGAACCCGTCACGCCGGGCGGCGGCCTCGGTCCGGCCGACGGAGCACACCTGCGGATCGGTGAACACTACCTGCGGCGCCCCGAAGCCGTCGGCGCTCGCCCGCAGCGAAGGCAGGTCGTCCGGCTCGCCCTTGGCGCGGGCGGCGATCACGTCACCGCACACCCGGCCCTGGTACTTGCCCATGTGGGTGAGCAGGTTGCGCCCGTTGACGTCGCCGACCGCGTACAGCCAGTCCAGGCCGGGCACCCGCAGGCTGTCGTCCACCTCGACCGGCCCGTCGGCCAGCCCGACGCTGTCCAGCCCGAGCCCCGCGGTCGCCGCCCGGCGGCCGGTGGCCACCAGCAGCTCGTCGGCCTCCAGCGGCGGGCCTTCCGCCAGATGCACGGTCACCGGGCCGCCCGGCACCGGCCGCTCGACCCGGGCCGCCTCGGCGCCGGTGCGCACGTCGATGCCGGACGCGGCGAACGACGCGGCCACCAGCTCGCCGGCGAACGGCTCCATCCGCTCCAGCAGCGAGCCGCCGCGCACCAGCACGGTCGTCCGGCGGGCGCCGAGCCCGTGCATGGCCTGGGCCATCTCGCACGCCACCACGCCGCCGCCGATGACCACCAGCCGCTCGGGCACGGACGTGGCCGCGGTCACCTCGTGGCTGGTCCACGGCTTCGCCTCGCGCAGGCCGGGCACCGGCGGCACCGACGCCGTCGTGCCCGTGGCCAGCACCACGGCGTGCCGCGCGGTCAGCATCCGCTCCCCGCCGCCGGGCGTGGCGACCCGCACCCGCTTGGGGCCGTCGAGCCGGCCGCGCCCGCGCACGTACGCGGCCGGCAGGCCCTCGATCCAGCCGACCTGGCCGGAGTCGTCGTAGCGGGACACCGCCTCGTCACGGCGCGCCAGCACGGCGGCGGCGTCGATCGGGCCCAGCGTCAGGCCGGGCACCCGCCCGGCCTCGCCGGCCAGCTCCACCGGCCGCAGCAGCGCCTTGCTGGGGATGCACGCCCAGTAGGAGCACTCACCGCCCGCCAGCCGGTCCTCCACGATCGCCGCCGACAGCCCGCCGCGCACCGCCCGGTCCGCCACGTTCTCGCCGGCCGGACCGGCGCCGATCACGATGACGTCGTACTCCTCGGACATGACCACCTCCAGAGCACCCAGTCTTTCAGGCGTCCGGCACCGCCTTCAGCCAGGCCCGGTCCTCGGTGAGGAACCGGTCCAGCCGCAGCCCCGCCTCCGCCAGCGCCTCGGCCAGCCGCTCGTCCGTCAGCATGCGGGAGGTGAACGACTGCGTCCACACGCGCCCCTCGTGCGAGTAGCGCATGGTGGCGTTGACGACGCCGGGCGCGACCTCCTCCTGGGCCGCCAGCTCCAGCCGCAGGCCGCCGTCCGTGGTGCGGCCCTGGCCGACGGCCGCCTTGCCGTGCCGCTCCGGCGGCGTCCACTGGATCAGCACCGACCCGCCGGGCGCCACGTGCCGCGCGCACGTCTCCAGCAGCCCCCGCCGGTCCTGGTCGTCGGCGGTGTGCACGAGCTGCGAGGCCAGCAGCACGCCGTCGAAGCGCCGCCCGAGATCCAGGTCCTGGATGCGCGAGCGCACGGTCCGCGCGCCGCGCACGTGCTCCAGCATCTCGGCCGACTCGTCCACCGCGACGACCTCGTAGCCGAGCTCGATCAGCGGGTGCGCGATCCGGCCGACGCCCGCGCCCAGGTCCAGGACCGACCCGCCGGAGGGGACCACCGCGGAGATGATCTCCGGTTCGCCGTTGGCGCCCATCAGCAGGTAGAAGGAGACGGGCGAGCCGTCGGGGGTGATCGAGCCGGTTCCGGTGCCGCTGTTCGGGATGATCGCCATGATCCGACGCTAACCGAGCGCCTCACCGCTGTCAGTCCAGCATCCGCAGAAGGTCCCACTCGTTCTCGCACACGCGCCGCCCGATCGCCGCCAGCTCCACCGACCGATCGCCGCCGCGCAGGTGCCGCATCGCCTGCATCACGCAGATGACACCCCACTTCAGCACCCCGAACGTCTCCCACCAGCGCAGCGCGTCCCGGTCGACGGGCCGCCCGCCCGCCCGCTCGTACGCGCCGATCAGCTCGTCGTAGTGGCCGAACCCGCCCACCGGCGGCGCCGCCCCGAACCGCCACGCCCGGACGCACAGCCAGCCCAGGTCCTCCAGGGGGTCGCCGGCGTGGGCGAGCTCCCAGTCGAGCACAGCCCGCAGCCCCTCGGGGCCGACGACCAGGTTGCCGTTGCGGAAGTCGCCGTGCACCAGCACGCGCCCGGCGGGGGCGGGACGGGTGCCCGCCAGCCGCCGGAAGGCCAGCTCGAACACCGGGTGCGGCTGCCCGGTGAGGTCGAGCAGGTCCCGCCACCGGCGCAGCGGGTCGGCCGCCTCGCCGCCGGGCACCGGCATCCGGTGGATCGCGGCCAGCGCCTGCCCGCACTGCGCCGCCAGCCGGGGCCGGGCGTCGCGGTAGAGGTCGTCGCGCAGGATGCGGCGCGGGATCGTCTCGCCCTCGACGCGCGTCATCACCAGGTACGCGTCCGTGGCGGCGACGACGCCGGGCACCGGCACCCCGGCCCGGCCGGCCTGCCGCATCAGCTCCGCCTCCCCGCGCAGCCCGCCCTCCAGCTCGCCGCCCAGGCCGCCCTCCGGTCCGGGACCGGAGGCCAGCCGCAGCAACCAGCGCGTGCCGCCGCCCGGCGGCGTCGGCCACGTCCACGGACCACGTCTCCCGCGACGCCCCGCCGGACAGCCTCGCCCGCGCCACCACCCGCGCCGCGCCGCCGAACACCTCACGGACGACGCCGCCGGGACCGGTCGTCTCCCGGCCGTCCGTCACCGGAGCCCGAACTCCCACGTGCCGCCCGCCGCGTACACGCCGAGCACCCGCCGCCCCACCGAGTCGATGTGCACCTCGTCCGGCCCGTCGTAGATCCGCCCGGCCCGCGCGTGCCGGTACATCCGGTCCAGCGGCGTGTCCGGCGTGAGCCCCGCCGCCCCGTGCACCTGGATGGCCCGGTCGATCACGTTGTGCAGCATCCGGGCGCCCACCACCTTGATCGCGCCGATCTCCACCCGCGCGTCGCCCCCCGAGTCGACCACCTCGGCCGCGTGCAGGGTGAGCAGCCGGGCCGCCTGGATCTCGGCGTAGGAGTCGAAGACGTGCTCGCGCATGAGCTGCTTCTTGGCCAGCGGCTCGCTGAACGCGGTCCGCTCGTGCAGCCGGCGGCACATCAGGTCGAAGGCCCGCTGCGCCTGCCCGAGCCACCGCATGCAGTGGAAGATCCGCCCCGGCCCGAGCCGCCGCTGCGCGATCACGAACCCCTGCCCCCTGGCCCCGAGCAGGTTGCCCGCCGGCACCCGCACGTCCTCGTAGCGCACCTCGCAGTGCGCCCCGCCGAGCCCCAGCACCGGCGTCTCGCGCACGATGTTGTAGCCGGGCGTCGCGGTCGGCACCAGGATCATGGAGAAGGCCAGGTGCGGCGGCGCCTGGTCGTCCTCGGTCCGGCACATCACGGTCGTGTACGCGGCCTGCGAGGCGCCGGTGGTGAACCACTTGTGCCCGTTGATCACCCATTCGCCGCCGTCGAGCACCGCCGTGGTCATGATCTGCGTGGGGTCGCTGCTGGACACGTCGGGCTCGGTCATCGCGAAGCTGGGCGAGATGTCGCCGCGCACCAGCGGCATCAGGTAGCGCTCCCGCTGCTCGGCCGAGGCGTGCTCGTGCAGCATCAGCGAGTCCTGCAAGGTGTACGAGCCCAGCACGAGCTGCCCGAACTCGCTGCGCCCCTGCACCTCGTTCACGTACACGTAGTCGAGGAACGGCAGCCCGCCGCCGCCCAGCTCGCGCGGGTGGCCGAGCGCCCACAGGCCCTCCTTCTTGGCCTCCTCGCGCAGCTCGCGCAGGGTCGCCGCGGCCGCCTCCCCGCCCTCGTGCAGCACCCGCTCCGACGGCTCGACCCGCTCGGTCATGAACGCGTGGACGGCGTCGCGGACCGGCCGGACGCTGTCGGGTACGGCGAAGCTCATGGCCCGATCCCAGCCGAAAACGGTTGCGGGGTCAACGGCCCGGTCCGGGAGAATGCGGGTCATGACAGGTGATGGGCGCGGCCCGCACGACGCCCCCTCGACCGCCGAGCTGGTCGCCGCCGTGCGCGAGTTCCTGACCGCCGACGTGCTGCCCGCCGTCGAGGGCCGTACGCGCTTCCACGCGCGGGTCGCGGTCAACGTGCTCGCCATGGTCGAGCGTGAGCTGCTGCTGGGCCCGGCGCAGGCGGACGAGCACGCCGCCCGCCTGGCGGAGCTCGGCGTGGGCGACGACGCCGAGCTGGCGCGGGCCGTGCGGGAGGGCCGCTTCGACGGCGACGACCGGCGGGCGGAGCTGACCGAGCTCCTGACCCGCGCGGTGCGCGCCAAGCTGGACGTCGCCAACCCCGGCTACCCGGCCGGCTGAGCGACGCCGGTCACCCCTGCCCCGGCGGCGGCTGCCGCAGCAGCGCGACGGCGGCGACCGCCAGCACCGTCACGACGGCGGCCGCGATCCCGGCCGCCAGGTTCAGCCCGTCGGTGAACGCCTCCCGGGCCCGCTCCAGCACCTGGGCGGCCACCGGGCCCGGCAGGTCCGCGGCCACCGCGCCGGCGAGCGTGTCGCGCACGGTCTCCGCCACCGGCCCCGGGAGGCTCCCCGGCAGCGTGCCGCCGAGCTCGCCCCGGTAGACGGCGGTGACGGCGCTGCCCAGCCCGGCGACGCCCAGCGCGATGCCGAACTCCATGCCCGTCTCCGACATCGCCGCGGCCGACCCGGCCCGGTCCGGCGGCGCCGAGCCGACCACCAGGTCCGTGCCGAGCGCCATCAGCGGCCCGATGCCGGTGTAGACGAGCACGAACCCGGTCACCAGCAGCGGCAGGTCGCCGGTCCCGACCTGGCTGATCATCACGTACCCCGGCGCCGAGAGCAGCAGCGCGCCGCCGAGGACGTACCCGGGACGCAGCCGCCGGGTGAGTGCGGGCGTCAGCGAGGAAGCTGCGGTCACCGCCACGGCCGCGGGCAGCAGCCACAGGCCCGCGACGATCGGCGAGAGCCCTGCCACGAGCTGGAGATACTGCGTGACGAACAGGTACAGCCCGCCCATCAGGCCGAGGCCGAGCAGCAGCACCAGCAGCGCGGCGCTGAACGCCCGGTTCGCGAACAGCCGCAGGTCCAGCAGCGGATCGGCCAGCCGGCGCTGGCGCAGCACGAACAGCGCGCCGAAGACCACCCCGGCCAGGACCGTCCCGGCCGCCAGCGGGCCGGGCCCGTGCTCGGCCAGATGCTTGACCCCGTAGATCACCGGCAGCACCGTGAGCAGGGACAGCACCACGCTGGCCAGGTCGATCCGGCCCGCCTCCGGGTCCCGGTACTCGGGCAGCAGCAGCGGCGCCGCCACCAGGAGCAGTGCCATCACCGGCAGCGCGAGCAGGAACGCCGAACCCCACCAGAACCACTCCAGCAGCGCCCCGCCCAGGACCGGGCCGACGGCGACGCCGACGGAGAAGCAGGTCACCCACACGCTGATGGCGACCCCGCGCTGCCGGGGGTCCTTGAACATGGTGCTGATCAGCGCCAGCGTCGAGGGCATCAGCGTCGCGCCGGCGATGCCGAGCAGCGCGCGGGCCGCGATCAGCATCTCCGGGCTGGTGGACACGGCGGCCAGGGCCGAGGCGAGACCGAAGCCGAGCGCCCCGGCCATCAGGAGCCTGCGGCGGCCGATCCGGTCGCCGAGCCTGCCCATGGTCACCAGGAAACCGGCGATCATGAAGCCGTAGACGTCGACGGCCCACAGCAGTTCGGCGCCGGTGGGCTCCAGGTCCGCGCCGAGGTGGGGGACCGCCAGGTTCAGCACGGTCGCGTCCAGGGCCAGCAGGACGGTGGGCAGCGTGAGCACGAAGAGCCCCAGCCACTCCCGGGGCCCTGCCCTGAGGTCCGCCGGGGCGGGGGACACGGGGGACACGCTCGTCATGGAAGATCCTTCGTGGTCGTGAATCGCGGGTACGCGCCCAGCCTGCGACGGGGCGCTCTCGACCGGCTCACGTCCCGCTCTCGGCCGGCTCCCGGCACGTCCCGGCGCTGCACTACCGTGGATCTCATGCGATTCGGGGTGCTGGGGCCGCTCGGCGTGTGGCGGGCGGACGGCAGCCCGGTCACCGTGCCCGGCCCCAAGACCCGCCTGCTGCTGGCCGTCCTGCTGGCGTACGAGGGCCGTCCCGTGTCGGCGGACCGGCTCGCCGACGAGGTGTGGGCGGACGGCGAGGCCCCCGGCGACCCGTCCGCCGCGCTGCAGACGCGGATCTGGCAGCTGCGCAAGGCGCTGGAGAGCGCCGGGGAGGGCGGCCGCGACCTCCTGGCGCGGCGCGACGACGGCTATCTGCTGCGCACCGCCCCCGAGGACGTCGACATGGGCCGCTTCGCGATGCTCACCGCCCGCGCCCGCGCCACCGACGACCCCGGTGCCCGGGCGGGCCTGCTGTCCGACGCGCTCGCACTGTGGCGGGGCGCCGCGTTCTCCGGCTACGCGGACGCCGCGTTCGCCCGCCCGGTCGTCACCCGGCTCGAGGAGGCCCGCCTGGCCGCCCTGGAGGCCCGCGCCGACGCCCTGATCAGGCTGGGCCGTCACCTCGAGGTTGCCGAGGAACTGCACGAGCTCGCCGTCCGCCACCCGCTGCGCGAGCGGGTGCACGTCCTCCACCTGCGCGCGCTGCACGCCGCCGGGCGCACGGGCGAGGCGCTGGCCGCCTACGGGGAGCTGCGCACCCGGCTCGCCGCCGAGCTGGGCCTGGACCCCGGGCCCGAGCTCGCCGCCCTGCACCGGACCCTGCTGGAACGCGACCCGTCGCCCGCCCCCGCCCGCCGCCCCGCCACGAACCTGCCCGCTCCGCTGACCGAGCTCGTCGGCCGCGAGGGCGCGGTGCGCGAGGCGGCGTCCGTGCTGGCCGCCGCGCGGCTCCTGACGCTGACCGGGTCCGGCGGCGTCGGCAAGACCAGGCTCGCGCTGGAGACGGCGGCCCGGCTCGGCGGCGGCTTCCCCGACGGCTCCTGGCTGGTCGAGCTGGCCCCGCTGACCCCTGACGGCGGCCCGGACGCCGTGGCCCGGGTCGCCGAGGCCGTCATGACCGCGCTGGGCGTCCGCGAGGGCGCGGGCACGGCCGAGCTCGCCCCGCCCGCGCTCGGCCTGGCCGGAACACTGGCCGGCAAGCGGCTGCTGCTGCTCCTCGACAACTGCGAGCACCTCGTCGGCGCGGTCGCCGAGCTGACCGCGCTGCTGCTCCGGCGCGCCCCCGGCCTGCGCGTCCTGGTCACCAGCCAGGAGCCGCTGGGCATCCCCGGCGAGGTCGTCCTGGCCGTGCCGCCGCTGGAGCTGCCCGCACCCGCCGCCGAGCCCGATCCCGGCACGCTGGCGCGCTCCAGCGCCGTCGAGCTGTTCGTCGCCCGGGCCGCCGCTGCGGCGCCCGGGTTCAGGCTCGACGCCGGCAACGCCCGCGACGTGGCGGAGATCTGCCGCCGGCTCGACGGCATCCCGCTCGCCCTCGAACTGGCCGCCACCCGGGTCCGGGCCCTCGGCGTGCGCGGGCTGATCAGCCGCCTCGACGACCGCTTCCGGCTGCTCGCCACCGGCTACCGGGGCGCGCCGCCCCGCCAGCAGACGCTCCGGGCCACGATCGACTGGAGCTGGGACCTGCTGACCGGCCCCGAGCGCGCCGTGCTGCGCCGGCTCGCCGTGCACGCCGACGGCAGCACGCTGGAGGCGGCCGAGGCCGTCTGCGCCGGTCCCGGCGTGCCCGCGCAGGACGTGCTCGACCTGCTCGCCCGCCTCGTGGACCGCTCGCTGGTCATCATGACCGAGCACGCCGACGGGCCCCGCTACCGCCTGCTCGAATCGGTCGCCGACTACGGCCTGGCCCGGCTGCGGGAGGCGGGCGAGGAGGACGACGTACGCGGGCGCCACCGCGCCCACCACATCGGCCTGGCCCGCCTGACCGCGCCGCTGCTGCACGGCCCCGAGCAGGGGCGCGGGCTGCGCCTGCTGGACGCGGAGGCCGCCAACTTCGGGCGCGTCCTCGACGACGCCGTCCGCCGGGGCGCGGCCGGGGACGCGCTCGCCCTGGTCAACGCGCTGAGCTGGTACTGGTTCCTGCGCGGCAGGCTCCGGGCGGCCGGCCGGTCCCTGGACGCGGCGCTCGCCCTGCCCGTCCGCGACCCGGCCGCCGAGGCGTCCCCCCGTGCACAGGCCCGGGCGTGGCGGGCGGGTTTCGCCGCCCTCGTCGGCGACGGCGCCGGGCGGATGCCGTACGGCGACGTCGCGGAGCTCCTGCGCGGCGTGACCGGCCCGGGCGAGCGGGCCAGAGCCCGGTGGTTCCTCGGCTTCGCCCTGTTCGGGGTCGGCGACCAGGCCGCCAGCGAGGAGCTCGTCGACCGGGCGCTGGAGGAGTTCGGCGCCCTGGGCGACACCTGGGGGACCGCGGCGGCGCTGAGCGTGCGGGCCAACCAGGCGCACGTGCGCGGCGACCTCGACCGGCTGGCCCGCGACGGGCGGCGCAGCGCGGAGCTGTTCACCGGGCTCGCCGACGCCTGGGGGCGGCTGCAGACCGCCGAACCGCTCGCCGCGCTGGCCGAGATGGCGGGCGACTACGAGCACGCGGCCCGCCTGCACCGGGAAGGGCTGCGCCTGGCCGAGGACCTCGGGCTGTGGCCGGAGGCCGCGGACCGGCTGACCAGCCTGGGCAACGTCGCCATGCTCACCGGGGACCACGCCAGGGCGCGGGAGCTCCACCGGCGGGCGATGCGCCTGGCCGCCGAGCACAGCTTCAAGCCCGGGGAGATCCACGCCGAGGTCGGGCTCGGCCTCGGCGCCCGCCGCGAGGGACGGCTCGACGCCGCCGAGACCCACATGCGCCACGTGCTGACCTGGCAGGCCGCGATGGCCTTCGAGCCGGGCCGCGCCCTCGCGCTGGCCGAGCTCGGCTTCGTCGCCGAGCTGCGCGGCGACGCCGAGCGGGCCCTGCGCCTGCACCTGGACGGGTGGGCCGCCGCCCGCGCCACGGGCGACCCCAGGGCCCTGGCGCTGGCCCTGGAGGGCCTGGCCGGGGCCCAGGCCCTCGCCGGACGCCACACGGGCGCGGCCGTGCTGCTCGGCGCCGCGCACGCCGCCAGGGACTCCGTGGGGATGCCGCTGCCGCCCGCCGAGCGGGGCGACGTCGACCGGATCACCGCGTCGATCCGCCGGCACCTGACCGAGGACGCCTACCGGGCCGCCCACCGGCGCGGCGGCGAGCTGACCCCCGGAGAGGCGCTCGCCGCCGGCGTCCCCGAGCGCGGGGCCGGCCGCCGGGTCAGTGCGTCCCGGTCAGGTCCATCGGCTTGACCTTCGGGTCGCCCTCGTCGGCGAAGTAGTCGCTCCGCGCCGTCGCGTCCTTGCCGTCGGCCACCTTCAGCGCCCGGAACAGGTACGTCCCCAGCACCGCCACGACCAGGTTCACGGCCAGCGCCAGGAAGCCCGCGTAGATCGTCATCTTGGTGTCGAACCCGAGGTTGCCCAGCGAGAACGCCGATCCGCCGAAGTGCGCCTTGCCGCTGGCCGGGTTCGGGATCAGGTAGAGCATCCACAGGCCGGCGCCGAGCCCGGCCGCCCACCCGGCGATCAGCCCGCCCTTGTGGAACCAGCGCGTGTAGAGGCCCAGCCCGACCGACGGCAGCGTCTGCAGGATGATGACGCCGCCGATGAGCTGCAGGTCGATGGAGAACTGCGGGTCGAGCATCAGGATGCACAGCACCGCGCCCACCTTGACGACCAGCGACACCAGCTTGGAGACCTTGGCCTCCTGGGCGTCGGTGGCGTTCTTGTTCAGGTACTCGCGGTAGACGTTGCGGGTGAACAGGTTCGCCGCGGCGATCGACATGATCGCGGCGGGCACGAGCGCGCCGATGCCGATCGCGGCGTAGGCGACGCCCGCGAACCAGTCGGGGAACATCTGGTCGAACAGCGCGGGCACGATCGTGTTCGTGTCCGCCTTGCCGTTGGCGCCCACGACCGGCTTGGTCCCGGCGGCGATGGCCATGAAGCCGAGCAACGCGATCAGGCCGAGCAGGAAGCTGTAGGCGGGCAGCGCCGACATGTTGCGCTTGATCACGGCCCGGTTCCTTGACGCCAGGGCGCCGGTCAGGCTGTGCGGGTACAGGAACAGCGCCAGCGCCGACCCGAAGGCCAGCGTGATGTACTGGAGCTGGTTGGAGGCGTTCAGCGTGATCCCGTCCGCCGGGTTGGGCGTGGCGGCGAACTTCGCCGCGGCGGCGTCGAAGATCGACCCCCAGCCGCCCAGCTTGGCCGGGATGTAGATGACGGCCGCCAGGATCACCACGTAGATCAGCGTGTCCTTGACGAACGCGATCAGCGCCGGGGCGCGCAGCCCCGACTGGTAGGTGTAGGCCGCCAGGATGGCGAACGCGATGATGATCGGCAGGTGCCCGGTGATGCCCATCGTCTTGAGCACCGCCTCGATGCCGACGAGCTGCAGCGCGATGTACGGCATCGTCGCCACCAGGCCGGTGATCGCGATGAGCAGCGCCAGCGTCGGCGAGCCGAACCGGGCCCGGACGAAGTCGGCCGGCGTGACGAACCCGTGCACGTGCGACACCGACCACATCCGCGCCAGCACGAGGAACACCAGCGGGTAGATCACCACGGTGTACGGCAGCGCGTAGAAGCCGAGCGCCCCGGCGCTGAACATGAGCGCGGGCACGGCCACGAACGTGTAGGCGGTGTAGAGGTCGCCGCCCACCAGGAACCAGGTGATCCAGGTGCCGAAGTTGCGCCCGCCCAGCCCCCACTCGTTGAGGCTCTCGATGCTCTCGGGCCGCCGCCATCGGGCGGCGACGAAGCCCATGCCGCTCACGAGCAGGAACAGCAGCGTGAAGACGACCAGTTCGGTCGTGTGCGCGCTCACTTGGTCATCCGGTAGACGAGCGTGGTGCAGCCGACGCCGACGGCGATGAAGGCGATCTGCAGCCAGTAGAACAGGGGGAAGCCGAGCAGGCGGGGCTCGTCCGCGTTGAACAGGAACGTCAGCAGCGGCAGCACGATCGGCACGAACAGCAGCCAGT
Source organism: Nonomuraea sp. NPDC023979 (assembly GCF_040639085.1). Lineage (NCBI taxonomy): Bacteria > Bacillati > Actinomycetota > Actinomycetes > Streptosporangiales > Streptosporangiaceae > Nonomuraea > Nonomuraea sp. NPDC023979. The sequence continues at coordinate 48,145 of NZ_JBEZZG010000033.1, forward strand.
TCCACGGGCTGCGGTCGGTCCGCGGCTCGGCGTCTCGGGGGGTGGTCATCGGTGTCTCCCGTGTCCACGTCAGGAGCCAGGGGCGCGGTGACCGGGCCCGTGACTCGCGGTCAGTGGTGGGAGAGTAACGCTGCGGGGATATTAACCCCAACGTCACCTTTATCACGATTTAGCGTAGAAAGTCCGGGTCTAGGCCGGCCGCCGCCACCGGGCCGCGACGAAGCCCGTGCCGCGGCTCTGCCCGGCACATTAACCACGCCCGGAAATCGGGTCAGGTCACCGATCGGCGAATGGTCGGCTCCCCGCGACGAACGGGGAAAACATGACAGGGGATGTCCTCTTACCGGAACAGGGTGGCCGCATGATTGCTTTGGTGGCGGGCGCGACCCGCGGCACAGGACGGGGCATCGCGGTCGAACTGGGCGCCGCAGGCGCGACCGTCTACTGCACCGGCAGGTCCACGCGCGAGGGACGCTCGGAGATGAACCGGCCGGAGACCATCGAGGAGACCGCCGAGCGGGTGAGCGCCGCCGGCGGCACCGGCATCCCGGTCCGCGTCGACCATCTGGACCCGGCCCAGGTCAGGGCGCTGGCCGAGCGGATCGACCGCGAGCAGGGCAGGCTGGACGTGCTCGTCAACGACGTCTGGGGCGCCGACGCGCTGTGGCAGTGGCACACCCCCGTCTGGGAGCACGACCTGGACAAGGGCCTGCGCCTGCTCCGGCTGGCCGTCGACACCCACCTCATCACCAGCCACCACCTGCTGCCGCTGCTCATCCGCAACGAGGGCGGCCTGGTCGTGGAGGTGACCGACGGCACCAGCGACTTCAACGCCACCCGCTACCGCGAGTCGATCTTCTACGACCTGGCGAAGACGGCCGTCAACCGGCTGGCGTACGCGCAGGCCGAGGAGCTGCGCCCGCACGGCGGCACGGCGGTGGCGCTCACGCCCGGCTTCCTGCGCTCGGAGGCCATGCTGGAGAACTTCGGCGTCACCGAGGAGACCTGGCGCGACGCCGTCGCCGGGAATCCCACGTTCGGGGTGTCGGAGACTCCGGCGTACGCGGGCCGCGCGGTCGCCGCGCTGGCCGCCGACCCCGGCCGGGGCCGCTGGTCGGGCCGGTCGGTCTCCAGCGAGGAGCTGGCGCTGGCGTACGGGTTCACCGACGTCGACGGCAGCAGGCCGCAGGTGTGGCGCTACATCGCCGAGGTGCGCGAGGGCGGCAAGGACGCGGCCCCCGAGGACTACCGGTAGCGGTCCTGCCCGGCCCTACCGGCCGGGGTCCGCGCGGTAGAGCTCCGCCGTGCGGGCCGCCGCGGCGGCGACCAGGGCCCGCAGCTCCGGCGGGCCCAGCACCTCGGCCTCCGGCCCGAACCGCAGCACCTGCGAGAACGCCACCTCGACCGACTCGACGGCCAGCCGCACGGTGCCGTCGGGCCGCAGCGAGGCGAGCGCGCCGGGCAGCGCCGCCGGGTCGGCGACGTGCCGCAGCATCCGCACCCCGAGCGGGCTCAGCCGCAGCGTGATCTCCTCGCGCAGCAGCGACCGGGTGAACTCGGCGGACCGCGCGGCCCAGAACGCGGCCAGGTCGAAGCCGGGGTCGCGGTCGAACCGGCCGCCGTCCTGCTCGACGCCGCCGAACCGGTCCACCCGGTAGACGAGGAACCGGCCGCGCGAGCGCGCGGCCAGGTACCAGGAGCCCGCCTTCAGCACCAGCCCGTACGGCTCCAGCGCGCGCACCCGTTCCTGGTACGACGCGCTCACCGTGCGGTCGTTCCACACGGCCCTGGCCAGCGGCGCGAGCGCGCCGGGCGGCGGGTCGGCGGAGGCGAACCAGCCCGGCGCGTCCAGGTGGAAGCGCTGCGCGGCGGTCGCGGGGGCGTCGCGCAGGCCGGGGGCGAGCGCGGCGGCGGCCTTGAGCCGGGCCGTCGCGGCCACCTCCTGCAGCCCCATCTCGCGCAGCGCCGCCGGCACCCCCGACAGGAACAGCGCCTCGGCCTCGGCCCGGTCCAGCCCCGTCAGCCGGGTGCGGTAGCCCTCCAGCAGCCGGTAGCCGCCGCCGCGCCCCCGGTCGGCGTAGACCGGGACGCCCGCCTCCGACAGCGCCAGCACGTCGCGGTGCACGGTCCGCTCCGACACCTCCAGCTCGCGCGCCAGCTCCGCCGCCGTCATCCCGCCCCGGCCCTGCAGCAGCAGGACCAGCGACATCAGCCGAGCGGCGCGCACAGCGGGAGGATCACGGCGGACGGGTGCGCGGGGGAGCGGAACACCTCGACGTCGGCGGCCACCATCGGCCCGCCCTCGCCGAGCGGCCGCCCGGTGCCCGGGTTGCGGGCGATCGTCGGGTACGCGCCGGCGGCCACGTGGACCCGGATGCGGTGGCCGCGCCGGAACCGGTGGCCCACCGGCCACAGATCCACCAGCACTCTCCGCACATCGCCCACTTTATCGGGCATTTCCGAATTATCAGGCAGCTCCGGCCGCAGCCTCCGCACGCCCTCGCACACGTTCATGGACTTCCCGCCCGGACGCACGTCGCACACCCGCACCACCACGTCCACGTACGGCGTGCTGGACCGGACGAACAGCTCGGCCGAGACCGGCCCGATCGCCTCCACGTCCGACTCCAGCTCCGCCGAGGAGTAGACGAGCACGTCGCGCCGCGCCTCCAGGCGCCGCTGGTCGCGCGGCCGGGAGTCGGCCAGCAGCACCGGCCCGCCGATCACCGGCGTGGGATGGTCCGGGTGGTAGCGGAAGCGGTCCGCCCCGCCCGCGCGCGGCGGCTCCCGCTCCAGCCCGCCGTCCTCGCGCAGGTGCCAGCGCACCTGCCGCGAGCCCGGCACCGGCCAGTCGGGATAGTCGCGCCACTCCCCGGCCCCCGTCACGTACAGCCGCACCGGCTGCTCGCGCAGCCCCGACGGGTCGCCGAGCAGGTGCGCCCGGAACCAGGCCAGCGACTCGGCCAGCGCCACCCGCCCGTGCCGTGCGTCCACGTGCCACCACGGCCCGATCGTCAGCTGCGGCCGCCGCCCCGCCGCCCGCAGCGCCAGGTAGTCCTTGAGCTGCCACGGCAGGAACACGTCGTACCACCCGCCGAGCATGGTGACCGCCGCCTCCACCTCACCCACCCGAGGGGAGAAGTCACGCTTGTCCCAGTACGGCACGGCCGGGTCGGCGTGATGGGCCAGCAGGTCCCGGTAGAAGCGCAGCGGGCGGCCCGCCGAGGCCAGGTCCAGCTCGGACACCGGCCGCCCCGACAGCCCCGACAGCACGGCCCGGCGCGTCAGCCGGGGAGCCGTCAGCGGCGCCGCCGCCCCGCCGAACCGGCGCGACATCGCGTCCGTCAGCGTCGTCCAGCTCAGCGCCGACTCCAGCGCGAACGCCCCGCCCACATAGGCGGCGTCGCGGAACTGGGAGGCGGTGATCTGCGTGGCCATCGCCTTCAGCTCGGGCCCGGCCTCGGCCGCCACCGCCCACTGCGTGTAGCCCAGGTAGGAGGGGCCGAACATGGCCAGCGACCCGCCGTACCACGGCTGCCCGCGCAGCCAGTCAAGCGTGGCCAGGCCGTCGTCCCGCTCGTCGCCCAGCGGGTCGAGCTGCCCGCCGGAGCCGAACCCGCCCCGGCAGCTCTGGATCACCACGTGGAAGCCGTTGCGGGCGAAGCCGCGCCCGTACACGAACCCGAACACGCCCCGCCTGCCGTACGGCGAGCGGATCAGCACCACCGGAGCCGGGCCGCCGCCGGGCGCCTCGTAGCGGTCGGCGAGCAGCACCACGCCGTCGGGCATCTCCACGGGAAGATCGCGATGGATCCGCACACGTCGCATGACCCACCAGTAACAGATGCCGCCCGGGCGGTGGTAGCCCGGGCGGCATCAGCTGTAAACGGCGCTGATTACGGCGCGGTCTTGTCCGGCCGCTCGGAGACGCGGATCGCGTTCACGATCGTCGCCCCCTGCCGGGTGGCGAAGCGCACGTTGAGCTGGCCGTCGCTGACGCGGACCGTGTACTGCCTGCTGACCGCCGTGTACGTGCCCGCCTCCAGGGCCAGGTCGAGCGCCGGGATGGCGAGCTGGCCCTCGACTAGCACGTCGAACACCCGCCGGCCCATGTCCATGCCGCGGATCTCGGCGAAGTCCAGCTCGACCGTGTAGACGCCGGCCGGCACCCCGTCGAAGCGGTACTCCAGCATGCCCTCGCGGGCCGTGCGGAACAGCGTCTGCTCCTCGGTGCCCTCGATGGTCCTGCGGGTGTCGCGCTCGCGGGTGCCGCTGCCCACGTACCCGTGACCGCCCTCCCGGTAGCGGGCGTCGGGCGTCCAGGCGTCACCGGCGGCGTCGGTGGACGCGCGGCGCGCCCCCACGTCGACGGCCACCTGGTGCTTGGGCACCACGACCGTCACCGTCACCTCGATGACCGGCTGCCGGCCGCTGGCGGACTTGATGACGAGCTTCCCGGCGCGGGCCGTGCCGGCCGCCACGCCGTCGCTCGACACCGTGACCTCCAGCGTCGCCTTCTGCCCCTTGGCCAGCTCGCCGGAGGCCGGCGTGACGCCGAGCCAGCCGCCCGCCGGGTCGGCGGTGACCGTGTACGGCGTCGGCGAGCCGAGGTTCGTCAGCTCCAGCGTCCGCTTCCTGCTCGCGTCCGCCGGCATCACCACCGTGACCTCGGCCGTCGAGGCGGCCACCCGGCCCGTCACCAGCGCCGTGTCCACCTGGGTCACCGTGGCCGGGGCGACGGTGACCGCCTGGGTGAAGGTGCCGTAGTGCTCCTTGGACACGACCACCTCGTAGTCGCCCGCCAGGAGCTGGCCGTAGAAGCCGCCGTCGGCGCCCGTGGTGAACGTCGCCACGTCGCCCACCTTGACGGTCGCGCCCGGCAGCGGGTCGCCGTCGTTGGCGTCGGTGACCACGCCCGTCACCAGGCCGTGGCGGGAGGCGCTGAACGTCAGGCCCTGACCGGTGGCCAGCGCCGGCTCCTCGTAGAGGTACTGCAGCGCGTCGTCGCCGGCCGCGTTCTCGATGCCGACGGTCCCCGCCGCGCCCTGGTCGCGCTCGCTCTCGACGTCCTTGTACCGGTAGCTCACCGTGCCGTCCTCGCCGAGCAGCGCCGCGAACGACACCCGCTGCGTGGCGTCGGCGTAGAAGCGGACGTTGCGCCACTCGACCACGAACTGCCGGTGCGGCGCCGTCCCGGTGACGCCCGTGTAGACGCCGGCCTGCGCGTCCACCACGAAGTCGTCCCAGAACGGGAAGACGGCGTTGTTCGGCGTGGCCGTCGCGGGCAGCCTGCTGTTGCCCGCCGCCACCACCCGGTCGGCCGCGAACGTGACGAACCCGTTGGTCGCCACCCACGCCCGGCTCTGGCCGGCGCCGTAGAACGGGACCGCGAACGGCAGCGTCACCTGGAGCGCCTCGTCGTCGCCGGTGAGCGCCAGCTTGTCGGTGCCCGCCACATAGGGCGCCGGGGCGCTGCGGCAGGTGTAGCCGAAGTCGTCGCCGCGCAACGGCAGCTCGACGTCCTCGGTCACGTCCCCGGACACCGTGACGGCCGCCGTCGCGGGGCTCGCGCAGCGCGAGGACGGCGTGACCTCCAGCACGTGCTCGCCGTGCGGCAGCGTCAGCTCGTAGCGGCCCGAGGAGTCGGACACCGCGCTCAGCGGGGTCCCCCTGGCCGCCACGCGGGCGCCGGGCTCGGGCGTGCCGGCGGTGCTCACGACGCCCGACACCACGCCGGTGGCCTGCTGGACCAGCGTCACGTCCGCCGTGACCGTCGCGCCGGCGGTCACGGCCGCCGTCGCCGTGGCGGCGTCGTAGCCGAACTTCTCCGCCTTCACCCGGTAGTCGCCCGGCAGCAGCCGGACGAACGCGTACGTGCCGTCCGCGCCGGTCACGACGCTGCGCGAGGTCGGGCCGTCCGTCGTCACCGTGACCCCGGCCAGCGGCGCGCCGCCCGAGGTGACCGTGCCCGACAGCCCGCCGAGGCCGTCCTGCGGCGCGGCCTGGACGGCGGCGTAGGTGTCCAGCCTGCCCTCGCCCCAGATGTTGTTGTCGGCCGCGGTGCCGCCGCAGGCGGTGTCGGCCACGTCGATCGCGGTGCTGTCGAGCAGCGGCCGGGTGGCGTCCACGTCACCCTGGAGGCTCGGCGCCGCCGACCAGATGAGCGCCACCGTGGCCGCCACGTGCGGCGAGGCCATCGAGGTGCCCGTGTAGGAGGCGTAGGAGCCGCCCGGCACCGAGGAGCGCACGTTGACCGCCGGGGCCGCGATGTTCGGCTTGATCTCGCCGTCCTCGCCCTCGCCCTTGCTGGAGTTCGTGTACAGCGCGTTGTTCACGTCGAAGCCGCCCGCGCTGTAGCTGACCCGGTACTGGCCGGGCGAGCCGCTGGTGTCGCAGGCCGGGCCCTCGTTGCCGTTGGCGAACATGGGGAAGATGCCGGCCGCCACCCACGCCTCGACCGTCGCCTTGTACCAGGGGTCGAAGCCGTCGCCGCCCCAGGAGTTGTTGACGATGTCCGGCGCCAGGTCCGGGCGCGGGTTCTCGCCGTTCAGGTCCGTCGGCGCGAGGACCCACTGGCCCGCTGCCAGCAGCGAGGCGTCGGTGCAGGAGTTGGTCTCGCAGCCCTTGGCCGCGATCCACCGGGCGCCCGGGGCCACGCCGATGCCGCCGGCGCCGACCATCGTGCCCATCACGTGCGTGCCGTGCCCGTTGTTGTCGCACGGGGCCGCGCTCGGGCAGACCCGGCCCGGGTCGAACCAGTTGTAGTCGTGCCGCAGCGAGCCGTCCGGGGCTCGGCCGCGGTAGGCCGCCGCCAGGTCCGGGTGGTCGAACTGCACGCCGCTGTCGATGTTGGCGACCACGATGCCCTCGCCGCGGTTGCCGAGCTCGCTCCACACGCGGGGGGCGCCGACCCGGTCGACGTTCCACTCGGCCGCGTTCACCTTGACCTCGGCCTTGCCGGGGACCGGCTTGGGCAGCGATACGGTGCGGATCGGGTCGATCCTGTCCACCTCGGGCAGCTTGGCGATCTCGGCGGCCAGCTTCGGACCGGCCGTCACCTTGACCGCGTTGACGATCCAGAACGGGGTGTGGTCGGCGCCGTTGGACTCCAGCAGCTTGCGCAGGGCGGCCTGGGACGTCCTGGCCCGCGCGGTCTTGGCCTCGTAGACGCGCTCGGCCTTGACCTCCTTGGAGGTGGCCCGGCGCGCGGCGCCGAGGTCGGCCTCGCCCTTCATGCGCACCCAGAACGTCGCCTTGCCGTCACCGTCGAGCTGGGCCTGGACGGAGTCGCTGATCTTGCCGGGATCCGGGGCGGCCTGGGCCACGCCGGGCGGGATGACGAGACTTAACGATGCGATCGCTCCCACCAGGAGCGCACGCCAGCGGGGGGTGCTCGGCACAAGTTCTCCTTCACCGCGATGGTGCAGAGGTGATCTTTACGCCTCTGTGGAGAAGAGTGAAGAGATGATGTTGAGAATGCAAGGGGCATTCTCCAACAAAAATTGACAAGTTCTGAAATGTAATCTGGTCAGCTGAAATGTCGCCAATTGTGCCAGGTAGCGCTCCAGGGCCGCTCCAGGCCGCGGCACAACCACACCCGCATGCCCGCCTCCTCGTTCTCGATCCCGGCCCGGTTGCCGACCCGCCCCTTCTCCTCGCAGGTGGCGAACTGCCCGTCGCGCAGCCGCCTGCCGATGTTCATCAGGACCGCCACGTCCCCGCTCTCGGGCGGCGGCCCGTACTGCCAGAGCTGGTTGTGGCCCGCGTACACGCGCGGGACGCCCGCCCGGGCGAGCGAGCCGTGCTCGCCGTAGTTGCCGGCGATCACCACGGCGCGGGCGCGCTCCTGCGGCGTGAGCGTGGACAGGACGTCGGTCACGGTGGCGTTCAGCTCTGGCCAGCCGACGGACTCGCGGGCCACCTCGTTGACCGCCGGCACCGGCGTCGAGGCCAGCACCGTCAGCGGGATCAGCGGCAGCGCGAACAGCGCGCACCCGGCGGTGTTGACGCCCAGCGACACCAGCGCGTCACGCCGCCGCCCGGCCGCCTCGGCGGCCACGCAGCCCGCCGCGAACAGCATCAGGACCAGCCCCGCCGCGTAGTCGAACCGGCCGCCGCTGATCAGCGTCAGCCCCGCCGCCACCGGGTAGGCGACGGCCGGCGCCCGCACCCGCCGGTCACGCCACAGCCGCACGAACCCGAACGCCGCCATCACCGCGACCACCGGCCCGAACAGGACGACCTGCATGGGCACGAACAGCGCCCGCATCTCCGCGCCCTTGTTCTCGCTGAGCGCCGCCGCCATCTCCAGCTGCGGCCACCCGTGGGTGATCTGGTAGACCAGGTTCGGCGCCGCCAGCACGGCCGCCACCAGCGCGCCCGCCCACAGCCACGGGCTCGCCAGCACCCGGCGCGGCCCGGCCATGACCAGTCCGGCCGCCAGCCCCAGCACGAGCAGCACGATCAGGTGCTTGTTGTAGCTCGCCACCCCGATCACCGCGCCCGCCGCGAGCCACCAGCGCGGCTCCGCGCGCAGCAGCGCCCGCAGCGCGAACAGGATCGCGCCCGACCACAGCGCCAGGTCGAAGCTCAGCGTCAGCAGCACGTGCCCGGCGATGAGCGTGAACGCGCCGCCCGCCGTGCCCAGCGCCGCCATCGTCTGCGCCGCCGCCCCGCCGCCGAGCTCGCGGGCGATCAGCGCCACCAGCACCACCAGCAGCGCCACCGCCAGCGCGGGCGGCACCCGCAGCGCGGTCAGCGTGTCGCCGAACGCCCAGATGGCCAGCCGGGCCATCATCGGCGTCAGCGGCGGCTGGTCGACGTAGCCCCAGTCGGGGTGCTGTGACAGTACGCGGAAGTACAGCTCGTCACGGTGGTAGCCGTAGCCGCCGCTGACCGCCAGCAGAACGCCGGACAGCAGGACCGCGATCACGGTGATCGACCGCCACGCCAAGGGCCGCTCCATGACTGCCCAACCTAGATCCTTACGGCGCTCCTGTCAGGTGGTCCGGTATCCCACCTGTTCCAGCATGCCGACCAGATACGCCTTCATCTCGGCTGGTTCGCCGCCGTCGGGATGAAAGCCCAGGTGGTGCAGGATCGCCCCGTTGAGCAGTTGCTGGACGGCCGTCAGGTCGCGCTCGGGCGGCAGCCGCCCCGACTCGGCCGCCCGCCGCAGCGTCTCACGCACCGCCGAGGCCCGCAGGCCGCCGTTGGCCGCCAGGTAGGCCGACAGCAGCTCCGGGTAGTCGTCCACCGACCCGTACAGGCGGCGCAGCAGGCGGCGGTGGCGCGGCACCGACAGGTAGGCCGCCCAGTCGGTCAGCATGTGGTCGACGTCGCGCCACTCGGGCGGCGGCTCCTCGTCGTGGTGGGCCGCCACGATCGCCCGGACCAGCAGCTCGGTCTTGCCGGGGAAGCGCCGGTAGACCGTGGCCCGGGTGACGCCTGCCTGCTGGGCCACCCGTTCGATGCTCGTCTCGCCCGCGCCGCGCTCGATGAGCAGGTCGAGCGCGGCGGCGAGGATGGCGGCGTCGGCCTCCTGGCTGCGCGGCCGCCCGGCCGGCCGCTGGACGCCGCTCACTCCCACGTCACCGGGAGCGCGTGGACGCCGTAGATGAGCATGTCGGTGCGCAGCGGCACCCGCTCCGGGGCCACCGCCAGGCGCAGCCCGGGGAAGCGCTCGAACAGCGCCGGCAGGCCCGCCAGCAGCTCGACGCGGGCGAGCTGCTGGCCCAGGCACTGGTGGATGCCGTGCCCGAACGCCAGATGGCCGCCCGCCGCGCGGCCCAGGTCGAGCAGGTCGGGCTCGGCGAAGCGGAGCGGGTCGCGGTTGGCCGCCTGGATCGACACCGTCACCGTCTCCCCGGCCCTGATCGTGTGGCCGTCCAGCTCGACGTCCTCCAGCGCCACCCGCAGCAGGAACGGGATGACGCTCAGGTAGCGCAGCAGTTCCTCGACGACCTCCGCCGGGTTCGTGCGCAGTGCCCGCGCGCGTGCGGCATCGGGGTCGGACAGCAGCGCGAACACGCCGAGCGCGAGCTGGTTGGCGGTCGTGTCGAGCCCGGCGCCGAGCAGCGTGAAGCCGACGCCGGCCAGCTCGTCGTCGGTCAGGTCGCCGGCCGTCAGCCCGCTGAGCAGGTCGTCGGCCGGCGCCGCCCGCTTGGCCGTGACCAGCTCGCGCATCATCTCGCGCAGCTCCAGGTAGGCGGCGACCTGCTCCTCCCGCGTCACCTCCAGGCTGGACAGCGCGCGGGCCTGCCGCTGGAAGCGGTCGCGCCCGGAATCGGGCACGCCGAGCAGCTCGCAGATCACCAGGGCGGGCAGCGGCCCGGCGAACGCCGCCACCAGGTCGGCCTCCTTGCCGCCGGCCTCCATCGCGTCCAGCAGGCCGGTGGCGAGCTGCTCGGTGCGGCTGGTGAGCTGCCGCATGCGGCGCACGGTGAACTGGCCGGTGAGCAGGCGGCGGTAGCGGGTGTGGTCGGGCGGGTCCATGGAGGTGAACATGCCGGGCGGCGAGGGCTGTCCCGTCCCGCCGGCGGCCGGGCCGGGGACGGGGTGGTGGCGCAGCTCGGGCCGCGAGCTGAAGCGCGGGTCGGCCAGCACGGCGCGCGCCTGCGCGTGGCCGGTGACGAGCCAGCCCTCGTGGCCGTCGGGGTAGGCCAGCCGCGTGACGGGCCGCTCGGCGCGGATCTCCGCCAGCGCCTCGGGCGGGTCGAACGGGCTGGTCCGGGTGGTGGGCAGCGTGCCGATCATTCCAATACAGTACAACACTGTATTGTAAATGCAAGGCGTGTCGCATTGCGCGATCTTGATGGGACGGAGTAGCCTGTTCCCCATGCGAAATCGCGCCCGGCTTCAGTGGTGGCGCCGCTCCTAGGCGGCGCGGGATTCGCATACCTCAAACGGACGGCCGCCCCGGTTGGCGGCCTTTGTCGTGTTCGCCCCGGGGCTTGTGACATTCAAAGGGGCAGCAGTGGAGACGAGCGGATATACCACCGCCGGGGGCGTCGGCGTCGAGCGCGAAGTGCGCGAGGTGTCCGAGGACGCGCTCGAAGAGATCGTGACGGCCCTCGGCGAGCGGCGCGGCGGCGCCTTCTCCTCGGGCATGGACTACCCGGGCCGCTACAGCCGATGGGCCTTCGGCTACGTCGACCCCTGCCTGGAGCTCGTCGCCAAGGGCCGCGTCATCTCGGCCAGGGCGCTCAACGAGCGCGGCCGCGTCGTGCTGCCCGCCGTCGCCTCCTGCCTGCTCGCCGCGGGCAAGCCCGTCGAGGAGCCCACCGCCGACCTCGTCCAGGTGCACGTCCCCGAGTCGGAGGACCTGCTGCCCGAGGAGATGCGCAGCCGCCGCCCCACCGTCTTCACCGCCATCCGCGAGGTCATCGCCGCCTTCAAGGGCGACGACCCGCACCTCGGCCTCTACGGCGCCTTCGGCTACGACCTGGCCTTCCAGTTCGAGCCCATCAGGCAGCAGCTCGTCCGCCCCGACGACCAGCGCGACCTCGTCCTGCACCTGCCCGACCGGCTCGTCGTCATCGACCGGCAGCGCGAGACCTGCCGCGAGCTGCGCTACGAGTTCACCGTAGACGGCGCCACCACCCGCGGCCTGGAGCGCACCGGCGAGACCACGCCCGCCGTCGCCCCGGGCGAACTGCCCCCCGACCCCGTCAAGGGCGAGTACGCCAAGGTCGTCGCCGCCGCCAAGGAACGTTTCAAGCGCGGCGACCTGTTCGAGGTCGTGCCCGGCCAGATCTTCCACGCCACCTGCACCGACCCCGCCGCCTTCTACCGCGGCCTGCGCAAGAGCAACCCCGCCCCGTACGAGTTCATCATCAGCCTCGGCGAGGGCGAGCACCTCGTCGGCGCCTCACCCGAGATGTACGTGCGCGTCAGCGGCGACCGCGTCGAGACCTGCCCCATCTCCGGCACCATCGCCCGCGGCAGCAACCCGGTCGAGGACGCCGAGGCGATCCGCACCCTCCTGTCCAGCGTCAAGGAGGAGTCGGAGCTGACCATGTGCACCGACGTCGACCGCAACGACAAGTCGCGCATCTGCGTCCCCGGCACCGTCAACGTCATCGGCCGCCGCCAGATCGAGCTCTACTCCCGCCTCATCCACACGGTCGACCACATCGAGGGCAGGCTGCGCCCCGAGTTCGACGCGCTCGACGCCTTCCTCACCCACATGTGGGCCGTCACCGTCACCGGCGCGCCCAAGACCTGGGCCATGCAGTTCATCGAGGACCACGAGGCCACCACCCGCCGCTGGTACGGCGGCGCCATCGGCTTCATCGGCTTCGACGGCTCCATGAACACCGGCCTCACCCTGCGCACCGCCCAGATCAAGGACGGCATCGCCATCGTCAGGGCCGGCGCCACACTGCTGTTCGACTCCGACCCCGAGGCCGAGGAGCGCGAGACCGAGCTCAAGGCCAGCGCCCTGCTCGGCGCGCTCGCCGCCGTCAACCGGCCCGGCGCCGAACCGGTCGCCGAGCCCAGGCCGCAGCCGGGCCAGGGTATGAAGGTGCTGCTCGTCGACCACGAGGACTCCTTCGTCAACACCCTCGCCGACTACTTCCGGCAGGACGGCGCCGACGTCGTCACCCTGCGCCACGGCTTCCCGCCCGCCATGATCGACGAGATCGGGCCCGACCTCGTCGTGCTCTCGCCCGGCCCCGGCTGGCCCACCGACTTCGGCATATCGGCGCTGATCGACCAGATCTACGCGCGCGACCTGCCCGTCTTCGGCGTCTGCCTCGGCCTGCAGGCCATGGTCGAGCACGCCGGCGGCTCCCTCGAACTGCTCGACTACCCCGAGCACGGCAAGCGCGGCCGCGTCTCCCGGCTCGGCGGCAGCGCCCTGCTCGACGGGCTCCCCGAGGAGTTCACCGCGGCCCGCTACCACTCGCTGCACGCCAAGGTGCCCGGCGTCGTCGGCTTCACCGCCACCGCCGTCACCCCCGACGGCAACGTGATGGCCCTGGAGGACACCGCCAACCGCCGCTTCGCCGTCCAGTTCCACCCCGAGTCCATCCTCACCGCCGAAGGGGGCGCGGGCGCGAAGATCATCGCCAACGTGCTGCGGCTTTCCCGCAGGTGAGGCCCTTTCGTCGGTAAAACGTCCACGGGGGCGTGCGGAGAACGCCTAGAGTTCCCCGCATGCTCCCCGTAGACCTGCCGGACACGGTGCGTGAGGCCCTGCTCGCCCCGCTCGTCGACCACGCCTGCCACGGGGTGCGCCGCGACGAGCTGTCCCGGGCCCGCTTCGAGCTGCTGATCAACGACGACACCAGCCCAGCGCCGCCCGGCACCACCCACTTCGACACCCCCGCCGGCGCCGCCATCCGCCGCTGGTGCGCCCCCGTTCTCGGCCTCGAACCGCACGCCGCCCCCTCCCTCTACCTCGCCCGCCGGGCCGAGCTCGGGCCCGCCGAGGCCAACCGGCTGCTCCTGCGCGCCGCCGGCATCGTCGCCTTCCTCGTCGAGAGCGGCGCCGAGAACCTCGGCCTGCTCACCGCCGGCGAGATGGGCCGCGCCGGCGCCGCCGCCGCCGACGAGATCCTCCGCGTCGAACACGTCGAACAGGACGTCGCCGAGACCGCGAGCGTCGCCCTCGACTACCTCGACAGCCTCGCCGACGAGCTCGCCGCCCGCGCCGGCCGCGCCGTCGGGCTCAAGACGACCGCCGCCGCCCGCCTCGGCCTCGCCTTCGAACCCGCCCGGCCCAGCCGCGGCTCCGTCATCGCCGCCGCCAACCGCCGCCTGTCCGACCCCAAACAGCCGCTCACCGAGCCGGTGCTGCTGCGCCACCTGCTCTGGACCGCCGCCGACCTGGCCCGCGAACGCGGCCTGCCCCTGCAGTTCCACACCGGCGCCGCCGACGCCGGCACCCCCCTATGCGGTGCCGACCCGGCCGCGCTCACCGGCTTCATCCGAGCCCTCCAGCCCACCGGGGTGCCGATCGTCCTCCTCAACTGCTACCCCTACCAGCGGCACGCCGGCCACCTCGCGCACGTCTTCCCGCACGTCTACCTCGACGCCGGCCCCGCCCTCGCCCGCACCGCCTCCGGCTCCGGCCGCATCCTCGCCGACCTGCTCGAACTCGCCCCCTTCCACAAGATCCTGTACGGGTCGGGCACCCGGGGCGTCGCCGAGACCTGCCTGCTCTCGGCCGTCTACTTCCGCCTCGGCCTCGCCCGCGCCCTCAAGGAGCGCCTGGACGACGGCGAATGGAGCCCCGCCGACGCCGCCCGGATCGCCTCCATGATCGGCTCCGGCAACGCCCGCCGCATCTACCGCCTCTAACCCACCCCACCCGCCCCGAGGCCCCCAGCCCGAGGCCCTCCACCCCAGGCCCCGCCCGCCCCCAGGCCCCGGCCCCAGCCAGGGCCCCCGTCCCAGCCCCAGGGCCCCGCCGCGTCCGCCGCACCCCAGCCCGCCAGGCCACCCCCGGGGACCGCCTCGGGGGCACTTCTTCCACAGAGTCACCCCTCCCTCGACAACCAACGCCCGTCCCACGAGCGACCCCGGGGGCGCGCTCCCGGGGCACCGCCCCACGACGGTCCCGAGGTTGCCGCGCAATCCGCCCCGGTGCCCTTGGCGGGGCCCGCTCCCCGCGAAAGCCCGCCGCCGTGGAGGCGCGCCCCGCCCTGGAGGCGGCCCCCGCGGTGCGCCCGCTGCGGCCCCTCCGTGAGGGCCGCCTGCGGGGCCACTCCCGGGAGGGGGCTCGACGGGAAGGCCGCTCCCGTGGGGTAGGCCCACCCGTGAGGGCCCCAAGGCCGCCACAGGATGCGCCCACACCGGCCTTCGCGGCCCGCCCCCGCGAGAGGCTGCCGCCGTGAGGCGCGCGGGCTACCACCCCAGCGGGCCGCCCCGCGGTGCGCCCGCGCGGCCCCTCCGTGAGGGCCGCCTGCGAGCCGCGCCCGGAGGCGCGCCCGTCGGGGCCGGTGCCCATGAGAGGCGCCCGCGGGGGGCCTGCGCCCGTGAGGGGCGCCTGCGGGGGCCGCGCCCGTGAGGAAGCTGGGCGGGGAAGTGCGCTCCCGTGGGGGGTGCGGGTTCGGTGGGGCGGTTTGGTGAGGGGAATTTCCTGATTTGGGTGATCGAATCGTTATTTGTCTGATCGTCAAGGGCGCGGTCATGATCGAGGGCGCCAGACCCCTACGCCACACCTGGAGGTGTCGTGTCCTGGCGTCCCATCACTCTCCTGGCCGCGCTGACCGTCGCGCTGGCCGTACCCGGAACGGCGCACGCCGACGATCCGCCGCCGCCCGCGGTGGAGCCGCGCGCCGGCACCGAGGCTCCCGCCGAGGTGAGCGGGCTCGCCGAGCCCGCCGCGGCGGGGGACCCGGTGGCCGCGGCCAAGGCGCACCTGGCCGATCCGCGGTATCACCTGAATCCCACCGACCTGGTGCACTTACGCACGGTCAAGGATGGCAAGGACGAGACGGTCAGGTTCGCCCAGCGCTACCGGAACCTGCCGGTGCTGGGCGGCCAGTACCTGGTCCACTTCCGCACCGAGAACGGCGTGCGGACGGTCACCGGGGCGGGCGGCCGGTTCCTCACAGAGCTGAAGGTCGACCCGGTCCCCACGGTCGGCGCGGAGCTGGCCGGGCGGCTGGCGGTCGCCACGCTGGTCCGCGACCGGACGGACCGGCGGACGGTGAAGGCCGGCGCGGGCGAGCTGGTCGTGGTGCCGCGCGGCGCAGGCGTGCTGGCCTGGCGGGTGCCGCTCAGCGGTGTGACGGCCGGGCGCCCGTTCGTGCGCGACGCGTACGTGGACGCCCGTTCCGGCCGCCCGCTGTTCGCGGTGGACCGGCTGCACTTCGCGGCCCCCGAGGGGCCGGTGGAGGCGAGCGGCGCGACCTCGGACGGCCGCGAGGTGACGTTCCCCGCCTTCCGGCGCGCCGACGGCGCGCACGAGCTGCGTGACCGCTCCCGCCCGATGTGGAACGGGACGACCGGCGAGATCCTCACCTACGACGCCGCGGGCCGGGACGTCACCGAGTTCCTCGGCGGCGGCGTCCCCGCGGACGCGAAGCTCGCCGAGTCGGCCACCGCGCGGTTCGGCCCGCAGCACACCGCCAGCGGCGCGGTGGACGCCCACTGGGGCGCGGGCCAGGTGTACGCGTTCTACCGCGGCCTGGGCCGTGACGGGCTCGACGGCGCGGGCGGCAGCATGTACTCGGTCGTCAACGTCACCCTCGAGGGCCAGCCGTTCGCCAACGCGTTCTGGGACGGCACCAAGATGGTCTACGGCGGCGGCGGAGCCGACTACCACTCGTTCGCGGCGGGCTTGGACGTCGTCGGCCACGAGATGACCCACGGCGTCATCACCAACAGCGCCGACCTGGTCTACCTGGGCCAGTCGGGTGCGATGAACGAGGGCCTGGCCGACTACTTCGGCAACGCCGTGGAGGTCGACGCGCTCGGCATCCCCATGTCCGACCCGGACGCGAGCCTGCTGGGCGAGCGGCTGTGCAAGACTCTGCCGCCGGCCCAGTGCGCGATCCGCGACCTGGACGACGGCCGCGACGCCGCCGAGGACTACATCGGCGTGACCGTGAGCCTGGACGGCGGCGGCGTGCACCTCAACTCGACGATCTTCTCCGGCGCGCTGTGGGACATCCGGGAGAAGATCGGCGGAGCCAAGGCCGACAAGCTCGTCTACAAGGCGCTGACGGAGTACATGACGCCGCTGGACGAGTTCCTGGACGGCCGCCGCGCCGTGGAGTCGGCCGCCCGCGCGGCGGGCCTGCCGGCGCGTGACCGGCTGGCCGTGGCGCTGGCGTTCGACCGGCACGGCATCAAGCCGGGCTGGGACCGGCGCATCCGCACCGACAGCCGCGTCGTCGCCGACGGGCTGACGGAGGCGTTCTTCGCCCCGGACCTGGCCGGCGGCCGCTACGTGGTGATGAACAACAGCGCCTCCGCGGATGAGCCCAGCTCCGTCCACACCGGGCGGCTGCGCGGCGGCGCCCTGGTCAGGCTGTCGCAGAACGCCGAGTGGAACTACATCCCCGTCACCGACGGCGAGCGGGCCGTGTGGGGGTCCTTCGACGACGCCCAGACCCGGTTCCGCATCCTGTCGAGGCCGCTGGATCGCGGCGCCCCCGAGACGACGGTGCACGAGACGACCGGCTACCTCGTGCAGCTGGCCGTCGAGGGCGACGTCGTCGCCTGGGAGGAGCAGGACCTGGCCACGCAGCGCAGCGAGATCTGGGTCAGGCGCGGCGGCGCGGCGCCGGTCCTGGTCACCGCCGCCGAGGACGTGACCGGCGTGTTCCCGTCGCTGAAGGACGGCAGGCTCGGCTACGTCCGCGTGCGCGGCGCGGAGCGCGTCCCGGCCGTGTACGACGTGGCGACCGGGAGGGAGACGGTGCTGCCGGTGCCCGGCTCGCGGGCCGGCATGCTGGTGCTGACCTCCCGGTACGCCGTCTGGACGCACAACGAGGACGGCGACTACACCGCCGGCCTGAGCCGGGCGGGCCTGGACGGCACGGGCGTGACCACACTCGTCCCGGACGGCCCCGACGCGCCGATGTCCTACTGGCTCGACGCCAGCGACGGCTACGTCACGATCGCCGAGCAGATGGGCTTCGGCCTGACGAACGACGACCTGCCCAAACTGTTCCAGCTGCCGATCGCGGGCGGCGAGCTGGAACGGGTCTCGTGCAACCGCGGCGACCAGTACCTGTTCGCCGCCGGCGAGGACCGGCAGGTGCTGTGGCTGGACGGCACCGCGGCCGACACCGACCTGGTCACCCGCCACCGGCCGGCCGGCCGCTGCTGACGGGCTGACCTGGCCCACGTCCGCCCGCCGCGCTCCGGAGGGGGGCGCGGCGGGCGTACGATGGCGGACGGCCTGTGTCGAGACGAAGGGGGATCCTCGAGTGCGGTTTCTGGACGACGTGACGGTGGAGCTGGTCAAGCACAGCGCGTCCGACACCGACGTGCTGTGGGCGGCGCGCGTGTCCACGGCCGGCGAGCAGTCGCTGGCGGAGCTGGAGAAGGACCCCGAGCGGTCCAAGGGGCTGATCAACTATCTGATGCGCGACCGGCACGGCAGCCCGTTCGAGCACAACTCCATGACCTTCTTCGTCAGCGCGCCGATCTTCGTCTTCCGCGAGTTCCAGCGCCACCGGGTGGGCTGGTCCTACAACGAGGAGAGCGGCCGCTACCGCGAGCTGCAGCCGTCCTTCTACGTGCCGGGGGAGGACCGCAAGCTGGTGCAGGAGGGCAAGCCGGGCCGCTACGTGTTCGTCGACGGCACCGCCGAGCAGCACAAGCTCGTCACGCAGCGGATGGAGGAGTCCTACCGCCAGTCCTACGCCGCCTACGAGGAGATGCTGGAGGCCGGCATCGCCCGCGAGGTGGCCCGCGCGGTGCTGCCGGTCGGCCTGTTCTCCACCATGTACGCCACCTGCAACGCCCGCTCGCTCATGCACTTCCTGTCGCTGCGCACGCAGCACGAGCAGGCCCGGGTCAAGTCGTTCCCGCAGCGGGAGATCGAGATGGTGGCCGAGCGGATGGAGGCGGTGTGGGCGGAGCTCATGCCCCTGACCCACGCCGCCTTCGTCGCCAACGGCCGCGTCGCCCCGTAGGCGGGCTCAGGCCAGGGCGGGCAGGACGTAGACCTCGGCGCCCGGCGGCAGCGCGCAGTCGAGGCCGCCGAGGCCGCGGGAGTTCTCGCCGCACACGATCATGCTGATGTGGCGGCGGATGCGCCCGTAGTCGTCGCGGATCCGCTCCTCCAGCAGCGGATGGGTGCGGCGCAGCATGTCGAGGGCCGAGCCCAGCGTGGGCGGCGACTCATGGTCGGCGCCCACCGCGAACACCTTCACCTCGGTACGGCCGCTGACCCAGCGCCGCAGCGAGGCGGGCAGCACGAAGACCACCATGGTCACGGACTTGGCCATGGATCACAGCACCGCCGCGCGCACGGTCAGCACGTCGGGCAGGTGCCGGGCGACCGGCTCCCAGGTCTCGCCGGCGTCGCGCGAGCCGTGCACCTCGCCGTCGCGGGTGCCGAAGAACAGCCCGGCCTCGGAGAACGTCATCGCGTCGCGCAGCACGGTCGCGTAGACCGGCCCCTCGGGCAGGCCGCGCTCCAGCGGGCGCCAGGCGCCGCCCGCGTCGTCGCTGCGGTAGAGGCGGTAGCGGTGATCGACGGGCGTGCGGTCCACGTCGGCGTGCAGCGGCAGCACGTACACGCTGTCGGGCTCGGCGGGGTGGGTCACGATCGGGAAGCCGAAGTCCGACGGCAGCGCCGAGCCGATGTCGTGCCAGGTGCCGCCGAAGTCGTCGCTGCGGTAGACGCCGAAGTGGTGCTGCAGGAAGAGGCGGCCGGGCTGGGACGGGTGCATGGCGACCTTGTGCACGCACTGCCCGAACTCGGGGTACTGCTGTCCTTCGGGCAGGAACGGCGCGCGGATGCCCTGGTTGGCGGCCTCCCAGGTGAGGCCGCCGTCGGCGGTGCGGTAGAAGCCGGCGGCCGAGACGGCGATCGCCATCACGCGCGGGTCGGACGGGTGGCAGACGATCGTGTGCAGGCACAGCCCGCCGCCGCCCGGCTGCCATTGCGGGCGGTGCGGGTGCTCCCACAGGCCCTCGACGAGGCTGTAGGTGACGCCGCCGTCCTCGGACCTGAACAGCGCGGCCGGCTCGGCGCCCGCCCAGACCACGCCGGGCTCCGACGGCGACGGGGTGAGCTGCCAGACCCGCGTGAGCGTCGCCCCGGTGTCGTCCGGGAAGGCGACCGGCGGCCGGTCGGCCTCCTGCCAGGTCTTGCCGAGGTCGTCGGAGTAGAGCACCGACGGGCCGAAGTGGCCGTACTCGATGCCCGCGAATAGGCGGGGGGTCGTGCCGCGGGTGTCGATCGCCACCGCGTGCACCGCGACCGTGGAGAACTGGATCGGCTCGATCTCGAACGCGCTCCCGCCGGAGGAGCGGGCGAGGAACAGGCCCTTGCGGGTGCCGATCGCGAGCATTGCGTCAGTCATGGCATCGCTCCCATGTTCGCTTCCGGCCATCGTGCCACGTGGTTCCCTGCCGTGCGCGGGCACTGGCGAGGACTGGGCGATTTGCCGCACGATTACCCAGGAGGTAATCGAGACACTTCCCGCGAAGCGCTACGGTGCCAGACATGGGAGCCATTGCTATACAAGATGAGACTTTTGGTGATTTGTTGCGCTCGTGGCGGCAGCGGCGCCGGGTGAGCCAGCTCGACCTGGCGATCGAGGCGGACGTCTCCTCCCGGCACGTGAGCTTCCTGGAGACCGGGCGGGCCAAGCCGAGCCGCGAGATGGTCATGCGCCTGGCCGAGGAGCTGGAGGTGCCGCTGCGCCACCGCAACCGGCTGCTGGTCGCCGCCGGCTTCGCGCCGGTGTTCCCCGAGCGCGAGGTGCGCGCGCCGGAGATGGAGTCCGTACGGCTGGCGCTCGACAAGATCCTGGCCGGGCACGAGCCGTACCCGGCGCTGGTCGTGGACGCGAACTGGGACCTGGTGGCCGCCAACGCCGCGGCCGCGATGTTCATGGCGGGCGCGCCGGCGGAGCTGCTGACCGAGCCGGTCAACGTGATGCGGCTGTCGCTGCACCCCGACGCGATGGGCGGCAGGCTGGTCAACCTGCCCGAGGTGCGCGCCCACCTGCTGCACCAGCTGCGCAGGCAGGCCGAGATGTCGGGCAGCGGGCGGCTGGCCGAGCTGCACGACGAGCTCGCCGCCTACACCTACCCGGGCGTGGACCTCAACGTGGTGCGCGCGCCCGGGCCGGCCGACATCCTGATCCCGCTGCGCATCCGGGACGGCGACCGGGTGCTGTCGATGTTCACCACGATCGCCACCTTCGGCACGCCGGTGGACGTGACGGTCTCCGAGCTGGCCATCGAGACGTTCTGGCCGAACGACGAGGAGACCGCCGCCGCCTTCAGGTGACGCTCAGGCGATCCACCCCTCCCCGTGCACCACGTCGCGGTGGATGCGTGACAGCGGCACGCCGTCGCCCTGCAGCCGCCGGACCGTCTCGTTCACCATCGGGGGCGGGCCGCACACGTACACCTCGTGCTCGGCCCAGGAGTGGAAGCGCTGCGTGACCTCGGGCAGCCGCCCGCGCAGCCCGTCGTAGCCCGGCTCGTCCGACACCACCGGCAGCACCCGCAGCCACGGGTACGACGCCTCCATCCTGATCAGGTCGGGCAGGTCGTACAGCTCGCCGGAGGTCCGGGCGCCGTACAGCAGGTGGACGCCGCGGCGGCCGCCGGAGGCGATCACCTGCTCGATGATCGCCTTCAGCGGCGCCAGGCCGGTGCCGCCCGCCACGAACAGCAGGTCGCGCGTGCCCTCGCCGGGCGGCGCCAGCGTGCCCATCGGCGGCCCCAGCATGACGGTGTCGCCGATGCGGGTGTCGCGGTTGAGCGTGGTCGAGACCCAGCCGCCGGGGACCGAGCGCACGTGCAGGCAGACGGTGTTGTCGGGACGCGGCGCGTTGGCGATGCTGAACGTCCGCCACACCCGGGGCCAGCGGGCGGTCTGCACGTTGACGTACTGCCCGGCGGTGAACGGGAGGTGCTGCGTGGGGCGCAGCGTGACGACCGCGATGTCGGGGCGGCGGCGTTCGTGGTCGACGACCTCCGCCAGCCACCACGCGGGTGACACCCCGGCGTCGGCCTCGGCCGACTCGATCATGAGCGTGGCGGCCGCCTCGTAGGCCGCGACCCAGGCGGCCTCGATCTCGGCGGTCCAGACGGCGGCGGCGAAGCGCCGCACGGTGGCCAGCAGAGCCGAGCCGATGGCGCTGTAGTGGTCGGCGACGACGCCGTACTTGCGATGGTCCCTCCCTAGTTGCCCCAGGTATGACGCCATGCTGTCCGGGCTGTCCAGGCTCCACACGATGCGGGTCAGCGCATGGAAGAGCCGGTCCCGCTGCACGTCCATCGAGGGCGGGAACATGCCCCTCAGGTGCGGGTTCTCGGCGAACAGGCGGCCGTAGAAGTAGGCGGCCGCCTTGCCGGCCACCGGTTCGATGATGGAGAAGCTCTCTTTGACCAGGCGCGGATTCAACGACATATACCCAACCCGTCCTATTGACCGGAAACGCATTCCGGTCGTGTCGTCCCACCTCCCTGACGGCTCCGGGTGACGAGCGTCCGGAGTACCCCGGCACGTCCGATCGCTCGAAATCCAGTGTTACACCACCTCCTGGACCTCACAACCGATTCACCCCAATGAGGTGCGGATCTGAACTATCCGTAACTGGAGGGTTATTAGCAGCATTCAGCGTCAATGGGATTTAGGCCCCGTTAATGTGAATGATAATTCTCTTCATATCTCCCCTCCCACGTGCGGCGCGAGAGTGCCGCCGGACCCGGAGAACGTCAGACGGGCAGGAGCGAGGAGATCTGTGGGAGAAGCGACATAGGCGAAATGGAGTGCGCCATGATGGGCCTGTGGCTGCCGCGACCGGCGACGCCACACCGGAGAGAGCGCCCCCTGGAGATCGCCATGTCCCGACCGCTGATTGGCATCACCGCCTACTTCGAAGCCGCCCGCTGGGACGTCTGGGTACGCGAGGCCGTGCTCTCACCGCCGGCCTACGCCAAGGCCGTCGAACGGGCCGGCGGCGCGCCCGTGGTGCTGCCCCCGCTCGCCCCCCACGCGGTCGACGACTACGTACGCGGTCTGCGCGGCGTGGTGCTGACCGGCGGCGTCGAGGTCGCCGCGTCGGCCTACGGGGATGAGCAGGACGAGCGCGCCCCCGCCCCCCAGCCGCAGCGCGACCGCTTCGAGCTCGCCCTGGCCCGAGCGGCCGTGCGGGCCGACGTGCCGGTCCTCGGCATCGCCCGCGGCATGCACGTGCTCAACGTCGCCCAGGGCGGCACCCTCATCCCGTGGCTGCCGGAGATGCTGGAGAGCGACCGCCACGGCGAGGCCGGCGCCCGCCACCGCATCCAGGTCAGCGTCTCCAGCAAGCTCGGCAAGGCGGTCGGCGACCACGTCGAGGTCGTCGCCCCGCACACCCAGTCGGTGCGCCGCCTGGGCACCGGCCTGCTGGCCGTCGCCTGGGCCGAGGACCAGGTCGTCGAGGGCGTCGAGCTGCAGGGCCACCGCTTCGCCGTCGGCGTGCAGTGGCACCCCGAACGCGGCGACGACAACGGCCTGTTCGATGCGCTCGTGGAAGCGGCCCGCTAGGCTTCGGATCATGCCGCTGCACCCCCAGGCGCAGGCTTACGTCGCCGCCTACCCGTCGGACCTCAACACCGACCTGGCCACGCTCGACCTGGAGAAGATCCACGAGCTGCGGGCCGTCGACGGGTTCGCCGAGCAGCGCGGGCCGCTGCCGCAGCTGCCGTTCGTCCGCGACGAGACGGCCGAGGACGTGCCGATCCGCATCTACCGCGCCGACCGGGGCGACGAGCCGCTGCCCGTGCTCGTCTACTTCCACGGCGGCGGCTGGGTGTTCGGCAGCGTCAAGCGCAACGACGCCCTCGGCCGCGACCTCGCCATCCGCACCGGCGCGGTCGTCGTCTCGGTCGACTACCGGCTGGCCCCCGAGCACCCGTTCCCGGCGGCGGCCGACGACGCCTGGACCGTGCTGCGCGACATCTTCGCCCGGCCCGCCTTCTACCAGAGCACCGGCAGCGTGGCGGTGATCGGCGACAGCGCGGGCGGCAACCTGGCCGCCGTGGCCGCCTGGCAGGCCCGCGACGCCGGGCTGCGGCTGGCCCACCAGGTCCTCGTCTACCCGGTCCTCGACGCCGCCCTCGACACCCCCAGCTACCGCGAGTTCGCCAAGGGCTACGGCCTCGACGCCGCCGAGATGGACTGGTACGTGCGGCAGTACGCCGGCGACGCCGACCGCGCCGACCCGCGCCTGGCGCCGCTGCGGCTGGAGTCGGCGGCCGGGCTGCCGCCCGCCACCGTGGTCACGGCGGGCTGCGACGTGCTGCGCGACGAGGGCGAGCGCTACGGCGAACGGCTGGCCGAGGCGGGCGTGCCGGTCGAGGTGCGCCGCTTCGAGGGCGCGGTGCACGGCTTCTTCGGCCTGCCGCGCCTGTTCGACCAGGCCGCCGAGGCGCGCGACTACGTGGCCGGGCGGCTGAGGGAGTTCCTGTGACCTACGAGCGGCTCACCACCGACACGCCCGCCGACGGGGTCCTGCGCGTCACGATCAGCGCGCCCGGCAAGCTCAACGCCGTCGACGCCACCGGCCACCGCGAGCTGGCCGGGATCTGGCGCGACATCGACGGCGACGACTCCGTGCGCGCCGTCGTGGTGCGCGGCGAGGGCGAGGCGTTCTCCGCCGGCGGCGACCTGTCGATGATCGAGGACATGACCCGCGACCACGCCACCCGGATGCGCGTGTTCGCCGAGGCCCGCGACCTCGTCTACAACGTGATCAACTGCTCCAAGCCGATCGTCTCCGCCATCCAGGGCCCCGCCGTCGGCGCCGGGCTCGCCGTCGCCCTGCTGGCCGACATCTCCGTCGCCGGCCGCACCGCGCGCGTCATCGACGGCCACACCCGGCTCGGCGTCGCCGCCGGAGACCACGCCGCGATCGTCTGGCCGCTGCTGTGCGGGCTGGCCAAGGCCAAATACCACCTGCTGCTGTGCGAGCCCGTCACCGGCGAGCAGGCCGAGCGGATGGGCCTGGTCAGCCTCTGCGTCGACGACGACGAGGTGCACGAGACCGCCCTCGGCCTCGCCGTCCGGCTCGCCGCCGGCGCCCAGGAGGCCGTCCGGCTCACCAAGTACGCGCTCAACAACTGGCTGCGCCTGGCCGGGCCGTCCTTCGACGCCTCGCTGGCCATGGAGTTCCTCGGCTTCACCGGCCCCGACGTGGCCGAAGGCGTCCGTGCGCTGCGCGAGAAGCGTCCCCCGTCGTTCGGCTGAACAAGTGGTTTCGCCCCCGCCCCGCGGGTAGGCGGAGAGCGGAGCGGGGCGACAGACCCAGGGCCTGTCTGCCGGGGCCGAGAACGCCGCCCGGGGGGACGAAGCAGCGGCCCGCGAGGGTCAGAAGCCGCGGGGCAGGCCGAGCACCTGGGTCGCGAGGTAGTTGAGCAGGAGCTCCTCGGTCACAGGTGCCACCTTCCCGATCCGGGCGTCGGCCAGGAGCCGGGCCACGGGATACTCCAGCGAGTAGGCCATCCCGCCGTGCGTCTGGAACGCGGCGTCGGCCGCTTCCCAGGCGGCCTGCGACGCGGTCAGCTTGGCGATGTTGGCCTCGGTGCCGCACGGCAGCCGCCGGTCGAACGACCACGCCGCCTTGTAGATCATCAGGCGGGCCAGCTCGATCTTCGCCTTGACCTGGGCCAGCGGGAACGCGATGGCCTGGTTGGCGCCGATCGGCCGGCCGAACACCTCGCGCTGCTTCGCGTAGTCGACCGCGACGCGCAGCGCCACCTCGGCCCCGCCCAGCGCCGAGGCGGCCAGCAGGACGCGCTCGGGGTTGAGGATGTCCCACAGCACGGCCGCGCCCTCGTCCGGCCGCCCCACGACCCGCGAGGCGGGCACCCGCACGCCGTCCAGGAACACCAGGTTGGACGGCGTGGTGTTGGCGCCCATCTTGGGGATCGGCCGGTAGGTGAGCGTTCCCGCCGCGACCGCCTCGGGCACGTTCACCAGGAACACCGTCAGCCCGGCGCTGCGCGGGCGCGCCTCGGCCGCCGGGATCGTCCGGGCGACCAGCAGCATCCAGGTGGCCCGCTGCACCCCGGTGATCCAGATCTTCTGCCCGTTGATCACGTAGTCGCCGCCGTCGCGACGCGCCGACGTCGTGATCGCCAGCGCGTTGGACCCGGCGTCCGGCTCGGTCAGCGCGAAACACGTCTCCACCTCGCCCGTCGCCAGCGACGGCAGCAGCTCCGCCTGCTGCTCGGCGCTGCCGTGACGGCTCAGCGTCAGCGCCCCGAACCCGGGCGTGAGCACGTACGTGAACGCCGACCCGCCCGCCGCGCCCGAGGCCGCGATCGTCTCGGTGGCCACGGCCAGCTCCAGCAGCCCCTGCCCGCCGCCGCCGAACCGCTCCGGCACCGCCAGCCCCAGCCAGCCGCCCTTGGCCAGCTCGTCCCACACCTCCTGCGGCCAGCGCTTGTCGCTCTCGCAGCGCTGCCAGTAGTCCAGGTCGTAGCGGGAGCAGATGGCGGCCACGCCGCTCCGCACGGCCAGCGCGGATTCGGGGAGGGTGAAGTCCATCACATCATCGTAGAAGGAAGTTCTGCCGGCGGGCGAGGGCGCCGCGCGTGGAAGACGAACGCCGGGGGAGCGTTGCGCCACACCGTGCGCCCCGCCACCACCTCCTCGAACCGCTCCGACAGCAGCGACCGGAACCGGCGGGCCGAGCTCATCGGGATCGCGTGGATGTAGGAGAACGTGGTGAACGCCCCCGCCGGGCTCATCGCCGCCGTCACCGCGCCCAGCAGCGCGAGCTGCAGCTCCGTCGGGAAGGCCGCCCACGGCAGCCCGCTCACCACCACGTCCGCCTGCCGCAGGCCGCGCTGCGACAGCAGCCCAGTCAGCTCCGCCGCGTCGCCGTGCACCACGTCCACCGCCGGGAACCGCTCGGCCAGCAGCGCCGCCATCGGCTCGTTCAGCTCCACCGCCAGGTGGTGCCCCCGCCCGGCCAGCCGGCGCTGAATCTCCGCCGTGAACGGGCCGGTGCCCGGTCCCAGCTCGACGACGGTGGGCTCGCCGCGCTCGGGCACCGGCGCGCAGACCGCCGAAGCCAGCCGCTGGGAGCTGGGCGCGAACGCGCCGATGGTCGCCGGGGCACGCAGGAACTGACCGAGGAACAGTGCGCTGTCGTTGGGCATGCACCGACGGTAAGTGCGAAGATCGTGTACGGGAGTCCGTCATCGGGCCGGGGATCCGGCCAGTAGGAGGAGAAGCCATCCTCCGCCGGGAGGACTGTCCACGAGTGCCACCTGGATACCTTTGACGCATGAGTTGGCGTTGGCGTGGCGCGCCCCTCGACCTGCTCCTCGCCGCCGCCGGAGTCAGCCTCGACCTGCTGATGTCCGGCCAGGCGCGGATCGGCGACCTGCCGCCCGCATACACGGTCGGACCCTTCGCGCTGCTGGTCGGCGCGCCCATGGGGTTCGTGCGGCGCTGTCCGCTGCCCACCGCGCTGTGGTTGTCGGTCGCGCTGATCTGCACCGACCGGCTGGACGCCTTCAGCTCCAACACCGCCCAGGTGCTGCTGCTCGTCGCCGTCGGCGTCACCGCCTACAGCGCCGGCTGGCGATCGGTGATCATGGCGATGGCCGCCAGCGGCGTCGCCACCGGGCTCAACCTCGCCGACCCCGGCATCGCCTTCACCAGCACCTCGCTGATGTACGCCGCGGGCATCACCGTCTTCCCCGTGATCGTCGGCGGCTACCTGCGCGGCTCGATAGGCGAGCTCGAACACCGCGACGTCACCCCTGACGTGCTCCTGGCCGCCGGCGGCGTCGCCCAGACCGTCCTCAGCACCTGGACGAGCTGGCACAGCGGCGGCCACCCCGCCTGGGTCATCGGCCTGTTCGCCGTCGGGGCCGGGCTCGCGCTCGGCGTCGCCAGGCGGCTGCCCGGCCTCGTCTTCCTCCTCCAGGGCATCGTGCTCGTCGCCGCCGACAGCTACCTGCCCGAGGTCGTCAACAGCTGCCTGGTGCTCACGCTCATCGCCCTCGGCGTGTTCGCGATGCGGGTCGCCTCCTGGACCTGGACCGTCGTCGCCTACCTGGCCACCTGCCTGCTCGCCGCCATCGCCGTCGTCGGGCCCGGCACCGAGGTCACCGGCTTCCGCGCCGCCGTGCTCTGCGCCCTCGTCATCACCCCCGTCGCCATCGGCCGCTACCTGGGGATGAAACAGGCCGCCGCCGCCGCCGAACGGCTGCGCGTACGGGAGTCCACCCGGCTCACCGTGGCGCAGGTCCGCGCCGACCAGCTCGCCGAACGCGAGCGCATCGCCCGCGACGTGCACGACATCGTCGCCCACCACGTCGGCGCCATGGTGCTGCGGGCCAGCGCCGCCCGCTACACCGCCCCCGACGGGCCCGTCGCCGACGCCCTCACCGACATCCGCGAGACCGGGCACCAGGTGCTGGAGGACCTGCGCGGCCTCATCGACCTGCTGCGCGACCCCGACCGCCAGCCCGACCTGCTCGCCGACCCCGCCGACGTGGTCCGCGAGGCCGCCGAACGGATGTCCGCCGCCGGGCTCCTCGTCGACCTCGACCTCGACCCCGCCACCGACCACACCTCGCTGCTCGCCCGCACCTCCGCGGCCCGCATCGTCCAGGAAGGCCTCACCAACGTGCTCAAACACGCAGGACCCGGCACCGAGGTCCGCGTCCGCGTCCGCGCCGACGGCGACAGCCTCGCCGTCGAGATCCGCAACGGACGCCCGCCCACCGGCATCGAACGGCTGCCCTCCTCCGGGCGTGGCCTGGCGGGCATGCGCGAGCGCGTCAAGACCCTCGGCGGCACCCTCACCGCCGGGCCCGACGAGGACGGCGGCTGGCTGCTGGCGGCCAGCCTGCCCGCCGCCAGGGGCAACGCGTGATCCGCGTCCTCATCGCCGACGACCAGGTGCTCGTCCGCGCCGGCGTGCGGATGCTGCTGCAGGCCAACAGCGACATGGAGGTGGTCGGCGAGGCCGACGACGGCGCCGAGGCCGTCCGGCTGGCCGAACGCCACCTGCCCGACGTCATCCTCATGGACCTGCGCATGCCCCGCGTCGACGGGCTGGAGGCCATCCGCCGCGTCCTGGCCGCCCGGCCGTCCACCCGCATCGTCGTCCTCACCACGTTCGCCGAGGACTCCAACGTGTACGCGGCCCTGCGCGCCGGCGCCGTCGGCTTCCTCGTCAAGGACGACGAGCCCGAGCGCATGGTCGACGCCGTCCGCCGCGCCCACGCCGGCGAGCAGCTCCTGGCCCCCTCCGTGCTGCGCCGCGTCGTCGACCGCTTCCTCGACGCCGAGGAGCAGGCCGCCGCCCCCGCTCCGCGCGGCCTCACCGAACGCGAGATCGAGGTGCTCGCCCTCGTCGGCACCGGCCTGTCCAACGCCGAGATCGCCGAGGAGCTGCACGTCGGCGTCACCACCGTCAAGACCCACATCGCCGCCGCGATGGAGAAGCTCGGCCTGCGCAACCGCATCCAGGCCGCCGTCGTCGCGCACCGCGCCGGCCTCGTCGACGCCTCCTTCCGCACCGTCCGTCCGCCGCGTGGCGGACCGGCGGGTAGCCCGTCAGGCTGACGACCGGGGGAGGGGGCGGGCGCGATCCTTCTGCTCTCACCACCGACGGAAGGATCGCCATGTCCGACTCCACCTACGACACGACCACGCGCGCGGGCGCCCGCCCCGGACCGGCCCCCACGGGCGGCCGGGTGTCCCCGGGACTCCTGTACGCGCTCCGCGTGGCCGTCGTCGCCCAGGCGGCGTCGCTGCTGGTCGCCGCCTCCCTGG
This sequence comes from Nonomuraea sp. NPDC023979, assembly GCF_040639085.1. Lineage (NCBI taxonomy): Bacteria > Bacillati > Actinomycetota > Actinomycetes > Streptosporangiales > Streptosporangiaceae > Nonomuraea > Nonomuraea sp. NPDC023979. The sequence goes on from NZ_JBEZZG010000033.1 coordinate 77,588, forward strand.
CGGGCCAGGCGGTCGCCTCGGACGGCGCCATGGCCGAGGCGCACGTGATGGCCGGGCTCGCCGTCCACCTCGTCGCGCTCGTCCAGATCGTCCTGGCCGTGCTCGTCTGGCGGCCCGGCCGGGGCGCCGGCTGGCCCGCCCTGGCCAGCGTCGCCCTGTTCGTCGTCGGGATGGGGCAGCACTTCACCTGGCTGTGGCTCGGCGCCCACCTGCCCAGCGGCGTGGTCCTGTTCGGCCTCGTCACCGCGATGCTGCTGTGGTCCTGGTCCCCCACCGCCTCCCGCCGCCGCTAGCACCCCGGGTTCCGGGGTCGGGGTGTCTTCCCGGCCGGCCCGCCAGGGTCCGGGCGTCTGCCCGCCGGCCCGTCAAGGTTTGGGGTGTCTCCCCTCCTCTCCGCTAGGGTTTGGGGTGTGTATGTGAAGATCTGCGGTCTCAGTGAGCCCGAGCACGTGGCCACCGCGGTCGAGGCCGGCGCCGACGCGATCGGCTTCGTGCTCACCCGCAGCCCGCGCCAGGTCACCCCGGAGCGGGCCGCCGAGCTGGCCGCCCTGGTGCCGGAGCACGTGCTGACCGTCGGCGTCTTCCGCGGCGAGGACCCCGCCACCGTGCGGGCCGCCGCCCTCACCGCCGGTGTCCGCGCCATCCAGCTGCACGGCCGCCACCCGCACGGCGACTTCACCGCGCTCAAGGACCTCGGCCTGACGCTCGTCCGCGCCGTCGACGCCAGCGCCGACCTGCGCTGCGGCGCCTTCGACGAGAGCATGCTCATCGTCGACGCGCCCCGGCCGGGCTCCGGTGAGCCCTGGGACTGGGCCGCCGTCCGCGACCGCCCCTCGGGCCACTGGCTCCTCGCGGGCGGCCTCGACCCGGCCAACGTCGCCGAGGCCGTCGCCGCCGCCCGCCCCTGGGGCGTGGACGTCTCCAGCGGCGTCGAGACCGCCCCGGGCGTGAAGGACTCCGCCCTCATCGAGGCGTTCCTCGCGGCCTCCCGCGCCGCCGCCTGACCACCCTGAGCAACCCCGAGCGCCCCGAGTGCCCTCGGGGGCCAAGGGGTCACGCCAGAGCCGTCCCGGAGCGCGTACGGGCGTCCGGGTTTCCTGCCGCCTGCCCCGGACCCCCGGGAGGGCCGGACGTTCGACGACCGAGTGACGGAGGGGCCGGACATGGGCCGAGAGGACGTGGAGCTGCGGCGGGCGCTGGAGTTCGTGCGGGGGTTCGCGCGGCGGCGGGCGCCACGGGTCGTGGACGTGCCCGGCGGGTTCGCGGTGCTCGACGACCGCTACCCGGGCTCGTACGACGACAACAAGCTCGTCGTGTGGGCCGGTGACGACCCCGGCGTGGTGCTGGAGGCGGCGGAGCGGGTGCTCGGCGGGAGGGGGCACCGGCAGGTCAACGTGGACGACGACGCGCTCGGCGCGGCCTTCGCGCCCACGTTCGCGGCGGCCGGGTACGAGCACGAGGAGACCCTCGTGATGGTCTTCCGCGGAGCCCCGCCGGCCGGGCCGCCCGAGGCCGAGCGCCTGGAGGTGGCCGAGCTGCTGCCGGTGGTGCGGGAGAGTTGGCGCGCGACGCTGCCGGAGGCGTCCGAGGAGGTCGTCGACGGGCTGGCGCGGCGGATCGAGACCCGGCTGCGGGGCGCCGACCGGGTGGGGTTCCGGGGCGTACGGGCGGCGGACGGCGGCCTGGCCGCGTACGCCGACCTGTACGCGCACGAGGGCGTCGCGCAGATCGAGAGCCTGGTCACCCTGGCCCGGCACCGGGGCAACGGCCACGCCCGCGCCCTCATGCGCTCGCTGCTGGCCGAGACGGCGGGGGCTGACCTGGTCTTCCTGCTGGCCGACGCCGCCGACTGGCCCAAGGACTTCTACGCCCGCCTCGGCTTCGAGACGGCCGGACGCACGCACTCCTTCCTGAAGACCCCGTAGCGGCGCCCCCCGGCCCCGCAACGCCCCTCCGACCGTCCACCCTCCGACCGTCCACCCTCCGGCTGGGAAATCGGAGGGTACGTCCGCCCGCACCTGTCGCCCCTGAGCCGCCGAGCGTGCCGTCCGCCGGGGATGACCCGGAGGTGGGGGAATCGGGGGATACCGCCGCCCCGCCCCCGACAACCCCGAGGTTGCCCCAGCGGGCCGTCCGGCCGTCTGCCGAGGTGACCCTGAGGTGGGAATCGGGGGATGCGGCCGCCCCACCCCCTGTCGGCCCTGAGCCGCCGTCCGGCCGTCGCCGGGGGCGACCCTGAGGTGGGGAATCGGGGGATCGGGGGCCGCTGGGCAGGAAGTTTGACGCAGTAGGGTCTGGGGCGTGAGTGAAACTTCCGCCGAGGACCGAATCTGGACGGTTCCGAACCTGCTGAGCTTCCTGCGCCTCCTCGGCGTGCCCGTGTTCCTCTGGCTGGTTCTGGGCCCGAAGGCGGACGGGTGGGCCATCGCGATCCTGGCGGTGGCCGGCTTCACCGACTGGCTCGACGGCAAGATCGCCCGGGCGTTCAACCAGACCAGCAAGCTGGGCCGGATCATCGACCCGGCGGCCGACAAGCTCTACGTGTTCGCGACGATCCTGGCGCTGCTCGTGCGGGAGGTCATCCCGTGGTGGCTGGCGGCCGTGATCCTGGCGCGGGAACTCTTCGTCGCGTGTTTCATCCCCGTACTTCGCAAACATGGCTATAAGGCACTTCAAGTGCATTTTCTGGGCAAGGCAGCCATGTTCAACCTCATGTACGCCTTCCCTCTGCTCTTCCTTGCCTCCCATGACGGGTGGTATGCCGATATAACCCGCATTGTCGGGTGGGCGTTCGCGCTCTGGGGAACGGGCCTGTACTGGTGGGCAGGCGTGTTGTATGTGATACAGGTGCGCCGGCTCGTAACCGCGACCACGAAGGAGTGATCGGGTGAAGGCGGTCGTCATGGCGGGCGGTGAGGGCACCCGGTTGCGTCCGATGACGGCCAACCAGCCCAAACCCCTGCTTCCCGTGGTCAACCGCCCGATCATGGAGCACGTCCTGCGGCTGCTCAAGCGGCACGGCGTCACCGAGACCGTGGTGACGGTCCAGTTCCTGGCGGCGCTCGTGCGCAACTACTTCGGCGACGGCGACGAGCTCGGGATGAGCCTGCAGTACGCCACCGAGGACGTGCCGCTCGGCACGGCGGGCAGCGTGAAGAACGCCGCTGCCCGGTTACATGACGATCGTTTCCTGGTCATCTCCGGCGACGCCCTGACGGATATCGACTTATCCGACATGGTCCGCTTTCATCGCGAAAATTCGGCACTTGTCACCATCGGCTTGAAGCGCGTCCCGAACCCCCTCGAGTTCGGCATCATCATCGTCGACGAGTCCGGCCGGGTGCAGCGCTTCCTGGAGAAGCCCACCTGGGGCCAGGTCTTCTCCGACACCGTCAACACCGGCGTCTACGTCATGGAGCCCGAGGTCCTGGCGCACGTGGCCGCCGGCGAGCCCGTCGACTGGTCGGGCGACGTCTTCCCCCGCCTCCTGGAGCGCGGCGCCCCCATCTACGGCTACGTGGCCGCCGGCTACTGGGAGGACGTCGGCACCCACGAGAGCTACCTCAAGGCCCACGCCGACGCCCTGACCGGCAAGGTCAGGCTGGACATCGGCGGCTTCGAGGTCTCGCCCGGCGTCTGGGTGGCCGCCTCCGCCTCCGTCGAGCCCGACGCCGTGCTCAAGGGCCCGCTGTTCATCGGCGAGTACGCCAAGGTCGAGGCGGGCGCCGAGCTGCGCGAGTACACAGTCCTGGGCAACAACGTGGTGGTGCGCGAGGGCGCGTTCCTGCACCGGGCGATCGTGCACGACAACGTCTACCTCGGCCCTGGCACCCACCTGCGCGGCTGCGTGATCGGCAAGAGCACCGACGTGATGAGCGGCGCCCGGATCGAGGAGAACGCGGTCGTCGGCGACGAGTGCGTCATCGAGCCCGAGGCGTACGTCTCCAGCGGGGTGCGGGTCTACCCGTTCAAGACCATCGAGGCGGGCGCGGTCGTCAACACGAGCGTCATCTGGGAGTCGCGCGGCCAGCGCAGCCTGTTCGGGCCGCGCGGCGTCAGCGGGCTGGTCAACGTGGAGATCACCCCCGAGCTGTGCGTGCGGCTGGCCAGCGCGTACGCGACCACGCTGAGCAAGGGCGCGAACGTCGTCACCTCGCGCGACTCCTCGCTGGCCGCGCGGGCGCTGAAGCGGGCGGTGATCGGCGCGCTGACCGCCAGCGCCATCAACGTGCTGGACCTGGAGGCCGCCCCGCTGCCCGTGGCCCGCTTCCACGCCACCCGGGGCACGGCGGCGGGCGGCATCGCGCTCCGCACGACGGCCGGCGACCCGCAGAGCGTCGACATCGTCATCATGGACGACCGGGGCGCCGACCTGCCCCCGGCCGCTCAGCGCAAGCTGGAGCGGGTCTTCTCCCGGCAGGAGTTCCGCCGCGCCTTCCCCGGCGAGATCGCCGAGCTCACCTACCCGGCCAGGGCCGTCGAGGACTACGCGCACGAGCTGCTGCGCCGGGTGGACATGACGGGCGTACGGGACATGAAGGTGGTCGTCGACTGCGCGGGCGGCACTTCGTCGCTGGTGCTGCCCCGGCTGCTGGGCCGGGCCGGGATCGAGGTGCTGACGGTCAACGCCGTCCTGGACGACCTGTCGCCCACGGAGACGATCGCCGAGCGCCGCCGTGACCTGCAACGCCTCTCCGAGCTCGTCAGCTCCTCCAGGGCGGCCTTCGGGGTCCGCTTCGACCCCGTGGGGGAGCGCATCGCGCTGGTGGACGAGATGGGCCAGCTCATCGGCGAGGAGCGGGCCCTGCTCGTGGTGCTCGACCTGGTGGCCGCCGAGCGGCGCGGCGGGCGGGTGGCGCTGCCCGTCACCACCACCCGCGTCGCCGAGCAGGTGTGCCGCTTCCACGGCGTCGAGGTGGAGTGGACCTCGACCGCCGTGGACGCCCTCACCTCGGCCGCCGCCGGGCCCGGCATGATCTTCGCGGCCGACGGCCGGGGCGGCTTCGTGGTGCCGGAGTTCAGCCCGGCGCTCGACGGCCTGGCCGTGTTCATGCGCCTGCTCGGCCTGGTCGCGCGCACCCGGCTCTCGCTCAGCCAGATCGACGCCCGCATCCCCGAGGTCAACCTGCTCAGGCGGGCGATCCCGACGCAGTGGGCGGTCAAGGGCGCGGTCATGCGCTCGGTCATCGAGGCCGCCGAGGCCGCCCGCGACGGCCACCGCGTCGACACCACCGACGGCGTGCGGGTGGCGGGGGAGGACGGGAGCTGGGTGCTCATCCTGCCCGCGGCCACCGAGCCGGTCACCCACCTGTGGGCCGAGGCGGCCGACGTCGACACCGCGCAGCTCCTCCTGGAGCGCTGGGCGCGCGTGGTGGAGCGGGCGAGCACCTGATCCCGGTGATTTGTCGGGATGGCGGGCAAGATCGTAATGTTGGAAAGGCGCGGCGGCATGGACCTTCGGGCGGGGGCGGCGGTAACTTTGTCAGCGTCCAGCCTGTCGTCCAGCGCCCCGCCTTGACCTTTGCCGCTGATCAGCGTAAGTTGCGGCATTCGCAAAATCTTGAGAGCGAAGCGAGGCGCGCCCCGAGCACCGTTGCCGCGTCTTCGCGGTAGGAGGCCGAGCCGATCGATGCCGAGCGTCTACTGCACGCAGTGCGGGCACGCCAACCCCGAGGATGCCCGTTTCTGTTCCCGTTGTGGGTCACCGTTGACCAGACCCGAGGTCTCAGGGGATACCACATCGACGATCTCCGTCGCGGGAATAGAGGCGTACGAGGCAGAGACCGGTGACATGCTGCTGGCCGAGCGGGCGCTGGTCGAGCAGCTTCCGCCCGGCACGGCGCTGCTGACCGTGACCAGGGGGCCCAACCAGGGCAGCCGTTTCAAACTCGACAAGGACCTCACCACCACCGGCCGCCATCCGGAGAGTGACATCTTCCTCGACGACATCACGGTCTCGCGCCGCCACGTCGAGTTCTACCGCCATCGCGGCGGCCAGTTCTCGGTGCGCGACGTGGGCAGCCTCAACGGCACCTACGTCAACCGCGAGCGCATCGAGGAGGTTCCGCTCCATTCAGGCGACGAGGTGCAGATCGGCAAGTTCCGGCTCCTGTTCCTGATGCGGACACCCGCCGGCACATGAGTTCGCAGGCGGCACGCTCGCACATGAGCATCGGGGAGGTGCTCGCCCTGCTGCAGGGCGAGTTCCCCGACGTCACCGTCTCCAAGATCCGGTTCCTGGAGGGCGAAGGGCTCATCGAGCCCGAGCGCACCCCGTCCGGCTTCCGCAAGTTCACCCACCTGCACGTCGAGCAGCTGCGCTACATCCTCACCGAGCAGCGCGACCACTACCTGCCGCTGCGGGTGATCAAGGACAAGATGGCGGAGGGCTTCGGCCGCCCGCGCGCCCTCCAGGACAAGCAGGAGGTCCGGCTCAGCCGCGCCGAGCTGCTGGAGGCCGCCGGGATCGACGAGGAGACGCTCACCGAGCTGGAGGACTACGGCCTGCTCGCGGCCAAGGCCAGGCGCTACGACGAGGACGCGCTGAAGGTGGCCCGCAGCGTCGGCGCGCTGGCCAAATTCGGCCTGCACGCCCGCCATCTGCGGGCGGTCCGGGCGGCGGCCGAGCGCGAGGCGGGGCTGGTGGAGCAGACGGTGGCGCCGATCCTGAAACGGCGGGCGCCCGGCGCGATCGGGGAGGCCGACGAGACGGCCAGGGAGCTGTCGGCTCTGCTGCTCGACCTGCACGCGGCGCTGCTGCGCACGGGTGTGCGGAGCGTTCTGGGGCGATGAGCGGCCCGCGGGACATTCAGGGCTCCCCGGGTGTTACGTTGAATTGCAGAAGCGGACCAGCGATGACCTGTGCCGGGCCACCGGCCAGTCGAATATGGAGCAGCCCGTGTTGCAGATGGAGGTCGTGGGCGTTCGCGTAGAAATGCCTACAAATCAACCGATCGTCTTGCTCAAGGAGGCACACGGGGAGCGGTTCCTGCCGATCTGGATCGGCATGACCGAAGCGACGGCCATCGCCCTGGCCCAGGCGGAGGAGCCTCCCCCGCGGCCGCTCACCCACGACCTGTTCCGGGACGTGTTGAGCGCGCTCGGCGTGGGCCTGCGCGCGGTCAACATCGTCGCGCTGCGTGACGGCATCTTCTTCGCCGACCTCGTGTTCTCCAACGGGGTGGAGGTGAGCGCCCGGCCGTCCGACTCGATCGCGCTCGCCCTGCGCACCGGGGCCCGCATCTTCGCCAGCGAGGAGGTGGTCCAGGAGGCCGGCGTGATCATCCCGGACGACCAGGAGGACGAGGTGGAGAAGTTCAGGGAGTTCCTTGACACGATCTCTCCCGAGGACTTCGGCAGGGCGGGGTAGGTATTTCAGTGCATTTACGCTTCACGACGCGCCGAGCCGGATCGTTGACTGAGCATGGTCACGGTCCTACGGTGCAAGTGAAACCCGCGGTCGCCTTTTACGAACCCCCAGATCAGGCCGCGGGATGAGAGAAAGCCGGAGGTCCGCGTGGCGGTCAGCAGCGGCGAGGGAAAGACGGCCGGCCAGGAAGATCCGGTGCGGCGCGAGAGCGCGCGGCAGCGTGCCGGGGAGCAGGGTCTGCTCTTCGACGAGCAGCCCGCCACGCTTCCCGACGACATCGGATACCGCGGGCCGACGGCCTGCGCGGCGGCCGGCATCACCTACAGGCAGCTTGACTACTGGGCGCGCACCGGACTGGTGGAGCCCACGATAAGAGCCGCCCAGGGCTCGGGATCGCAGCGGCTCTACAGCTTCCGCGACATCCTGGTCCTCAAGGTCGTCAAGCGGTTGCTCGACACGGGAGTCTCGCTCCAGCAGATCCGCACCGCCGTGCAGCATCTGCGTGACCGCGGGGTCGCCGACCTCGCGCAGATCACGCTGATGAGCGACGGGGTCAGCGTCTACGAGTGCACCTCGGCCGACGAGGTGATCGACCTGCTCCAGGGCGGTCAGGGCGTGTTCGGCATCGCGCTCGGCCGGGTCTGGCGCGAGGTCGAGGGCTCCCTCGCGGAGCTGCCGGGGGAACGCGCGGCGGTCGCGGACACCGTCCCGGCCGAACATCCCGCTGACGAGCTGGCCCGGCGGCGCCGCGCACGGCGCACAGGGTGACCACGACGCACAGGTGACCACCGCGCACAGGTGACCGCGACGTACAGGTGACCACCGCGCACAGGGCGGCGGGGAACACGGGGCGACGGGGAACACCGGGTGACGGGAATCACCGGGTGACGGGGAGCGACTCTCCCGGCGTGCGCATCAGGCCGCCTGCGGTGGGGTTGCCGGACAAGGCGTAGTAATCTGGGACATGCTGTCGACCCCGTGCGGGAGAGACCCCGGCTGGCCCGGGGCGCCGAAGGAGCAACCCTCCCCGGAATCTCTCAGGCATCCCGTACCGCTCGGGTGAGGCAACTCTGGAAAGCAGGTGCGCCCGCCAGGCGCGCTTCACCGACGGTGCAAGCCCCGCCGGGGCGAAGCTCTCAGGTCGCGATGACTAGCGCGCGGTGACAGAGGGGGAGATCCGGCATTCGCCCGCGCCCAGCGCCGGTCTCCAAAGCCTCGGGAGGCATCTCCATGACAGATCTGTCAGCACCGCCGTTCTCGGCCCGGCACATCGGCCCGTCCGCGGCCGAGCAGCAGCGCATGCTCGAGGCCGTCGGCTTCGAATCGGTGGCGGACCTGGTCGCCGTCGCCGTCCCCGAGTCCATCAGGGCCAAGGACCGGCTCAAGCTGCCCGCCGCCGCGAGCGAGACCGAGGCGATCGCCGAGCTGCGCGCCCTGGCCGGCCGCAACCGCGTCCTCACCTCGATGATCGGCCTGGGCTACCACGACACGGTCACGCCCGCCGTCATCCGCCGCAACCTGCTGGAGAACCCGGGCTGGTACACCGCCTACACGCCCTACCAGCCGGAGATCTCGCAGGGCCGGCTGGAGGCGCTGCTCAACTTCCAGACCGTGGTGTCCGACCTCACCGGCCTCCCCGTCGCGGGCGCGTCCCTGCTGGACGAGGCCACCGCCGCGGCCGAGGCCATGACGCTGGCCCGGCGCGCCGGCAAGGCGAAGAGCGACGTGTTCGTCGTCGACGCCGACGCCCTCCCGCAGACCAAGGCGGTGCTGGCCACCCGCGCCGAGCCGCTCGGCATCACGCTCGTGGAGAGCGACCTGGAGGGCGAGCTGCCCGAGTGCTTCGGCGTGCTCGTGCAGTACCCCGGCGCCTCCGGCCGGCTGCGCGACTTCCGCGCCGTGGCCGGGCGGGCGCACGAGGCGGGCGCGCTCGTCGTGGCCGCCGCCGACCTGCTCGCGCTCACCCTGCTCGCCGCCCCCGGCGAGCTCGGCGCGGACATCGCGATCGGCTCCTCGCAGCGGTTCGGCGTGCCGTTCGGCTTCGGCGGCCCGCACGCCGCCTACATGTCCGTACGCGACGGGCTGCAGCGGCAGATGCCCGGCCGCCTCGTCGGGGTGTCGGTCGACGCCGACGGCGACCCCGCCTACCGGCTGGCCCTGCAGACCCGCGAGCAGCACATCCGCCGCGAGAAGGCCACCAGCAACATCTGCACCGCCCAGGTGCTCCTCGCCGTGATCGCCGGCATGTACGCCGTCTACCACGGCCCCGACGGGCTGCGCCGCATCGCCGCCCGCGTCCACCGCCACGCCGCCACCCTGGCCGAGGGGCTGCGCCGGGGCGGCGTCGAGGTGGTGCACGGCGAGTTCTTCGACACCGTGCTCGCCCGCGTGCCCGGCCGCGCCGCCGAGGTCGTCGCCGCCGCCGCCGAGCGCGGCGTCAACCTGTGGCAGGCCGGCGACGACCACGTCTCGATCTCCTGCGACGAGAAGACCGGCGCCGCCGAGCTGGCCGCCGTGTGGGCGGCGTTCGGCGTCGAGCCCGCCGGGGAGGCCGCCGACGCGCTGCCCGCCGCCCTGCTGCGCGAGTCCGACTACCTGACCCACCCGGTCTTCCACGAGCACCGCTCCGAGACCGCGATGCTGCGCTACCTGCGCAAGCTCCAGGACAAGGACATCGCGCTCGACCGCTCCATGATCCCGCTCGGCTCCTGCACGATGAAGCTGAACGCGACCACCGAGATGGAGCCCATCACCTGGCCTGAGTTCGCCGCGATCCACCCGTACGCGCCCGAGGCCCAGGCCGCCGGCTACCGTGAGCTGATCGAGACGCTGGAGGGCTGGCTGGCCGAGGTCACCGGCTACGACGCCGTCTCCATCCAGCCGAACGCCGGCTCCCAGGGCGAGTTCGCCGGACTGCTGGCCATCCGCGCCTACCACCGGGCCAACGGCGACACCGAGCGCGACGTCTGCCTCATCCCGTCCTCGGCGCACGGCACCAACGCCGCCAGCGCCGTCATGGCCGGCATGCGGGTCGTCGTCGTGGCCTGTGACGACGACGGCAACGTCGACCTCGCCGACCTCGACGCCAAGATCGGCAAGCACCGCGACCGGCTCGCCGCGATCATGGTCACCTACCCGTCCACGCACGGCGTGTACGAGGAGAGCATCACCGAGGTGTGCGCCAAGGTGCACGAGGCCGGCGGCCAGGTGTACGTCGACGGCGCCAACCTCAACGCGCTCGTCGGCCTGGCCAAGCCGGGCGAGTTCGGCGCCGACGTGTCCCACCTCAACCTACACAAGACGTTCTGCATCCCGCACGGCGGTGGCGGCCCCGGCGTCGGCCCCGTCGCGGTCCGCGGCCACCTGGCCGCCTACCTGCCCGGCCACCCGCTGCGCGACGGCAGCGCCGTCGGCCCCGTCTCCGCCGCCCCCTACGGCTCGGCCGGCATCCTGCCGATCTCGTGGGCCTACGTCCGGATGATGGGCGCCGAGGGCCTGACCGCCGCCACCGAGCAGGCCATCCTGTCGGCCAACTACCTGGCCAGGCGGCTCGCCCCGCACTACCCCGTCCTCTACACCGGGCGCGGCGGGCTGGTGGCCCACGAGTGCATCGTGGACCTGCGGCAGATCACCAAGGAGACCGGCGTCACCGTCGACGACGTGGCCAAGCGCCTCATCGACTACGGCTTCCACGCGCCGACCATGTCGTTCCCCGTCGCGGGCACGCTCATGATCGAGCCGACCGAGAGCGAGGACCTGAACGAGCTCGACCGGTTCGTCGACGCGATGATCGCCATCCGCGGCGAGATCGCCAAGGTGGCGTCCGGCGACTACGACAAGTCGGACAACCCGCTGCGCAACGCCCCGCACACCGCCGAGGCGGTCACCGCGGACGAGTGGCCGCACCCCTACACCCGGACCGAGGCCGCCTACCCGGTGCCCTCGCTGCGCGACGGCAAGTACTGGGTGCCGGTGCGCCGCATCGACCAGGCGTACGGGGACCGCAACCTGGTGTGCTCCTGCCCGCCGCTGGAGGCGTACGAGGACTGACCGGACCGTTCGGCCGCCCGGAGGACCCCGCCCGCGCAGGGCGGGGTTCTCCGCTTTCCAGGCCGGCTGGGTCAAGTGAGCAGACATGATCGTCAGAAGTGGTTAAGCTCGGTGCGATCGCCGCGCGAAGGAGCTCTCTTGACGTCCTCAGAGCTGCAGACCCCGCCCCTCGACACCGCTCGCCGGCTGGCCGAGCACGGTGACCTCGACGGCGCGGCGGCCATTCTCGCCGACCTCGCCGCCGCCGACGGGCCCGACGCCGCGCAGGCCGCCGTGGGGCTCGCCGTCGTCCTCGACGAGGCGGGCGACGTCGAGGGCGCCCGCGCCGCCGCCCGCGCCGCGCTCGCCACCGGCCATCCCGAGTTCGCCGCCCAGGCGGCCTGCCACCTGGCTCAGGGCTTCGAACGCGAGGGCCGCCTCGGCCAGGCCCGGGGCGCCTGGCAGGCCGTCCTCGGCGTCGGGACGCCCGCGTACGTGCCGCTGGCCCACCTGGCGCTCGCCCGGCTCGCCCTCGACGCCGACGACCCCGACGAGGCCGAGTCCGCCCTGCGCGCCGCCCTCGACACGGCGGGGCCCGCCGACGGTGAGCCGCGCGCCGGGGACGCCCCTGAGGGTGCGACCGACGTGCGGATGCACGCCGTCCAGCAGCTCGCCGACCTGCTCATCGAGCGCGGCGACCCGGGGGAGGCCGCCGACCTGCTGCTCGACGCCCTCCGCGACGCCTCCGGTGACGACGCCGCCCGGCTGCGCGTCCAGCTCGGCATCGCCCATCTGGAGCTCGCGTGCGCCGAGTTCGCGGGCGCGGTCGAGGACGGCGGCGAGGCCCAGACGAGCGCGCTGGCGATCGAGCTGCTGGCCCGCACGCTGCCGCTGCGCGGCCGGGCCGACGACGCCGACCACGTGTGGGCGTACGGCCTGGACCACGAGGACGAGACGCTCGCCTCCGAGGTCCGCCTCCGCTACGACCGCTGACCCGCACCCACAGCGACCGGCAGCGGCGACGCACGGCAGCGGCCGGCGGACGGCCACGGGCGGCCCCGGCATCCGGCGGCCACGAGGGAGCGGCAGCGCCTCCTGCGGCAGGCGGCCCCGCAGGGCGGCGGCCGGGCTCCTGGGGGTGGCTACGTCCCGCAGCGGCGGGTGGCTGGGGCGGTCCCGTGTGGCAGGGCCACGGGGGACGGGGTCAGGGGCGGCGGATGATGGCCGCCGCGGCGGCGACGTTGATGACGACGATGGCGATCCAGGTGATCAGCAGGCCCGCGATGCCCGCGCTGCCGGCCGCGATCGCCGTCAGGGGGATGCCGATGCCCATCGAGCCCAGCGCGACGGGGATGATGCCGGTGCCGCTGGGCTTCTGCTTGGGCGGCTTGCGGGGGGCGACGCCCTGATACTGCAGCTCGGCGGCGACGCGGGCGGCGATCGTCGCGTCGATGCGCTCGACCAGCGAGTCGACCAGCGCGGCTTCGTATTCGGGCCCGAGGTCGCGGCGGGCGTCGAGCGTCGCCTGAAGATCTTCGCGCATGGGACTCGTCTCTCGCATGCTGGCCATCCTGCACTCCGGGCGGCGCGCCGTCATCAGACCTGAGAGCCATCTTCGCCTCATCCCCAGGTACGGTGCTGCCATGGAGATCATGACGGCGCGGGGCCCGGCGCGCGTCGAGATCGACGAGGCGGAGCGCGCCCGGGTGCTGCTGGTGCTGACGCACGGGTCGGCCGGGGGAGTCGACGCGCCCGACCTGCTGGCGGTGCGGGACGCGGCGCTGGGGGCGCGGGCGCACGTGGCCCGGGTGACGCAGGCGTTCCGGGTGGCGGGGGCGCGGGCGCCGGGGTCGGCGGAGCGGCAGGACGAGGCGTGGCTGACCGTGCTGGGGGAGCTGCGGGCGCGCTGGCCGGAGCTGCCGCTGGTGCAGGGCGGGCGGAGCAACGGCGCGCGGGTGGCGTGCCGGACCGCGAAGGCGGCGGGGGCGGCGGCGGTGGTGGCGCTGGCGTTCCCGTTGCACCCGCCGGGCAGGCCGGAGCGTTCCAGGGCGGAGGAGCTGCGGGGCGCCGGGGTCGACGTGCTGGTGGTGAACGGGGACCGGGATCCGTTCGGGGTGCCGGAGGCGGCGGACGCGGCGCGGCTGGTGGTGCTGCCCGGGGAGGGGCACGACCTGAAGAAGGACCCCGCCCGGGTGGGTGAGGTGGTGGCCGACTGGGTGAAGCTCTACTGGAGGTAGCTGGGGCCCCGGCCCGTGAGGGGCCGGTGGCCGCATGAGGAGCGTGCGGTCAGGCCGCGCCGACCATGGGTTCGGGCCGGTGCGGGGCGATGGCGGTGCCGCCAGGAAGGAGCTCCCCGGTGTCCTCGAACAGGACGACGCCATTGCAGAGGAGGCTCCACCCCTGCTCGGGGTGCCAGGCCAGGGTGCGTGCGGCCTCGCGGTCGGGCGCCTCGGCAGACGGACAGGCCGGGTCGTGCGGGCACATCGGCGTGCCTCCGATATCTCGTGGGTGGCTCCCGGTGGGGGCGGGAGCGGCTCGGGTATTCGTTTCCAGCAAGTGTGCGACGTATGTCACATGTTCCGACATAGTCCGTTAGGACGGTTGGAGGAGGATGCACTTTGGCGTGTGACCTTCGACACAGCGTGCCTTATGCAGGATAACGGTCCAAGCGAGACACGCACACTACGTTTCCAAGCCTCGGAGCAATGCGTCGAGACCGCGTTCGAAGTCGGCGTCGGCCCGTTCGTCGCGCCGGATCCACTCGTCCGCCTCGGGGTCGGCCCAGCCCGACTGCTGCACCTCGACCGCCACGCTGCCGAACACGAACGCCCGCAGCGACCGTACGGCGTCGGCCGCGTCGGGCAGGCCCGCGTCGGCGAGCTGGGAGATCTGCTCGCCGATCGCCACGGCGGTGCCGCCCTTGGGCGGCTTGGTGAGCGCCAGGGCCAGCACGCCCGGGTGGTCGCGCAGGACCTCCCGGCTGGCTCGGCACCACGCCCTGGCGGTCTCCTGCCAGGTGCCGGCGGGCTCCACCTGGACGGCGGTGACATGCTCGGCCAGCGCGTCCATCAGCGCCTCCTTGCCGCGGGGCAGGTGGTGGTAGATGGCCATCGCCTCGACCTCCAGGGCGTCGCCCAGGCGGCGCATGGTGAGCCTGCGCAGGCCCTGGGTGTCGGCGATGTGCAGCGCGGCCTCGATGATCCGCTCGCGCGAGAGGGGGACGGGTGGTCGCTTGGCGGGCATGGAGATCATCTTACTATGTAAAGGGCGCCGGCCGGGGGACGTCCGGTTGCCGGGCGTGGCGCCGGACGGCGTACGCTTGTCGCTGGTAAGAGCCGACAGTGCTGACGACAGTGGTGAAGGGCAGAGTTCGATGGCGTTTTTCCGTCCGCGGGTCAGCCGCGAGGCCGAGGTCCGCTTCCACGCGGATGTGGAGATCTCCAAGAGCTACCCCGCGCTGCTCGACAAGGCCCGTGAGGCCGAGAGCACGCTGCGCGACCTGCGGGCCGCCGACGCCGACGACGTCGAGCTGATGGCCGCCGGGATCGCGTTCGACCAGGCGCTGACCGAGGCGCTGCGCGCGGCCGAGGCGGGCCAGCGGGCGACGTTCGGCGTCAAGGCCTACGACGACCGGATCGCCCGCCGCAAGGCCAAGGCGACGCCGGCCGGGGCCATGTGGACCGCAGAGGTGGAGCGGCTGCGCACGCTGCGCGAGAACAACCGCATGTGGGGCATCCCGCGCGTCCCCCGCCCGGTCCCGGCCGTCCGCTGACGCTTCCGCAGACATGAGAAAGCCCCGGCCGGGTGGCCGGGGCTTTTCCTGGTGGGTGGCGGGTCAGCTGGCCCAGTCGAGCAGCGGGCGCGTGTTGCTGGGGTGGCGCAGCTTCGACAGCGACTCCTTCTCCAGCTGCCTGATGCGCTCCCGGGTCAGGCCCATGTGCTTGCCGATCTCGTCGAGCGTGTGCGGCTTGCCGTCCACCAGGCCGAACCGCAGCGCCATGATCTTGGCCTCGCGCGGCGACAGGTTCTGCAGCACGCCCCGGAGCTGGTCGCCCAGGAGCTGGCGGTCGACGATCTCCGACGCCTCCGGCGAGTCGACGTCCTCGATGAGGTCGCCGATCGTGGTCTCGCCGTCCTCGCCGATGGTCGCGTTCAGCGAGATCGGCTGGCGGCTGGTGCGCAGCAGTTCCTCGATCTGGTCGGGCGTCTTGTCCAGCTCGACGGCCAGCTCCTCCGGCGTGGGCTCGCGGCCCAGCCGCTGGTGCATGTCACGCTCGATGCGCGACAGCTTGGAGAGCATCTCCAGCACGTGCACGGGCAGCCGGATGGTGCGGGCGGAGTCGGCGAAGCCGCGCTGGATGGCCTGCCGGATCCACCACATGGCGTAGGTGGAGAACTTGAAGCCCTTGGTGTAGTCGAACTTCTCCACGGCCCTGATGAGGCCCAGGTTGCCCTCCTGGACGACGTCCAGCAGGGACATGCCGCGGTCGGTGTACTTCTTGGCCACGGACACGACCAGCCGGAGGTTGGCCTCCAGCATGTGGTCCTTGGCGGCCTTGCCGTCCTCGACCACCATGAGCAGGTCGTCGCGGGCGGCGGGGGACAGGTCCTCGCCGATCTCCAGCTTGTACTCGGCGTACAGCCCGGCCTCGATGCGGCGGGCCAGGTCGACCTCCTGCGCGGCGGTGAGCAGCGTGCGGCGGCCGATCGACTTGAGGTAGGTGTGCACCGAGTCGCCCATGACCGACTGGTTGTCGTCCAGGTCGAGGGGCTCGCTCTCCAGCTCGGCCTCCTCGGCCTGCAGGACCAGCTCGTCGGGCACATCCTCGTCGCCGGTTTTTGCGTTGGCGGCCCCGGAGTCGGTAGTCTCGGGACTCGAAGCCTTCTTCCTGGTGGAGCGCTTGGCGGCGGGCTTCCTGGCGGTCTTCCGGGCCTGGGCGGGCGCCTTGGCGGGCGGCTCGTCACCGGCGGCCAGGCTCACCCCGGCGTCGGTCAGCTCGCGCAGGATCGACCTGCCCTCGGCGGGGCTGATGCCCGCGTGGGCGAATGCGTCACGCAGGTCCGCGAGAGAGAGGTGACCCTGGGCTCGCCCTCGGTCAATCAGCTGCTCGAGGGTTGCGGGTGGGGTCGCCACGGCGGTTCGGGGCATGAGGACACCTCCTCCAACGGAGTGGAAGCGATTCTGGGCGTTTTGGGTGGGGCGGCCCGGCTCCGGCCGCACGACTCACCAGTATCAATAACGCCGATCCGCGCTATTTGTTCCCGAGGGGTGAAAAACGCCCAAAAGGGTGACCGGTGGCGCTATTCGGCCAGCTCGAACTCTCCCTGCCTGACCTCCGGCATGGGCATCGGGTTGGCCTCCTCCAGGCGATCGTCCGTCCAGTAGCGGATGACCTCGTCGGGATCGGGGTTGACCTCGCTGGTCACCACGAGACCGTCGTCCGAGGGCCGCGCCGAGGGAAGCCCGGTCGGAGATGTGGACGGGGTGGGCTGCGCGGGCTGCACCACCGACTTCTCGATCACGGCCCGGGTCTGCCTGGCCTGGTCGAGCCTGCCCGCCGAGGCGGCCGCCGCGACGGAGACGCCACCGGCGATGATCACGCCGACGGCCACCGCGGATGCCCACATCTTGCGGGTCTGGTCCATGAACACTCCCTCCGTCTCTTCCCCACTATGACGCACGCACAAGTCATCAGGTTCCGGACTTGAGGCGGATCAGGTCGGTCTTCCCGTTCGCCAGCAGGGGCATGCTCGGCAGGAGCCGCAGGTCACGCGGCACGGCGTACGGCGGCAGCCGGTCGGCGCAGTAGGCCCGCAACTGGGCCAGCGTCGGCGGCGCGGCGGGGTCGGCGGGCACGACGGCGGCCACCACGAGCTCGCCCCACTCGGGGTCGGGGCGGCCCACCACGGCCACGTCGGCCACTCCGGGATGGGCGCCGATGACGGCGGCCACGGACGCGGCCGGCACCTTCTCGCCGCCGGAGTTGATGACGTCGTCGGCCCGGCCCAGCACGCGCAGCCGCCCGTCCGCCAGCTCGCCCAGG
This sequence comes from Nonomuraea sp. NPDC023979, assembly GCF_040639085.1. Lineage (NCBI taxonomy): Bacteria > Bacillati > Actinomycetota > Actinomycetes > Streptosporangiales > Streptosporangiaceae > Nonomuraea > Nonomuraea sp. NPDC023979. The sequence continues at coordinate 95,030 of NZ_JBEZZG010000033.1, forward strand.
TCGGAGGTGACGAACCAGCCCCCGTCGAGCGGGCTCCCGGCACGGCCCCGGTAGCCGGAGAACAGCACCGGCCCGGACACCTCGATCCGCCCGTCCTCGCCGACCCGCACGTCCACGCCGTCGAGGGGCGCGCCGTCGTACACGCACCCGCCGCTCGTCTCGCTCATGCCGTACGTCGTCACCACCCGCGCGCCGAGCGCGGCCGCCTCGGCGAGCAGCCCCGGCCGGGGCGCGGCCCCGCCGAGCAGGACGGTGCGGAACCCCGACAGGTCGGCCCGCATCTCGACCAGCCGGTGGAGCTGGGTGGGCACCAGCGACACGTGGTCGGCGCCCGACTCCAGCACCGCCACCGGGTCGAAGCGCTCGTGCAGGATCGGCTCGCTCTCGCACAGCAGCGACCGGACGAGCACCTGGAGGCCGGAGACGTGGGAGACGGGCAGGCAGCACAGCCACCGCTCGCCCCTGGACGCGCCCAGGCGGCGCAGCGAGGCCGCCGCCGAGGCGCGCAGCGCGGCGGCGGAGAGCATCACGCCCTTGGGGGTCCCCGTGCTGCCGCTGGTGGCGATGACCACGGCCACGCCGGCAGGCACCCCGGCGCCGCCGGCGAGCCGCGCGCCGCCCGCGTGGGTGGGGCGCAGCGCCTCGACCGCGGCGGCCTCCTGGCCGGGGATCAGGGGCAGCACCGCGGGGCCGTCGCCGGACAGCGCGTCGCGGACCGCCGCGAACAGCCGCGGCCCGGCGGGCAGCGCGACCGCGTGCAGCGGGCGGTCCGGATGCGACGGGTTCCTCCACATGCTCGTAAGGTTAATGGCGTCAGATCGGGCAGCGGCGCAGGGAGGGTCGTGACGCGTTCTCCCGTGGTCTTCCGGATTCCGATGCGCACCAGGTTCCGGGGACAGACCGTCAGGGAAGGGGTGCTGCTGCACGGACCGGCGGGGTGGGGCGAGTTCTCGCCGTTCCCCGAGTACGGGCCGCGCGAGTGCGCCCGGTGGCTCGCGTGCGCGCGGGAGGCCGCCTTCGACGGCTGGCCCGCGCCGGTACGCGACGCGGTCCCGGTCAACGCCACCGTGCCGGCGGTCGGGCCGGAGCAGGCCCACGACCTCGTCCGGCGTTCCGGCTGCGGCACCGCGAAGGTCAAGGTGGCCGAGCCGGGGCAGCCGTTCTCGGCGGACGTGGCGCGGGTGGAGGCCGTGCGTGACGCGCTCGGCCCCTCGGGGCGGGTCCGGATCGACGCCAACGGCGCCTGGGACGTCGGCGAGGCCGTGCGGCGGCTCAAGGAGCTCGACCGCTTCGGGCTGGAGTACGCCGAGCAGCCGTGCGCCACGCTGGAGGAGCTGGCGGCCGTGCGGCGGGCCTGCGACGTGCCGATCGCGGCCGACGAGTCGATCCGCCGCGCCGAGGACCCGCTGCGGGTCAGGGCGGCGGAGGCCGCCGACATCGCGGTCGTCAAGGTGCAGCCCCTGGGAGGCGTGCGCGCGGCGCTGAGGGTAGTGGAGGCGTGCGGGCTGCCGGCGGTGGTGTCGAGCGCCGTGGAGACCTCCGTGGGGCTGGCCGCGGGCGTGGCGCTGGCGGCGGCGCTGCCGGAGCTGCCGTACGCGTGCGGGCTCGGCACGATGTCGCTGCTGTCGGGCGACGTGGTGGCCGATTCGCTCGTCCCCGAGGGCGGGATGCTGCCCGTACGCCGCCCGGATGTAAGTTTTGAGCATTTGTCGGATTTTGAGATTGATTGTCCGTCGTGGCTACGCCGGATGCAGGAGGCGTCACTGTGAACCCCGCTACCGCGCTGGCCACGGTCCTGGTCGACGAGCTGGTGCGCTGCGGCCTGACCGACGTGGTGATCGCGCCCGGCTCCCGCTCCGCCCCGCTCGCCCTCGCGCTGCACGCCGAGTCGCGCGTGCGCCTGCACGTGCGCATCGACGAGCGCTCGGCCTCGTTCCTGGCGCTGGGCCTGGCCAGGCGCTCCGAGCGGCCCGTCGCGCTGCTGTGCTCGTCCGGCACCGCCACGGCCAACTTCCACCCCGCCGTCATCGAGGCGAGCGAGTCGAACGTGCCGCTGCTCGTGCTCACCGCCGACCGCCCGCCGGAGCTGCGCGGCACCGGCGCCAACCAGACCATCGACCAGCTCAAGATGTACGGCACCGCGACCCGGTGGTTCGCCGAGGTCGGCGTGCCGGAGGAGCGGCCCGGCCAGGTGGCCTACTGGCGGTCGCTGGCCTGCCGCGCCTACCAGCGGGCGGCGGGCCCGGCCGACCCCGGGCCGGTCCACCTGAACCTGCCGTTCCGCGAGCCGCTGATCCCCGACGGCGACGACTCCTGGTGCGAGCCGCTCGACGGCGGCGCGGCCGGGCCGTGGGTGCGCGCCCGCGTGGCGCCGCCGCCCGTCGCCCTGCACATCGCGCCCACCCGGCGCGGCGTGCTCGTGGTCGGCGACGGCGCGGCCAACGTGCGCCGCTACGTGGCGGCGGCCGGGATGGCCGGCTGGCCGGTGCTGTCGGAGCCCAACGGCGGCGGACGCTATGGCGACCACGCCATCTCCACCTACCACTACCTGCTCGGCATGCCCGAGTTCGCCGACTCCCATCGGCCCGACGTGGTCGTCACGCTCGGCCGGCCCGGCCTGTCCCGGCCGCTGCTGTCGTGGCTGAAGCGGGCCGAGGAGCACATCGTGGTCTCGCCCGGCCTCGACCGCTGGCCCGACCCCACCCGCTCGGCCACGCAGGTGGCGCAGGCGGTGGAGATCCCGGTCGCGGCCGGCGACGACAGCTGGCTGCACGCCTGGCGGCAGGCCGACCAGGCGGCGCGCACGGCGCTCGACGACGTGCTCGACGGCTCCGGGCTGAGCGAGCCCCGGCTGGCCCGCGACCTGGCGGACGGGCTGCCCAACGGGTCGCTGCTGTTCTGCGGGTCCTCCATGCCGATCCGCGACCTGGACCAGGCGATGCGGCCCAGGCGCGGCATCAGGGTGCTGGCCAACCGGGGCGCCTCCGGCATCGACGGGCTGGTCTCGTCGGCGATGGGCGCGGCGCTGGCCCACAACGGGCCCTCCTACGCGCTGCTCGGCGACCTGTCGTTCCTGCACGACCAGAACGGGCTGATCCTCGGGCCGCGCGAGCCCCGGCCTGACCTGTGCCTGGTGGTGGTCAACAACGACGGGGGCGGCATCTTCTCGCTGCTGCCGCAGGCGGCGGTGCGCGACCCGTTCGAGCGGGTGTTCGGCACGCCGCACGGGGTGGACCTCGGCTACGTGACGGCCGCGACCGGGACGCCGTACACGCTGGTGCAGGACATCTCGGAGCTGCCGAAGGCGCTGCGCGGGCAGGGGCCGAGGGTGGTGGAGGTGCGCACCGACCGCGAGGCCAACGCGATCGTGCACGGCCACCTGCGCGAGGCCGCCCAGGAGTCGATCGCGACCTACCTCAAGGAGCTGTGAGCCCGCTTCCGGAGGGTCGGGGGCTGTGACCGCCTCCGGCCTCCGTGGGGTCAGGGGGCGGTGAGGCCGTCGTAGGGGCCCGGCGGGGCGCCGGCCCAGGCCGGAGGCAGGAGCTGGGCGTCGAGGCCGGTGATGCGCAGCAGGCGGGCCAGCGACGCCGGGACCTCGGCCAGGACCAGCGCGGTCCCGGCCGACTCGGCGTGCAGCCGGGCGGCCACCAGCGCGCCCAGCCCGGCCGCGTCGGCGAACGTCAGCCCGCTCAGGTCGAGCACCACCTCGCCGGGCCCGCGCGCGGCGGCCTCGCGCAGGCGGGCGCGCAGCAGGGGAGTGGTGGCGATGTCGAGCTCGCCCGAGACCACGACGGTCACGCGGCCGTCACGGAGGGTGGTCGTCAGGTGGAAGTCCATGGGCGTTCGCCGTTCTCGTGCCGGGGTGGAGAAAGGGCGGCCAGGCGAAGAATACTCCACGTCGCGCCGTGGTGACAGAATGAGACCTATCCGTAGCCATCCGCGGTCACCGTTCGATGAGCGTGACCTCCAGCGAGTAGTGCGAGGCCCGGTAGACGTGCGAGCCGTGCTCGACCGCCCGGCCCTGGTCGTCGTAGGTGGTGCGGATCATGGTCAGCAGCGGGGCGCCGCGCCGTTCGTCCAGCAGTCTGGCGTCGGCCTGGTTGGCGGCGCGGGCGCCGATGCGCTGGTTGGCCACCCGCATCCGCACCCCGGCGCCGCGCAGCAGCTCGTACAGGCCGCGCACCTCCAGGTCGGCGGCGGTGATCTGGGCCAGGCCGATGGGCAGCCAGTTGTGCATGAGCGCCAGCGGCTCGCCCGCGGCGAAGCGGAGCCGCTCCACGTAGAGCACCTGGCTGCCGGGCTCGACGCCGAGGATGGCCGCGATCTGCTCCTCGACCGGGCGGGGCTCCAGGGTGAGCACCTGGGTGGCGGGCTCCTGGCCGGAGCGGCGCAGGTCGTCGTAGAGGCTCGTCAGCTCGACCGAGCGCTTGACCTGGCCGTGCACGACCTGGGTGCCGACGCCGCGCTTGCGCACGAGCAGGCCCTTGTCGACGAGATACTGGATCGCCTGGCGGATCGTCGGCCGCGACAGCCCGAGCTTGTCGGCCAGCAGGATCTCGTTGTCCAGCCGGGATCCGGGCGCCAGGTCGCCCCGCCGGATCGCTTCGGCGATCTGCTCGGCCACCTGGAAGTAGAGCGGCACGGGGCTGGATCGATCCAGGTCGATCGCCAGTTTCGCGGTCATGCTGATCAGCTTAACCGAGGTCAGAATGTCCAGACAAATGCTCGCCGGACAGGAGTGCGGGCAGCTCGGCGAGCGTGGTGATGCGCGGGAATCCCGCGGGCGGCGGGGCGACGCCGAGGCGGTCCAGCCAGACCGAGCGCATGCCGGCCGCGGCGGGGCCGGTGACGTCCTTGGCCACGTCGTCGCCGACGAGCAGCACCTGCTCGGGCGGCAGGCCGAGCGCGGCGGCGGCCCCGGTGTAGCAGGCGGGGGCGGGCTTGTAGCAGCCGTCCAGCACCTCGCCGGTCAGCACCGGGCCGACCTGCCCGGCCAGGCCGATCGCGCGGACCTTGGCCTCCTGCATCTCCTGCGCGCCGTTGGTCAGCACGCCCAGGCGGAACCCGCGCAGCGCGGCCACGGCCGCCGCCGCGTCGGGGTAGGCGCGCCACGCCTCGCGGTAGCGGCGCGCGTACGAGGCGAAGGCCGTGTCGGGGTCGTCCGGCAGGTCCAGGCCCAGCTCCGCGCAGAGCGCCCGCACGCGGCGGCGGCGCTGCTCCTGCCAGGAGCACTCGCCCGCGTGCCAGGCCGCCAGGTGCGGCTCCTCCAGCGCCTCCCACAGCCGGGCGGCCTCGGCCAGGCGCGGGTGGCCGGGCGCGCGCTCGGCCACCCAGGCGGTGATGCCGGCGTCGGCGGCCGCACGGTGGTCGAGCAGCGTGCCGTCGAGATCGAACAGGACGCCCCGGACCGCGCTGGTGATCACACCGTCATCCTGCCACCGGGCCGCTCCCTCGGCGATGCTCGCCCGCCTGCCGGACGTGGTCGATCATGAGGCGTTCGGCGGCCGGGCCGTCGCCGGCCTCCAGGGCGGCCAGGATGCGCTCGTGCGCGTCGAGCTGGCGGGCCGCCTGGCCGGCGTCCAGCCACAGCGAGACGCCGGGCGGCACCGGGAAGCTGTTGCGCACGGCCCTGGCGTGCTGGCCGAGGAAGGCGGGGCCGCCGATGTCGGCGATCCGCAGGTGGAAGTGCCTGCTCTGCTCGGCCAGGCGGTCGAGCCTGCCCTCGGCGGCGTCGCGGGCCATCGCGGCGTGCAGCTCGCGCAGCCAGGCCAGGTCCTCGGCGGTGACGCGGGCGGCGGCCAGCCGGGCGCCCAGGCCCTCGACGACCGCGCGCAGGCCGTAGAACTCCTCCAGCGCGTCGTCGCCCAGGTCGACGACGGTGGCGCCGTGGTGCGCCTCGTAGCTGATCAGCCGGTCCTTCTCCAGGCGGCGCAGCGCCTCGCGCACCGGCGTCACGGAGACGCCGAGCCGCTTGGCGAGCGCCCCGGCGCGCAACGCGGTGCCGCCGGGGATCCGGGCCGTGCGGATCTCCTCCAGCAGGACGCTGTAGACGTAGTCGGCCTTGCTCATGGGCGGCCGGGGCTCGGTGGTCATGTGTTCCTCAGGGCCGGCGGAATTGACCTATGACATATTTCTTATAACTTACAGAACTATGACAAGCCTCGCAGACCTTCGGGTCATCGACGCCGCGACGCTGTTCGCCGGGCCCTCCGCCGCCATGATGCTCGGCGACTTCGGCGCCGACGTCGTCAAGATCGAGCACCCGCGCCGCGGCGACCCGTCACGGGGGCACGGGGCGTCGGCCGGCGGGGTCGGGCTGTGGTGGAAGTCGCTGTCACGCAACAAGCGGGCCGCCGCCGTCGACCTGTCGCGGGCCGAGGGGCAGGAGATCCTGCGCCGCCTGACCGCCCGCTCCGACGTGCTGGTGGAGAACTTCCGCCCCGGCACGCTGGAGCGCTGGAACCTGTCGCCCGAGGATCTGATCGCGGCCAACCCGAGGCTGATCGTGGCCAGGATGACCGGCTTCGGGCAGAGCGGGCCGATGGCCGGGCGGCCCGGGTTCGGCACGCTGGCCGAGGCCATGAGCGGCTTCGCCGCGATGACCGGCGAGCCGGACGGGCCGCCCACGCTGCCGCCGCTCGCGCTCGCCGACGGCATCGCCGGCCTGGCCATGAGCTACGCGATCATGGTCGCGCTGCACGCCCGCGAGCGCACCGGGCGCGGCCAGGTGATCGACATGGCCATCATCGAGCCCATCCTCGGCCTGCTCGGCCCGCAGATGACCGCCTACAAGGCGCTCGGCGTGGTGCCGCCGCGCACCGGCAACCGGTCCAGCAGCAACGCCCCGCGCAACACCTACCGCACCCGCGACGGCCGCTGGCTGGCCGTCTCCACCAGCGCGCAGCCCATCGCCGAGCGCGTCGTCACCCTCGTGGGCCGGCCCGACCTGGTCGAGCAGCCGTGGTTCGCCACCGGCGCGGGCCGGGTCCAGCACGTCGACGAGCTCGACGAGGCCGTCGCCGCCTGGATCGGCGAGCGCGACGCCGCCGAGGTCATCGCCCGCTTCGAGGAGGCGCAGGCGGCCGTCGCCCCCATCTACGACGTCACCGACATCGCCGAGGACCCGCAGTACGCGGCGCTCGGCACGTTCGTCGAGGTGCCCGACGAGGAGCTCGGCTCGGTCGTCATGCAGAACGTGCTGTTCCGGCTGTCGGACACGCCGGGCGAGGTGCGCTGGCCGGGCCGCCGCCTGGGCCGCGACACCGACGAGGTGCTCGGCGAGCTCGGCTACGCCGCCGCCGACCTGGCCCGGCTGCGCGAGAGCGGGGTGATCGCGTGACGGCCCCGCCCGTGCCGCCGCCCGTGACGCCGCCCGTGACCTGGCTGTACGTGCCGGGCGACCGGCCGGACCGGTTCGCCAAGGCCGCCGCGTCCGGTGCCGACGTGGTGATCATCGACCTGGAGGACGCCGTCACGCCCGCCCGCAAGGACGAGGCCCGCGCCCACGCCGTCGCCTACCTGCGCGGGCGTCCCGGCGACGGCGCGGTCCACGTACGGATCAACGACCTGGCCACCCCGCGCGGGCGCGACGACCTGGAGGCGGTCGGCGGCCTGGCGGGCGCGGTGCGGCTGCCCAAGGTGGAGCCCGGGACCCCGCTGGAGCTGGTGGAGCGGCTGGGGGCGCGGGCGTACGCGCTGCTGGAGTCGGCGGCGGGGATCGCGGGGGCGCGCGAGATCGCGGCTCATCCGAGCGTGGCGGGGGTCGCGCTCGGCGAGCAGGATCTCGCGGCCGAGCTGTCGATCACCGACGAGGGCGCGATGAACCACCTGCGGATGCGGGTGGTGCTGGCCGCGGCCGCGGCCGGGCTGCCGCCGGTGCCGATGTCGGTCTACCCGGACGTGCGCGACGAGGCCGGGCTGCTGGCCTCGTGCGCGGCCGGGCGGGGGATGGGCCTGTTCGGCAGGACCGCGATCCACCCCCGGCAGATCCCGGTGATCCGGCGGGCCTTCCGGCCGGGCGAGGAGGAGACCGCCAGGGCCGCCGAGATCGTCCGGGCCGCCGAGGAGGCCGAGGCCGCCGGGGCGGGCGCGGTGGCGCTGCCCGACGGCCGGTTCGTCGACGCGCCGATCGTCGCCCGCGCCCGCCGCACCCTGGAACTGGCCGCCCGGCTCCGCGACGACCTGCCCTGACGGCGGGCCGGGGTCAGGGCGTCCAGCGCGCGGAGAGCTCCTCGTCGGCGGCGGGCGGGCCGGGCAGCTCGCGGTGGGCCGGCGGGATGCGCAGCGAGTCCATCATCAGGGCCAGGTAGCGGTGGCGGAGCTGGGAGGTGCGCTCCTCGTCGCCCAGCTTGATCGAGGCGATCTGCTCGAACAGCAGCGCGAGGTCGGCCACCGTCACGTCGGGCCGCAGCACGCCCGCCTCGACCGCCCGGCGGTGCACCTCCTCGGCCACCTCGGCCGAGCGCACCGCGTCGTGGTAGAGCTCCTCCGTGGGGTGGAAGGTGCCCGCCAGCTTGATCGTCAGCGAGTTGGTGTCGGCGTCCACGATGCCGCGCATGTAGCCGGCGAACGCCTCCCACGGGTCGCCGTCGTCGGCGAGCGCCCGCTCGGTCACGGCGATGTAGAGCTTGAGCCCGTCGCCGCAGAGCTTCTGCAGCAGCGCCTCCTTGCTGGGGTAGCGCCGGTAGAGGGCGCTGATGCCGACGCCCGCCCTCTCCGCCACGGCCGCGATGGGGGCGCCCGGGTCGGCGGTGAAGACCGCCCTGGCCGCTTGGAGGATCAGCTCGTCGTTCCGTGCGGCCTGCGCCTTGCGGCCGCTCATGGGTGCGGTGGTCATGACCCCATCATACGGGAACGTACAATTCCGTTCTGACTCGCATGGCCGCTTGGTCCGCATGTCTATACATAGAGTTGATATTGAGGTACAACCGGGGCGAGGCCGTTGCTCATGGAGGTGTCCGATGAGACGAACCCCGATCGTGCTGGCCCTGGCGAGCGCGCTGGCGCTGAGCGGCTGCTCGGCGCCGGCCGGACAGCGGACGCAGGAAACGGCGGCCGCGACGGCGCCCCCCGCGTCCGGCGGCGGCAGCTACGCCGTCATCACCCACGGCGCCCCCGGCGACTCCTTCTGGGACGTGGTCAAGAACGGCGCCGAGGCCGCCGGCAAGCAGTACGGCGCGCGGGTCACGTACCAGGGCGACGGCGACCCCGCCAAGCAGTCCCAGCTCATCGACCAGGCGGTGTCGGCCAAGGCCGACGGCGTCGTGGTCTCCATGGCCAACCCCGACGCGCTGCGCGAGTCCATCGGCAGGGCCGTCGCGGCCGGCATCCCGGTCGTCACCGTCAACTCGGGCGCCGGCGAGTCCAAGGCGCTCGGCGCGCTCACGCACGTCGGCCAGTCGGAGGACGTGGCCGGGCGCGGCGCGGGCGAGCAGCTCAAGGCCGCCGGCGTGACCAAGCTCCTGTGCGTCATCCACGAGGCCGGCAACGTCGGGCTCGACCAGCGCTGCAAGGGCGCCGAGGAGACGCTCGGCGGCGCCGTCGAGCGGCTGCAGGTCGACATGAACAACCTGCCGGACGTGACCTCCAAGGTCGCCGCCAAGCTCCAGTCCGACCAGCAGGTCAACGGCGTGCTCGCGCTCAACCCGGCCGTCGCCGTCGCCGCCCGCGACGCCATCAGGGACGCCGGGTCGCAGGCCAAGCTGGCCACCTTCGACCTGTCGGCGGACGTGGTGACCGCCATCGGCGACGGCGAGATCCTCTTCGCCGTGGACCAGCAGCAGTACCTGCAGGGCTACCTGCCGATCGTCTTCCTGCACCTGTACAAGAACAACCTCAACACCGTCGGCGGCGGCCTGCCCGTCAACACCGGCCCCGGCTTCGTCACCAAGGACAACGCCCAGCAGGTGGCCGAGCTGGCCGGGGCGGGCACCAGGTGACGGACGAGCGGCTGGCCCGCGCCGGCGTGCTGCGCCGCCTGCTGATCCGGCCCGAGCTGGGCGCGGTCGTCGGGGCGATCGTGGTGTTCGCGTTCTTCGCCGCGCAGTCGCCCGTCTTCCGCTCGCTCGACGGCGTCGCCAACTGGCTCGACCCCGCCTCGACGCTCGGCATCATGGCGGTGGCGATCGCGCTGCTCATGATCGGCGGCGAGTTCGACCTGTCGGCGGGCGTGCTCACCGGCACGACCGGGCTGATCCTGGTCACGCTCGCCACCGAGTACGGCTTCCACGTGTGGCCGGCCATGCTGGTCAGCCTCGTGGTCGCGCTGGCCGTCGGGCTGCTCAACGGGCTCATCGTCACCCGCACCCGGCTGCCCAGCTTCATCGTGACGCTCGGCACGTTCCTCATGCTCCAGGGCGTCAACCTGGGCGTCACCAAGGCGCTCACCGGCACCGTCCAGGTCGGCGGGCTGCGCCAGGCCGGCGGCTACGCCTCGGCCCAGGCCGTGCTCGGCGGCACGGTCGAGGTCGCCGGCACCCCGTTCCGGGTGGCGGTCCTGTGGTGGCTGCTCGTCACCGCCGCCGCCACCTGGGTGCTCATGCGGTCACGGCCCGGCAACTGGATCTTCGCGGTGGGCGGCGACGAGCGGGCCGCCCGCGCCGCCGGGGTGCCGGCCGCCCGCACGAAGATCGCGCTGTTCATGACGACGGCGTTCGCGGCCTGGCTGGTCGGCTCCATGCTGGCGCTGCGCTACACGTCCGTGCAGGCCAACATCGGCATCGGGCAGGAGTTCATCTACATCATCGCCGCCGTGATCGGCGGCTGCCTGCTCACCGGCGGGTACGGCTCGGCCGTCGGCGCGGCGATCGGGGCGGTGATCTTCGGCATGGCCGACAAGGGCATCGTGTTCCTCGGCTGGGACGCCGACTGGTTCAAGTTCTTCCTGGGGGCCATGCTGCTGCTGGCCACGCTGGCCAACCGCCTGGTCCGGCGCTACGCCGAGGAGGTGCGGCATTGATCCTGGAGACCCGCGGCATCGGCAAGTCGTTCGGCTCGGTGCTGGCGCTGCGCGAGGTGTCGATGGGCGTCGAGGCCGGGCAGGTCACCTGCGTGCTCGGCGACAACGGCGCCGGCAAGTCGACGCTCATCAAGATCCTGGCCGGGGTGCACCGGCACGACTCGGGCGCGCTGCTCGTCGACGGGGCCGAGGTGCGCCTGTCCGGGCCGCGCGACGCGCTGGAGCGCGGCATCGCCACCGTCCACCAGGACCTGGCGATGATCCCGCTGATGTCGGTGTGGCGCAACTTCTTCCTCGGCGCCGAGCCGCGCCGGGGCCTGGCCTTCGACGTGCGCACGGCGCGGCGGGTTGCCAGGGAGGAGCTGCGCGCGATGGGCATCGACATCCGCGACGTGGACCAGCCGGTCGGCACGCTGTCCGGCGGCGAACGGCAGTCGGTGGCGATCGCCCGGGCGGTCCACTTCGGCGCGCGGGTGCTCATCCTCGACGAGCCCACCTCGGCGCTCGGCGTCAAGCAGGCCGGGGTGGTGCTGCGCTACATCGCGCGGGCCAGGGACCGGGGGCTCGGCGTGGTGTTCATCACGCACAACCCGCATCACGCCTACCCGGTCGGCGACCGGTTCCTGCTGCTCAAGCGGGGGACGAGCCTGGGGGAGTACGCCAAGGCCGACATCAGCAGGGAACGGCTGACCGCGCTGATGGCCGGTGAGGCGGAGCTGCGGGCGCTGGCCCACGAGCTGGAACGGGAGTGAGATCTACGTTGTAAAGGCGCCCGGCCGGACGAATACCCTTACGGTGACAAAACACCAAATATCACCGATTAGGGAGCTGTTTCGTGTCTCGTGAAGCCGTGTGGGCCGTCATCTCCGCGATGTACGCGGCCTATACCCGGGGGGACCGCGCGGGGATCGACCGCCTGCTGCATCCGGAAGCCACGATCTTCGACTCGGCCGCGCCCGACCTGATCACCAGCAGGCAGCAGCTCGACAAGGTACGCGACGCCCGGCCCGCCGACGGCCCCGGCGAGACCGGCCTGCACGCCTACGACGAGGTCGTGGACGTGTGGGGCGACACCGCGCTGGCCCGCTACCTGCTGCGCGTGGACTACGCCTCCGGCGAGCACGAGATCGTCAGGACGACCAGCGTGCTGCGCCTCGTGGAGGGCTCCTGGCTCATCGTGCACGTCCACGAGAACACCATCTGACCTGCGCGTATCCTGATACGGCAAGGCGGGGCGCACAGGCCGGGCGGCACGGCCCGGGCGGCGCGCACAGGAGAGCGGTGAGGGGGCGGCCCTATCGTGCGGCAAGACTTCACGCCCCCCTCCGAGGAGCCCCCATGACCGCCGTCGAGCAACGGACGCTGCCCATCGGCGCGGCGTTCGACCGGATGCCGTTCACCCGCAGGCACGTGCTGATCGCGCTGGCCCTGTTCATCGCCTTCGTGATCGAGTCGTGGGAACAGCTCGCGCTCATCTACGTCGCCGGCGACCTGGGCGCCCAGTTCGGCGTCGACGAGGCGGGCATCGGCCTCGTGCTGTCGGCCGTGGCCTTCGGCATGATCCCCGGCGTGCTGATCTGGGGGCCGGTGGCCGACCGGATCGGGCGCAAGCCGGCCGCGTTCTGGTCGCTGCTGGCCTACGGGGTGGTCGCGTTCGCCTCGGCGTTCTCGCCGAACCTGGAGACGCTGGTCACCCTGCGCGTCGCCTCCGGGCTGGCGCTGGCCGGCGTCTACACGATCACGTTCCCGTACTTCCTGGAACTGCTGCCGACCCGGCACCGCGGGCGGGCGGCGGTCTACCTGTCGATCGGCTGGCCGATCGGCATGCTCGCGGCGATCGGCGCGTCGGTCGCGCTGGGCTCGCTCGGCTGGCACGTCGTGGTGATCGCCAGCGCGGCGGCCGGGCTGTGGGCGTTCGCGATCCGGGCCTGGGTGCCCGAGTCGCCGTACTGGCTGGCGGCGCGCGGACGCCAGGAGGAGGCGCGGGCGGTGCTGCGCTCGCTCGGCAGCGCCGACGCCGACGCGACCTTCACCGTCTCGGCCACCCGGGTGGGCAACCCGCTCGACCTGTTCCGCGGGCGGCTGGCCCGCATCACCGTGCTGATGCTGGTGCTGAACTTCGCGTTCAACTGGGGCTACTGGGGGCTGCAGACGTGGCTGCCGACGCTGCTGCAGGAGAAGGGGCTCAGCCTGTCGGCCTCGCTCGGGTTCGCGGCCCTCAGCGCCGTGATGATGATCCCCGGGTACGTGAGCGCGTCGCTGCTGACCGGGCAGTTCGGGCGCAAGAAGGTCTTCCTCGTGTACGTGGTCGCCGCCGTGCTGGGCGGGCTCTGGTTCGCCACCGCCGGGTCGACCGTGGAGCTCTACCTGGGCAACTTCGTGCTGGCGTTCTTCAGCATGGGCGCCTGGGGCGTCTGGAACACCTGGAACGGCGAGTTCTACCCGACGGCGCTGCGCGGCACCGGCTACTCGTGGGCGACGGCCGCCCAGCTCGTCGCCACGGCGGCGGCCCCGTCGGCCGTGGGCGCGATGCTGGCCGGGGCGACCGGGTTCACCGCGACCATCCTCATCATCAACGCGTTCATGGTGGTGACGGCGCTGCTGGCGGTGCCGCTGCCGGAGACGGAAGGGCGCGAGCTGGAGTGATCCTGGGCGTCTGTCTCGGACGGCCGCCGTCGCCGGTGACGGTGGCCGTACGGGACGGCGTGCCCGTTCCCGCCCCCCGGGCCGCCCGGGGGGCCCGGGCCGTGTGCGTGGCCGTCGACCTGGACGGGGCGCCACTGGCCCCGGTGGCGGCGATCCGGGTGGGCGGCCCGTGCCCGGAGGTGCTGAAGCCGCTGGTGGGATGGCCCGAGGGGTCCGGCGTGGCGGCGATCGTGCGGGGCGGGCACAGCCTGACCGGGCGGCCGCTGGCCCCGCTCGACACCGAGGCGGTCCGGCGCTTCGCCGAAGGGTGCGGGCTGAGCGACTTCGCGGTCACGGCGACGGGCTCGCCGGTGCTGGCCGATCACGAGCTGGCCGTCGCCTCGATCGTCGCCGAGGCGGTGCCGGGGGCGCGGATCACGCTCTCGTATGAGTTCGGTGGCCGTGGGCTGCGCGAGCGGGAGCACGACGCGATCCTCAGCGCCGCGCTGGGCCCGCACGCCGGGCGGGTGGCCGACGAGGTGGCGGGCCGGTGGCCGGGCGTGCCGGCGTACTTCGCGCGTTCGGGCAGCGGCCTGGTGTCGGCGCACTACTTCCGCCGCTACCCGCTGGCGTGCCGGGCCGGGGCGACGGCGGCGCGCGGCCGGGGGACGGCGGCGGGGCTGGCGGGCGACGCGGCGGCCGCCTTCGGGGCGACGGCCGGCGGGCCGGAGGCGCAGGTCGAGCGGATCGTGCGGGCGCTGGGGCGGGCCGAGCTCGACCGGGCGCTGCGCGACGCCGAGGACGAGGTGCTGACCCGGGTCGTCAGCGCGGGCGCCGCGCCGGGGTCGGCGCGGGTGGTGGAGACGACGGTCAACCCGCTGTCGTATCTGCCCGACGGGCTCTACCGGGTCCGCGTGACCGCCGAGGGGGCGACGCCGTGACATCACCCAGCACGACGGGTTCCGGCGCCGCCGGGCGGATCGGCGCGGCGGAGCTGGCCGCGTACGTGGCGGGGTCGCGGCTGTTCGCCACCGGGGCCGCCGAGTCGGCGTTCAGCCTGGCGGCCGACTGGGCGGGATCGGTGATCGGCGACGGCGTCGAGGTGGTGGCCGCGGGCGACCTGCCGCAGGACGTGCGCTGCGTGGCCGTGAGCCTGGTCGGCTCGACGACCGCGCTGGGCGAGCTGCTGCCGTCGGGCGACGAGCCGGCGCGGGCCGTACGGGCGCTGGAAGGCCGGCTGGGCGGGCGGGCCGGGGCCGTCGTGGCGCTGAACCTGGCCGCCGAGAACGCGCTCATCCCGCTCGTGGCCGCGGCGGCGCTCGGGGTGCCGCTGGTCGACGGCGACGGGACCGGGCGGGTGTTCCCGCTGGTGGAGCAGACGACGTTCGCGCTGGGCGGGGTCCCGGCGACGCCGCTGGCGCTCGCCGGGGCCTCCGGCGAGGTCGTGGTGATCGACACCGCCGCCGACCGGGTGGAGGAGCTGCTGCGGCCGGTGGTGCTGTCCGTGGGCGGCTGGGCGGTGACGGCCTGCTACCCGATGTGCGCCGGCGTGCTGGCCCGCGTGCTGGTGCCCGGCACCGTGAGCCGGCTGCTGCGCGCCGGCGCGCCCGGGACCGCCCGCGCGGTGGCGGCGCCGTACGGGGTGCGGACGCTGTGCCGGGGCCGCATCCTGGCGGTCGAGGGCAGCACCGGGCACGGGGCCGAGCTGGCGCTGCCGTCGCTGCCGTCGAGCATCGTCGTCCGGGAGTCCGGCGGCCTCGGGCGGCTCGTCCGGCTGGAGGCGCACAACGAGATCGTCCTGGCGCTGGCCGACGGCGCGGCCGTGGCGATGGCGCCGGACCAGATCTGCATGATCGCCGCGGACGGCGGGACGGTGGTGGACGTGGACAAGGCGGCTCCCGGCATGGAGGTGGAGATCATGGTGGTGCGGGCGGCCCCGGTCTGGCACACCGGCCCCGGCCTGGCCCTCGGCGGGCCGCGCGCGTTCGGGCTGCCGCTGTGAGCGCGGCAGGCCGGGTGGGGTCCGGGTGGGAGGCCCCGGTGACGGTGGCCGAGCTGGTGGACGCCGGGCCGCTCGCGGGGGCGCGCATGTACGGGACCGGCGAGAACCCCGTGCACCGGGTGCGCATCGTGGACGAGCTGTCGGTGCTGTCGACGGTGACGCCCCACACGGCGGTGGTGCTGATCGGCGCGGCGGCCGGCGGCGGGTGGGCCGTGGAGATGGCCATGCGCCGGGCCTGGGAACAGGCGGCGGCGTGCGTGATCGCGCCCTCGGGCGGGCTGAGCGCCGGCTCCGGGGCCGTGCTGGCGGAACGGCTCGGCGTGACGTTGATTTTCGTGGACGAGGACCCGCTCGTGACCGCCGTACGGGTCGCGTCGGCGGCGTCGCGTCCCGAGGCGGCGCGCACGCAGCTCGTGGCCAGGTGCGCCACCCGGCTGGCGGAGGCGGGCACGTCGGCCCGGCGGGTGCTGGGCGTGCTCAACGCCGAGCTGCCGGGCACCTCGGTCGCCTTCGTGGACCCGTACGGCCAGCTCCTGGCGGGACGCGCCGCCGGGGCGGCGGGACACCGCCCGCGCGACGGCGGCCCGGCGCCCGAGGGGCGGGCCGGTGGCGGGGTGCTGGCGGAGGTGGCGGTGCCGGACCGCGACGGGGACGCGCTGGGGACGCTGGTCGCGGGCGGCGCGGCGCGTTCCCCCGGCTGGCCGTCCGTGGTGCGCGCGGTGCTGGGGCTGGCGGTGGCGCCGCTGGTGGCCTGGGCCGCCGCCGAGCGCCTGTCGGCCTCCCGTGACTTCGTCCACCAGGAGTCCCTGGCCGAACGCCTCCTGGCCCGGCACGCCCGCCCCCTGGAGGAGGGACACGGCCATGCACCGGAGAGCCCGCGGACGGCGGACGGCGAGGAGCCGGACGAGGTGCGGGGGCGGGCGGCGGCGCTGGGGTGGGCGGTGCGGGGGCCCGTGACCGGGTTCCTGGTGCTGCCCGCCGACGGGGTGACGGGGGCCGAGGCGGCGGGGCGGGCGCAGGCGGTCATCGCCGCCACCGTCGGGGAGGCGCCGGTGCTGCGGCGGGGCGGCGGCTGGGCCGGATGGTCGGCGGCGGCGCCGGACGAGCTGGCCGGGCGGCTGGCGCGGTGCGTGGCGGCGATGCCGTGGCCGTGCGCCGCCGGGGCCGGGGCCGCCGCCGTGGGGCTGGACGGGGTGGGGGAGTCGCTGCTGGGCGCGGAGGCCGCGGCGTTCGTGGCCGGGCCGGGCCGGGTGGCGCGGGCGGACCGGATGGGGCCCGCCGAACTGCTCGGCGCGCTCCCCGCCGGGGTGCTGAAGGCGCCCGCCACGGTGGTCCTGCGCCCGCTGCTCGCCGTGGACAAGGACGGCAGCCTGCTGGAGACGCTGGCCGCCGTCCTCGACGAGGGCGGCGCGCTGCGGGCGGCGGACCGGCTGGGCGTGCACCGCAACACCGTCACCGCCCGGCTGGAACGGGTCCGGGCGGCGGGCTTCGACCTGGAGGACCCGGCGTCACGGCTGGCCCTCCAACTCGCCTGCCACGTCGTGCTGCGCTGACCGGCCCCCCGCCGGCCTGGGTCAGGGCGGGCCGAGGTCGCCGGGAAGCCCCGCGTGGAAGGCGCGCTCGTACGCCTCGGGGGTGAGTGCCGCCCTGACGGCCCGCGTGACGCGGTCGACGTCGGCGCGCTCGGCCGGGGGCAGCGGGGCG
>NZ_JBEZZG010000034.1:0-105559 GCF_040639085.1 Nonomuraea sp. NPDC023979
CAGTTCTGTCGTCACAAACGGATCTTGAACGCCCTCGCTTCATGTCCGCAGCCGAACAGCTGATCTCCACCCCTTGGAATCAATCATCTAGGCGGCCACGGGCTCGCGCGGCACGTACTCGTTCTCCAGGTCGGCCGCGTAGACGGCGCGGCAGCAGGTCGCGCACCGGTACATGATCGGGCCCTCGTCGAGCTCGCTGTGGCAGCGCGGGCAGCGGGTGCTGTTCATCTCATCCCCCTAGGGTTCTCTTCTCCATGGAACCTTCGGCGCATTGCAAAGGTCCTGCAGCTCGCTTGCTCGGACGCAGAGGGAGCGGAGAAGAACATTGTTACGTTCCGCTGCCCCGAACGCGCGCCGGGACACGAGGAATCCCCCGGGAATAGCCCAACAGGACTAGGCGTTGCATGGACAGCGACGTGTGATACGTTGCCCCCAGCGTTGAGCTTCAAGCTCCGCTGATCTCACCGCCCCCTCTTCGCGGGGCCGGTCTTCTCATTTCCCGCCGGCGTTCTCCTTCGTTCGGCGCACCCTCAAGGGGTTCACCATGTCTGTTCACAAGGGCCTTCTCGACGTACGGGAAAAGGCCGCCCACATCCGCATCGACCACCTGCCCGGCCCCGGCGACCTGCGCCTGAGCCCGGCCCAGATCCAGCAGTACGGCCTGCGTCCCGGCGACCACGTCGTCGCCGAGGCGTCGGGCGGCAAGCTCGTCAGCGTCGAGACCGTCAACGGCCACGCCGACTGGCGGAACCGGCCGCGTTTCGCCGAGCTGACCCCCGTACACCCGCAGGAGCGTCTCCACCTGGAGACCGAATCGCTCAGCACCCGGGTCATCGACCTGTTCGCGCCCATCGGCAAGGGCCAGCGCGGGCTCATCGTCGCCCCGCCCAAGGCCGGCAAGACGATGGTCCTCCAGGCGCTCGCCGACGCGGTCACGCGCAACCACCCCGAGGTCCACCTCATGACGCTGCTCGTCGGTGAGCGGCCCGAGGAGGTCACCGACATGCGCGCCACGGTGCGCGGCGAGATCTTCTCCTCCACCTTCGACCACCCCGACCGCGACCACACCGCGATCGCCGAGCTCGCCATCGAACGCGCCAAGCGCCTGGTCGAGGCCGGTCAGGACGTCGTGCTGCTGCTCGACTCGCTGACCCGGCTGGCCCGCGCCTACAACAACCTGGCGCCCGGTGGCGGCAAGACCCTCACCGGCGGCCTCGACGCCGCCGCGCTCTACCCGCCCAAGCGCTTCTTCGGCGCCGCCCGCAACGTCGAGGGCGGCGGCTCGCTGACCATCCTCGCCACCACGCTCGTCGAGACCGGCTCGCGGATGGACGACAGCCTGTACGAGGAGTTCAAGGGCACCGGCAACATGGAGCTGCACCTGGCCCGCGACCTGGCCGAGCGGCGCCTCTACCCGGCCGTCAACCTGGACGCCTCCGGCACCCGCCGCGAGGAGATCCTGCTGCCCGACCGCGAGCGGCAGATCGTATGGCGGCTGCGCCGCAGCCTGAGCGGCCTGGACCGGCAGCAGGCGATGGAGATGCTCGTCGGCAAGCTGCGCGACACCCCCTCCAACGCGGCGTTCCTGACCTCGGCCACAATGGCCTGATGCTGGCTGACATCGTCGGACACCTGGCCTGCCCGGTCTGCCGGGAGCCGGTGCGGCTCGACGCCGACGCGCTGCGGTGCGCACGGGGACACTCCTTCGACGTGGCCAAGCAGGGCTACGTGAGCCTGCTGGTCGGCTCCCGCCCGCCGGGGACCGCCGACAGCGCGGAGATGGTCGCGGCGCGTTCGAGCTTCCTCGAAGCGGGGCATTACGCGCCGCTCGCCAGGGCGCTCGGTGGGAGCGTTCTCAGTCATACCGAATCGTTCTCACACTTGCCTGACGGAGAGGCCGCGAAGGCGTACGGTAGTGCCGAAATGGGTTCCGGCCCGGCACCGCAAGCGCTTGCGGACCGGCCGGTGATCGTTGACGCCGGTGCGGGGACCGGCTATTACCTTTCGGCGGTGCTCACGGCTGCGGGGCGTGGCGTTGGGATGGCCTTCGATGTGTCCAAACATGCTGTACGGCGAGCCGCGCGGGCGCATCCCCGGGCGGGGGCGTTCGTGGCGGACGTCTGGCGCACGCTGCCCATCCGCGACGGAGCCGCCGATGTGGTGATCAACGTGTTCGCGCCGCGCAACGGGCCGGAGTTCCGCCGGATCCTGCGGCCGGGCGGGGCGGTCGTGGTCGTGACGCCGACGGGCGGCCACCTGAGCCCGCTGGTCGAGGAGCTGGGGCTGCTCTCCGTCGACGCCGACAAGGAGCGGCGGGTGGCCCGGAGCCTGGAGGGGTTCACCGAGACCGCGCGGCAGGAGGTCGCGTTCGAGATGGAGCTGGGGCCGGCCGACGTGCTCCAGGTCGTGGGGATGGGGCCGAGCGCGTGGCACACGGGGACGGCGGAGCTGGAGGAGAGAATTTCGAGCTATTTCTCCCCCAGAGTCACGAAAAAGCGGGGAAAAGTAGTCGTGAACGCGGCGTTTTCTCTATCTACCTTCGAAGTGACACCTTACGCAAGACCCGTTCCTTGACGGATGAGTGGGACAGGTGTTACTGATGGGGCATTTAGTCCGAAATTCCCCCATATTCCCGGAGTATTTCCGCGACACAGGCGTAATACTGGACGGCAACCCGCGCCGGGACGGCACGGGCCACAGAGGGAGGGGGCTCGCCGGATGAAGGCGGAGGAACGCTGGCAGGCCAGGTTCCGCGCGTCGCGCATGTCGCTGCCCACCTGGGCCCGACGAGCGCCGAGCCGCTCCATCTACCGCTCCAACGTCACCGGCACCTGGGAGGTCTACGCCTGGGACCGGGCGACCGGCGCCACCCGCCAGGTCACCGAACGCCCCGGCGGCACCTCCTACGCCGCCATCGACCCCAACGGCCAATGGGTCTACTGGTTCGCCGACACCGACGGCGACGAATTCGGCCGATGGTTCCGCCAGCCGTTCTCCGGCGGCCCCGCCGAGCCCGTCGCCCCCGACCTGCCGCCCGGCCAGCCCGGCGGCATCGCGCTGTCCACCACCGGTCTCGTCGCGCTCACCCTCGCCAGCGAAGGCGCCTTCCGCATCCACCTGGCCCGCGCCGGCGAGCCCAGCCGCCTGCTGTACGAGCACCCCGACGCCGCCTGGGTGACCGACATGTCGCTCGACGGCGAACTCATCGCCATCAACCACGGCGAATACGGCGGCTTCCGCCACCCCGCGCTCCGCGTCATCCGCCAGAACGGCGCCACCGTGAGCGAGCTCTACGACGGCCCCGGCAAAGGCATCCACGGCCTCACCTTCGCCCCCGTGCCCGGCGACCGCCGCCTGCTCGCCCTCCACGAACGCCGCAACCGCCACGAACCCCTCGTCTGGGACCCCGTCACCGGCGAACAGCGCGAGATCTGGCTGAAGGACTCCGGCGACCTCACCGCCGACTGGTACCACGACGGCCGCGGCCTGCTCATCCTGCGCGGCGACCGCGCCCGCAGCCACCTGCACCGCTACGACCTCGCCGGCGGCGGCCTCACCCTCATCGACACACCCCACGGCGTCATCGACGACGCCATCCCCCGCCCCGGCGGGCACGTCGAATACTCCTGGTCCAGCGCCTCCCGGCCGCCCGTCATCCGCTCCAGCACCGGCCAGGTCGTGATGAACGCCGGCGGCCCCGCCGCCCCGCCCAGCGTCCCCGTCGAAGACCTCGACGTCGACGGCCCCGGCGGACGCATCCACGCCCTCGTCAACCGGCCCGAGACCGGCTCCGCGCCGTTCCCCGCCGTCTTCATGCTCCACGGCGGGCCCGCCGAACACGACCAGGACTCCTTCTCCCCCGAGGTCGCCGCCTGGGTCGACGCCGGCTTCGCCGTCATCCGCGTCAACTACCGCGGCTCCACCGGCTACGGCTCCGCCTGGCGCGACGCCCTCCGCCTCGACGTCGGCCACATCGAACTCGCCGACGTCGCCGCCGTCCGCCAGTACGTCGCCGCCCGCGGCATCGCCGACCCCGACCGCATCCTCCTGTCGGGCACCGGCTGGGGCGGCTACCTCACGCTCCTCGGCCTCGGCACCCAGCCCGGCCTCTGGGCCGCCGGCATCGCCGCCCTGCCCATCGCCTGCCACCAGACGGCCTACGAGGACGAGGGCGAGAGCCTGCGCGCCTACCACCGCGCGCTGCTCGGCGGCTCCCCCGACGAACAGCCGGAGCGCTACGCCGCCAGCTCGCCCATCACGTACGTCGACCAGGTCAAGAGCCCGGTGCTCATCCTCGCCTGCGAGGACGACATGCGCAGCCCGCTCCGGCAGGTGCGCATGTACGTCGACCAGCTCGCCGAACGCGGCTGCGAGCACGAGCTGTACACGTACAGCTCCGTCCGCGGCACCCTCGTCGTCGCCGAGCGCATCACCCAGATGGCCCTGCAGCTCGACTTCGCCCGCAAACACCTCCACGTCCCCTGACGGAAGCGGGCGCCCTCTTGGGAAGGGAGCTCCCTGGGGCGCCTTCGGGACAGAGCGCCCCCAGGCCGAATGCCCCTGAGGCGGGACATCCCGTCTGTCCGCTTCCCAGGAGCGTCCCCTCGGGTGGGTGGGGAGCCAACACGGTGGGAGCGGCCCTCCCCTTAAGGGTGGGGCGCTCCGGAGTGGGGCTCCCTGGAAGGTGCGTCAGCGGGCGCGGAGGACGAGGATGGCGAGGTCGTCCGCGCTGGGCCCGGCGGCGAAGTCGGCGGCGCCGCGGCGGATGCGTTCGGCGACGGCGCGGGCCGACAGGCCGGCGCATTCGGC
Organism: Nonomuraea sp. NPDC023979; assembly: GCF_040639085.1. Classification (NCBI taxonomy): domain Bacteria; kingdom Bacillati; phylum Actinomycetota; class Actinomycetes; order Streptosporangiales; family Streptosporangiaceae; genus Nonomuraea; species Nonomuraea sp. NPDC023979. The sequence goes on from NZ_JBEZZG010000034.1 coordinate 4,810, forward strand.
GAGCATCTTGGCCAGGCCGCCGTCGTCGTCGAGGAGCCGCCCGCCGGAGCGTCGTTCGGTGACGCCGTCGGTGACGGCGAGCAGGACGTCGCCCGGGTCGAGGTGGATGGTGTCGGCCTCGAAGACGACCTCGGGGAAGACGCCGAGCAGCGACTGTGGCGTGGTCACGCCCTCGACGACGCCGTTGGGCTTGAGGCGCAGCGCCTCGGGGTGCCCGGCGGAGACCAGCCGCACCTCCAGCCCCTTGTCGGCGGGCGAGATGTCGCCGTGCAGCAGCGTCAGGAACCGGGCCCGTTCGCCCTCTTCGAGGATGGCCTGGTTGAGCCGCCCGAGCACGGCGGCGACGCCGTAGCCTTCGCGGGCCAGCAGCCGGAGGGTGTGGCGGGCCAGGCCGGTGACGGCGGCGGCCTCGGGCCCGGTGCCGCAGACGTCGCCGATCGCGAACCGCCAGGAGTCGTCGCCGGCCTTGAACAGGTCGTAGAAGTCGCCGCCGACCTCGTTGACCTCGCCGGCGGGCTCGTACACGACGCCGTAGTCGAGGCCGGGCACCTCGGGCTCGTTGGGCGGGAGGAGGCTGCGCTGCAGGGCGCGGTTGGCGGCGGCCTGCTGGGCGTAGACGCGCGCGTTGTCCATGGCGAGCGCGGCCCGCCTGCCGATGTCCTCGGCGAGCTGGATGACCTCGTCGGGGAAGCGGTCGGCGCGGCCGAGGCACATGACGCCGAGGCTGCGCCCGCGGGCGGTCAGCGGGACGGCGAGCACGTTGGCGTCGGGCAGGTGGAAGGTGGAGGTGGCGCGGGAGCCGACGGCGGTGACGTCCATCTCGTCGAGCTGTTCGCGCAGGGCGTCGATGCGGGCCTCGTCGGCGTGCCACAGGTAGACCAGGCGCTGCGGCCCGGCCTCGCTCTCGGCGGTGTAGACGCCGCACCAGCTGCTCAGGCGCGGCACCACGATCTGGGCGATGATGGCGGGCACCATGTCGGGGTCGAGGGTGCCGGCGAGCAGGTCGCTCGCGTCGGCGAGGAAGCCGAGCCAGTGGGGGCCGCGGGAGGTCTGCTCCAGCCATTCGGAGGACTCTGCGCCCTTTGCGCCGGGTAGCGTGAGCCTAGCCCAATGGACACGGGAATCGCCCGCGAAGGTGATCCCCCACTCTTCGACGGTGACGGAGGGAGCTTTCGGATCGCCCGATGATGTGCTTCGCTGCTTCAACTCGACCTGGACAGCGCCGCCCAGGTGCTTCCAGATAACCTCGAACGGTTCGTCGACCACCTGCTCGGCGAGATCGCCCGCGACCTGCTCGGCGATGTGGAGCATGCCTCCGGTGGCCCACGCGGTCATCACCTCGCGCGTGAACCTCATCGCGTCCGTCACGGCCGTCTCGCCTGGTGCGAAGGTCGCGGCGAGCACCGCATGGGGAGAAGCAGTCATCCGTACGTGCCTACCACACTTCCCGCTGACTTGGGGTAAATCCAAGGACAGGACTACGAGCTACTCATCGTGACAGACTTGAATCACTCGCCGGAGTCACCGGTGGGTGAAGGAGGCCCCATGACAACGGCCAAGGCCGCGCCAAGTCCTGAGGAGAGGACCTATACCGAGTCGGATCTCGTGCCGATCCTGGAGACGTTGTTCTCCTGGCGTGACGGCGACTTCCGGCGGCGGGTCCCGTACGCGCCCCCGGGGATCCTCAGCGAGGTGCGGTTGCTGCTCAACGAGGTCGCGGACCGTCGCGAGCACCTCGCCAACGAGCTGGTCCGGGTGCGCAAGGAAGTTGTCAAGGAGGGCCGGTTCGGCGAGCGGCTGACGCCCGGGCCGGGCGTGGGGGCCTGGGCGGAGAGCGTCGAGTCGGTCAACATGCTGATCGACGCGCTGGTGAGCCCGGTGAGCGGGGCGGCCGACGTCATCGACGCGGTGGCCAAGGGTGACCTGTCGCGCCGGATCGATCTCGACCGGTCGGCCCGGGGCGAGGTGCGCCGCCTGGGCAAGGCGATCAACGGCATGGTCGACCAGCTCGCGTTGTTCAACTCCGAGGTGACGAGGGTCGCGCGGGAGGCCGGCACCGAGGGCCGGCTGGGCGGCAGCGCCAATCTGCGCGGCATGTCCGGGAGCTGGCGTGACCTCACCGAGGCGGTCAACACGATGTCGTCCCGCGTGGCCGCGCAGGTGCGTGACATCGCGGTGGTGACGACGGCGGTGGCCAAGGGCGACCTGAGCCGCAAGGTCACGGTCGACGCCGTGGGCGAGATGTTCGAGTTGAAGAACACCGTCAACACGATGGTCGACCAGCTTTCGGGCTTCGCCGAGGAGGTGACCCGGGTGGCCCGCGAGGTGGGCACCGAGGGGCAGCTAGGCGGTCAGGCGCAGGTGACGGGCGTGTCCGGGGTCTGGAAGGACCTGACGGAGAACGTCAACTCGATGGCCAACAACCTCACCTACCAGGTGCGCAGCATCGCGACCGTGGCGACGGCGGTGGCGCAGGGCAACCTGTCGAAGAAGATCACCGTTGACGCGCAGGGCGAGATCCTGCAGCTCAAGGACACCCTCAACACGATGGTCGACCAGCTCTCGTCGTTCGCCGACGAGGTGACCCGGGTGGCCCGCGAGGTGGGCACCGAGGGCAAGCTGGGCGGGCGCGCCGAGGTGAAGGGCGTGTCGGGCGTCTGGAAGGACCTCACCGACAACGTCAACTCGATGGCCAACAACCTCACCTACCAGGTGCGTAACATCGCCCAGGTGACGACGGCCGTGGCCAACGGCGACCTCACCCGCAAGATCGACGTCGACGCCCAGGGCGAGATCCTGGAGCTCAAGTCGACCATGAACACGATGGTCGACCAGCTGTCCTCGTTCGCCTCCGAGGTGACCCGCGTGGCGCGCGAGGTCGGCACGGAGGGCCAGCTCGGCGGCCAGGCGCAGGTGCGCGGCGTGTCGGGCGTGTGGAAGGACCTCACCGACAACGTCAACTCGATGGCCAACAACCTGACCTCTCAGGTGCGGCAGATCGCGGCGGTGTCGTCGGCGGTGGCGCAGGGCAACCTGTCGAAGAAGATCACCGTCGATGCGCAGGGCGAGATCCTGCAGCTCAAGGACACCCTCAACACGATGGTCGACCAGCTCTCGTCGTTCGCCGACGAGGTGACCCGGGTGGCCCGCGAGGTCGGCACCCAGGGACAGCTCGGCGGCCAGGCGCGGGTGGGCGGCGTGTCGGGCGTCTGGAAGGACCTCACCGACAACGTCAACTTCATGGCCAACAACCTGACCTCGCAGGTGCGTAACATCGCCGAGGTCACCACCGCGGTCGCCAACGGCGACCTCACCCGCAAGATCGACGTCGACGCCCAGGGCGAGATCCTGGCCCTGAAGACCACCATCAACCGGATGGTCGACCAGCTCTCGTCGTTCGCCTCCGAGGTGACCCGGGTGGCCCGCGAGGTGGGCTCGGAGGGGCAGCTCGGCGGCCAGGCCCGGGTCGAGGGCGTCGAGGGCACCTGGAAGCGGCTCACCGAGAGCGTCAACGAGCTGGCGGGCAACCTCACCACGCAGGTGCGCGCCATCGCCACCGTCACCAGCGCCGTGGCGCGCGGCGACCTGACCCGGTCGATCGCCGTCGAGGCGCAGGGCGAGCTGGCGGAGCTGAAGGACAACATCAACTCGATGGTGGCCAACCTCCGCGAGACCACCCAGGCCAACCAGGAGCAGGACTGGCTCAAGTCCAACCTGGCCCGCATCTCCCGGCTCATGCAGGGCCACCGTGACCTGTTCGAGGTGGCCAAGCTGACGATGAGCGAGCTGACGCCGCTGGTGTCGGCCCGCTACGGCGCCTTCTACGGCGTCGACCCCGAGGGCGAGCACGAGCTGCTGCTGATCGGCGGCTACGGGGTGCGGCCGGATCGTGGTCCGCGCCAGCGGTTCGCGTTCGGCGAGGGCATCGTCGGGCAGGCCGCCGCCGAAGGGCGCCACATCATCCTCGACGACGTGCCGCCGAAGTTCATCACGATCGACAGCGGGCTCAGTCAGTCGACGCCGGCGCAGATCGTGGTGCTGCCGGTCCTGTTCGAGAGCCGCGTGCTCGGTGTGCTGGAGCTGGCCTCGTTCACGCCGTTCGGCGAGGTGCACCTCGACTTCCTGACGCAGCTCGTGGAGACGATCGGCGTCACGATGAACACCATCATCGCCAACTCGCGCACCGAGGACCTGCTGACCGAGTCGCAGCGGCTGACGCGCGAGCTGCAGGAACGCTCCGACGAGCTGCAGCGCCAGCAGGAGGAGCTGCGCCGGTCCAACGCCGAGCTGGAGGACAAGGCGGCGCTGCTGGCCAAGCAGAACCGCGCCATCGAGATCCAGAACTTCCAGATCGAGCAGGCCCGCCGCACCCTGGAGGAGCGCGCCGAGCAGCTCGCGGTGTCCTCGCGCTACAAGAACGAGTTCCTCGCCAACATGTCGCACGAGCTGCGCACGCCGCTCAACAGCCTGCTCGTGCTGGCCAAGCTGCTGACGGAGAACGCCGAGGGCAACCTGACGTCGCAGCAGGTCGAGTTCGCCCGGACGATCCACGGCGCCGGGTCGGCGCTGCTCCAGCTCATCAACGACATGCTCGACCTGTCCAAGGTCGAGGCGGGCCGGATGGACATCCACCCGATACAGGTGTCGCTGCCGAAGATGGTCGACCTGCTGGAGGCCGCGTTCGCGCCGCTGGCGGCCGACAAGGGGCTGGCGTTCGCCGTCGACGTCGACCCGGACGTGCCGCAGGAGCTGCGCGCCGACGAGCAGCGCCTGCAGCAGGTGCTGCGCAACCTGCTGTCCAACGCGGTCAAGTTCACCCCGAAGGGCGAGGTCAAGCTGCGGGTGGCGCCCGCGCCGACCGACGTCGACTTCGACGACGAGACCCTGCACGCCGCGCCCGACCTGCTCGCCTTCCAGGTGATCGACACCGGCATCGGCATCGCGCCCGACAAGCGCGAGGTCATCTTCGAGGCGTTCCGGCAGGCCGACGGCACCACCAGCCGCAAGTACGGCGGCACCGGCCTGGGCCTGGCCATCTGCCGCGACATCGCCCGCCTGCTGGGCGGCGAGATCCACGTCGACAGCGAGCTCGGCAAGGGCAGCACGTTCACCCTCTACCTGCCGGCCTCCTACACGGGCCCGCTGGCCGCGACCGACGGCGGCGCCCCGCGCAGGCAGCTCATGACCGCCTCGATCGAGGAGCCCGAGTCGACCTCGCCAGAGCCGCCGCTGCCGCTCGACCTGCCGCTGCCCGAGCTGGTGGAGGCCCCGGTCGAGACCAGCCAGTGGCAGGGCGAGGACCCGCTGAACGGCGCCAAGATCCTCATCGTCGACGACGACATCCGCAACGTGTTCGCGCTGACCAGCGTGCTCGAACGGCACGGCTCCACGGTCGTCTACGCTGAAAACGGTCGTGAGGGGATCGAGCAGCTCGAACGGAACGAGGACGTCGCACTCGTGCTGATGGACATCATGATGCCGGAAATGGACGGGTGGGCCACCACCTCGGCCATCCGGCGCATGCCGCAGTTCGCCGACCTGCCGATCATCGCGCTCACGGCCAAGGTCATGCGCGGCGACCGGGAGAAGAGCATCGCCTCCGGCGCCTCCGACTACGTGCCCAAGCCGGTCGACGTCGACCGCCTGCTCGAACGGCTGCGCGGCTGGCTGAGCCGCGGCCGCGCCGCCGCACCCGAATCCTCCTCCCCGGAAGGGTCGTGATCCATGGCGGATCGGGCCAAGATCCTGCTGGTCGACGACCGCGAGGAGAACCTCATCGCGCTCGAGGCCATCCTCAGCTCGCTCGACCTGGTGCCGGTACGCGCCAGGTCGGGTGAGGAGGCGCTCAAGGCGCTGCTCAACACCGAGTTCGCGCTCATCCTGCTCGACGTGCGGATGCCCGGCATGGACGGGTTCGAGACCGCCGCGCACATCAAGCGGCGGGAGCGCACCCGTAACATCCCGATCATCTTCCTGACGGTGGTCGACAGCGCGCCCGATTACGCCTTCCGCAGCTACGCGGCGGGCGCGGTCGACTATCTGACCAAGCCGTTCGACCCGTGGGTGCTGCGGGCCAAGGTGTCGGTGTTCGCCGAGCTGTACAACATGCACAAGCGACTGGCCGAGCAGGCGTCGATGCTGCGTGAGCGGCTGGCCGGCGAGCTGCCGCCGGACACCCCCGACGGGAGCGTCCTGCCGGAGCTCTCCCGCCGCCTGACGGCCGTCGAGGACGAGCTGGCCCGGGTGCGGGAGCTGGCCCGCAAGGCCCAGGACCCCACGCTGGCCGGGCCGCTGAGCGACCTCGCCGAGCGCGTCCTCCACCTGCGCGCCGGCTTCGACGCCCTGTCCTGACCCACCCGACCTGCCCGTCGCGGCCCGTACGCCTGCCCGATCGGGCCGTACGGGCCGGACGGCGGCGTGCTGGTCGTCAGCTTCCCCTGGACGCCGCAGACGTGAGACCTCCACGCCCGTCCTACCGGGCTCTTCCCGACAGCAACGCCGCCCAGATCACCCGAGCTTCGTTGGCCGGCCAGCGCGGAGTCTCGTGGATCTCCGGTGTGCCATCGAGTTGCACGGTCCTCCGGATGAACGCCTGTCCCCCGCCCGGGCACAGCTCGTAGACCGTGGCCCGGCACACGCACGTCCAAGCCATCGGTCGTATCCGTTCCAGCGTCCGGTACGGCGTCCGCCAGTCGAGTCGGATGTGGCCCCGCTGGGCCATGGCCACGTGCGGGCTGAGGCACTCACCCTCCAGCGCGATCACGAAGGGCTCTCCACGACCGGCTGCACCAGCCGGCGGGTTTCCTGGAGTTCGGTGCAGCGCAGTGCGACGGCCCGCGCCACTGTGTCCGGGTTGCCGGTGCCGTAGACCCGGTAGAGGCGCCGACCGGTCTTCTCCGAGTTCTGCCCGGTCCACCACCGATACCAGTGGCCATCAGTCCATACGATGAGGTCCGCCCACACCGACACCAGTGCGATGCCCTCCCCATCGTGGACATCGCCGGCGACGCCGAGATCACGCAGGGCCGACGCCAACCGCTCAGCAGAAGCCGTCCAGGGCGGAAGACAGACGGAGCCGTCGACCGCGCCTCTGACGATCGGTGTTCCGGGTGGCGATTCCATTGCTCCCACCTGATCAGTCGGCCTCCCCAAGCCCCTGCGGGATAGCCTGGATGGGCTTGTCCGTGCTGGTAGCAACGCTAGGAACCATGCGGATGCCGCAGAACTGACCGGAAGTACGAGTACCGACGGCGGTGACCACCTGTGATGACCTCTCGTGGAGCGACAACCATGACCGGGGGTCGGGGTAATGGCGACCATGCCCGCGAAGGCCGCATCTCCGGCTACGCACTCAAGATCATTCGCGAGTCGGCAGGACTCACTCAGGAGCGGTTCGCCGAGCGTATGGCCGTCGACATCACGACGATTCAGGGGTGGGAGTCCGGACGCCGCCCGCTGATGGCGATCTCCACAGGTGCTTACCTGTCGCTACGGCATGCACTGTTGCGGCTCGGCGCACAATTCCGGTTGCTGATGCAACTCGACATGGCCCTTGAGGCGGACCGGTTCGTCGGTTACGTGCTCAGCGCCAAGGCCGACAAGCCCTCAGCCGTAGACCATCCGCTCGCATCATGGGTGATCACGCGTCCGTTCACCGATCTCGTGGCATGGCCGTTCACGGCAACCGTCCCATCCGGCCTGGCCGGAGCGGCACGAATGACCGGCCGCCGCGGGCCGGTCGCCACAGCCCCCTCTCTGCTGCCGGATGAGCGTGCGCACTTCTTCACGCATCTGCGAGCCGCAACCGAGAATGCCGACGCCGACAGGGTGGACGGCATGCTGCTCCGCCGCCAGGCGCATTACGTGGCCGGGTTCGACGACGGCGATGACACCCCTGACTGGCTCGCGACCATGCAGCGCGCCGAGGAACGCCGGACGCGCCGAGCTGACCAGTGGACGCCGTCATGGGCGGTCCTACGGTCCGGAGCCCATTCCCTGGCACGCTTCGGCGACCGCGAAGCCTTGCAGCACTTCATCCGGACGCGCCTGGCCGAGGAGGTCTGTGAGATCGCCAATCTCAACTACTGGGCCTACTGGCTCGGCGAGGTCAGCGAGCCGCAGTCAGCGGACACCTTCATGGTCGAGCTGGACCCGCACGCCTGGCGCGGGACCGAGCTGCTGCGGCACCTGGTCGGCAAGCTGTACTCCACCAACCCTTACGTCGACGTGGTCGCGCACACGCTGTGGGCGCTGGTCATGTTGCGCCCGTCGACACTGGACCCGCACACCGCCGACGATCTCAGGCAGGCCGCTACGCGCACGCTGGAGGAGGACACCGTGTCGGTGCAGTCGCAGCGGGAACTTGAGGCGATCATCTACGCTCTGCGCATGATCCACCGAGGATGAGAAGGGACTTCCATGGCGGAGGAACTGGCCAGGGTGACCGGTCTGCTGTACGAGATCGGCCTGCTCAAGCGGTACAAGCGCACCGGATGGCTGGTCGCGGGTGTCCAGGCCCCCGAGAGCATCGCCGACCACTCCTTCCGTACCGCGATCATCGCTGCCGTGATCACTGCCATGGAGGGCGGCAACCCTGAACGCGCGGCGTTCATGAGCCTGTTCCACGACACCCAGGAGACGCGCGTCACCGACATCCCCTACATCGGCAAGCGCTACCTGAAGGCCGTCTCGAACGAGCAGGTCACCTCCGACCAGATGCGCGGTGTCCCCGAGGCCGTGGCCCGGGTGGTCAGCGGCGCGGTCGGCGAGTATGAGGACAGGACCAGCCTGGAGGCCATCTGCGCCCGGGACGCCGACAAGCTGGAGTGCCTGATCCAGGCGATCGAGTATCGCGAGCAGGGGCATCAGAACGTACAACCGTGGATCGACAGCTCCCTTGCCGCCCTCACGACCGCATCCGCCAAGTGCCTGGCCGACGAGGCTCTCCGCACCGGCTCCCTGGAATGGATGGTGCGCGTCCTCGGCGAGGACCAAGACGCCCGATAACTCCTGGGGCATCGCAGGCCCGGGAGTCGGTCGGCTTTGATGCCCCCGCCAGAACTTCCGACGTGGGCAGGCTGGGGTTGTGGGTCAGTGGCGGGCGCGTTCGAGGGCGTCCCAGAAGCCGCGGCGCAGGGCGTGGCGGACCTCGTCGTGCAGGAGGAAGTCGATGGGCAGCGACGAGCCCTGCAGCAGCCGGGCCTCCAGGTCGGAGGGCATACGCGGTTTGCGGGCGAGGACGGCTTCGAGCCAGAGGGCCGGGGCGTCGCGGGCGACCGACTCGCCGAAGTCGTGGCCCTCGCGGTGGGCGGACTTGACCGCGTCGGCGAGCGTCGTGGCTCCGGCCGTGGCGGCCGACGGGGGTGACACCGGGGCGGCCTGGGGGCCGGTGTAGGAGGTGCCGAGCTGCGACGGGTAGGTGCCGGCGCTGGACGGCGAGGAGAACTGGCCGGTCGTCGGCGACTGCTGCTGCGGTTGCTGTTGCTGCTGGGGGACGGGGCCGGTGGCCGGGGCGGGTGACGGCGACGCCGGGGCCGGGTCGGCCTGGAAGGTGTAGGTGGGCAGCGCGGGCGGCGGCTGGGCGCGGCCCGGCGACGACCCCGAGGACGGCTGGGGCGACGGCTGGGCGGGCGGTGGGGTGCTCGGGCCGGGCTGCGGGACGGCGTGGCTGCCGGTGCTGGTGGGGGCCGACGGCAGCGACGGCGGCAGCGCGGCGGCCGGGAGCGAGTGGGCGCCCTGGCCGTTGCCGAGCGGCTGGTGGTGGTGGCCGTTGGACGCCTCGGTCGCGCCGGTGACGAGCGTGACGTACGGGCGCAGGTGGGCGCCGCCGAGCTCGATGAGGTCGTCGCTCTCCTGCCGGAGCGTGCGCGAGACGGCCCAGCTCGCGGAGCTGGCCTCGGCGGCGATGTTGACGACGGTGACGCGGATGCCGAGGTCCTGGGCGTCGCACACGACCTGGGTCAGGTCCTCGTCGCCGCTGACCACGACCGCGTCGCAGATGGCGTTGTTGCGGGCCAGGGTCATCAGGTCGCGGTGCACCTGGGCGTCGACGCCCTCGCGGCGGCCCGGCCGGATGCGCGACAGTCTGAGCTTGAGGCCGGGGATGTCGGCGAGCGCGTCGTGCTCGGGGGTGTGCCGGCCCTCGACCGTCGCCTCGTACCAGTAGCAGCGCAGCAGCGGCAGGCCGGTGCGTTCGCGCGACAGGCTCGACATGAGCTGCAACAGCCCCGGATAGTCCCAGGAGACGGCTTCGCGATGGCGAGTCCCATGCACGGCCATCGCCCCGTCAGCCAGCAGATAGCCGGCGTCCACGAACAGCGCGCAGCGATCCACTGACACGGCCCCTTTCCTGGTGGTCCGACTTGCTGGCTCCGCACCGTGAGAGCCGGACTCGGCGGCCCTGTCCCAGGGTAATGAAAGCAAGTGATCGCGCGAGGGTTAATCCCGACGATTCGCCCCGCCGCCGACGTTATGCCTGACCAACAAGCCGCACGGTACCATTTTGTCCCGTTATTGGTCACGGCTCTGCGCGCACGCTCACGGCCGCGACCCCGAACATCACCGCGTCCCGCTCCGAGGCGATCGACACCCACGGCCGCGACCCGAGCCGCCCGGTGATCGTGTCCACGTCGACCCCGAACGTCATCCCGCCGGCCCCGCCGGACGAGCCGTCGAAGACGTTGTCCCGGTCGCGGTCGCCGCCCGACGGCGTGAGCGGACCCGTGCCGAGCGACACCTTGTCCCCCTTCAGGTCGGCGTCGCCCTCCCAGACGACGACCTGCGCCCTGGCGTCGGCGGCCCCGCGTCCCAGCCCGCCGAGCGGCATCCGTACGAGATCGTGCTCGCCGCCGACCACGGCGGCGCTGTCGAGGACGACGGCCCTGCTGTACGGGACGTCCGGGGCGGAGACGACGACCACCAGGCTCCAGCCGGCATGCCCGGGCAGGTCCGCGCGCGGGGCGGCGGCCCACCACGTGCCGGACCTGTTGACGGCGTTGACGAGGCTGGTGACCTCGGCGAACGCCTGGTAGGCGGGGCCTGACGGCAGCTCCGCCCAGTCGACGTGGGTCGGCCGGATCTCCACGTAACGCTTGCGGCCCGGGGCCCTGAGCCTGACGGGCGCGACCTCCTGGGGTTCGCCGGCCTCCGGGGCGCCCGCCGACCAGTAGAGGCCCGCCCAGACGGCGCGGGCGCCCTTGGGCAGGGCGAGCCGGGCCGCGCTGGAGACGGGCGTGTCAGGCTCGTCGTCCTGGTCCTGCGGGCGCATCGGCCACAGGTCGTTGTCGCGCTGGTCGCCGTGGCGTCGCCGGGCCATCGCGCAGTCGTCGTGGCCGTCCGGGCAGTCGACGAACGAGTTGCCCGTGGCCCGTACGGCGACCTTGCCGTCCGCGGCGAACCTGGCGGGGGCCCCGGAGGCGCGTACGCCCGCAGCCGACTCGGCGCGCGCTCGGAGCGGGCCCGCCTCGACCCTGAGCGTGGGCCCCTCGCCGCCGGGGGCGGCGGAGGCGACCTGGACGCGCAGGAACACCGCCGTGGCCTCGCCCGCCCCGAGGGGTCGCCTGGCGCACCGGACGCCGCGCCCAGCCAGCCGGCAGGACCAGCCGTCGACCGCGCCGACGGGGGCGGCCCGGCCGTGCGTGGCGGGGGACGTGCGCGTCGAGGAGGTGACGCCGGAGGGCCGGGCGCCCGGGGGCACGGGGGTGACGCCCGGCGGGAGGTCGATGGCGGCGTAGACCGGGGCGGTCGCCTTCTTGCCGGTGTTGCGCAGGCGCATGGCGACGATGCCGGGGCGGTCGCGGACCAGGGCGCCCATGGCGCTGATCGTGGCCGTCAGGCGGGCCTTGGCGGGGGTTCCGGCAGGCGGGCCGGCGGATTCGCGGGCGGGGACGCGCGACGGCGGGGCCGGGACGCGCGACGGCGGGGCGGGGCGCGGCCGGGACGACGGCGGCTCGGCGTGCGACGGCTCGATGGGCAGCGGCTGGGAGACCGGCGCGGTATCGGGCCGGTCGGCGGAGACGAGGGCGAAGGCGGCGGCGACGGCCATGACGGTGAGCGCCCCGGTGGCGACCACGACGTGCTGGCGGCCGGGCAGGGCGCGGACCCAGGCGAGGGTGCGGCGGACGCGGAGCCTGACGGGCGAGGACATGGCGGCGACGTAGCCGCCGGCGGCGGGGCCGAGCAGGAGCGGCGCGACGACGGTGCGCAGGGCGCGGCGCACGTCGGTCAGCTCGGCGAGGACGGTCCGGCAGGCGTCGCAGCCGCGTACGTGCTCGTCGACGGGCTTGGACTCGCGCCTGGTCAGCCCGCCCTTGACGTACGCGCCGAGCTTTCCTAGCACCGGGCGGCACTCCAGGGGCGGCGAGGCGGTGAGCCGGGTCTGCAGGTAGGCCTGGCGCAGGCCCTCGCGGGCGCGGTAGGCGAGCGCGGCCGCGCCGTTGGCCGACAGCCCGAGCAGCGGCGCGACCTCGGCGGGCCGGGCGCCCTCGACCTCGACGTGCCACAGGACGGCCCGCCAGCGCTCGGGCAGCGACTGGTAGGCGACGGCGGCCGGGGCGCGCACGGGCTCGTCGTCCGCCGTCTCGGGGCCGGTGGACAGGCGGGTGCGGTGGTCGGCGGTGCGCCGGACGACGGTGAGGAGGTGGGTGCGGAAGGCGGCCTCGGGGCCGTCGCCTCGGCCCATCACGTCGAGAACGCGGGTGAACGCCTCGGCCACCACGTCCTCGGCCTCGTCGTCGGGCACCAGCCGGCGGGCCAGGACGCGGGCGGCGGCGACGTGGCGTTCGTAGAGCCGGCCGTATGCGGTGGCGTCGCCTCCTCGGACGGCTTGGATGAGTTCTGCGTCGCTCTGGGATGTTTCGGCACTCATAGTGACCTCACGGTTACGAACCGTTGCCCTGGGAGTCATTCCGCACCCACCCCCGTGGTTAAACCGATCGCGTGTCTTTGCCTGCGTCAGGCTCCCGGAGCGGTGGTCCTAAGCTGGGGACATGAGTGACCGCGACAGCCTGCTGGCCGAGATCAAGAAGAAGGCCGTCGTGCACGGCCGGGTGGTGCTCTCCTCCGGGCGGGAGGCCGACTTCTACCTCGACCTGCGCCGCATCACGCTCGACGGGGTCGCCGCGCCGCTGGTCGGCAGGGTGATGCTGGAGCTGACGGCCGACCTGGAGTTCGACGCCGTGGGCGGGCTGACGCTGGGCGCCGACCCGGTGGCGACCGCCATGCTGCACGCGGCGGCGGCGCAGGGGCGCTCACTCGACGCGTTCGTGGTGCGCAAGGCGCAGAAGGCCCACGGCATGCAGCGCCGGATCGAGGGCCCGGAGGTCAAGGGCCGCCGGGTGCTGGCGGTGGAGGACACCTCGACGACGGGCTCGTCGCCGCTGACCGCCGTGGAGGCGCTGCGCGAGGCGGGCGCCGAGGTGGTGGCCGTGGCGACGATCGTCGACCGGGGCGCCGCCGCGCGGATGGCCGAGGAGGGCCTCGACTACCGCACCGCCTTCACGCTCGCCGACCTGGGGCTCTGACTCACTCGCCGGGGCCGGTGACGGTGAACTCCTCCTGCTCGCCCGCGTCGCCGCGGGGCCTGGTGCTGCCGTTCTCGGTGACCCGTACGGTGCCGGCGTCGGTCAGCACCACGTCGAGCTCCGGCTCGTAGTAGCTGACCTCCTCGCCGCGGGTCATGTCGCGGTGCTGGAGCACGTCGCCGCCGGGAACCCGGACGGTGACCATCGGGCAGGTGTCGGCCAGGCATTCGATGCGCACGGTGGGCACCCGGCCGCCGCTCGACGGCGTGCCCGAGGTGTGGGCGCGGCCGGGCGGCGCCGTGGTGTCGAGCGAGCTGAGCAGTGCCCGCACGCCGATGACCAGCAGCGCCACCACGGCGATGACCGCCAGCACGGCGAGTGCCATGCGGGCGAGGCCCATCGGATCCGACCTGTGGCGTCCCACAGTGGGGAGAGTACCCGGTGGTAACGCTCCGTTCCGGATGGTCGCGAAAGATCGCGCGGGCGTTGTCTCTACCACGGCGGGTAACAGACCGGGATACTGGCTGCGCGAAGCCGTTACTTCTCAGGGAGATGACTCATGCCTATCGCGACTCCAGAGGTCTACGCCGAGATGCTCGACCGTGCCAAGGCCGGCGGGTTCGCCTATCCGGCGATCAACGTGACCTCGTCCCAGACCCTTAACGCGGCGCTGCGCGGCTTCGCGGAGGCGGAGAGCGACGGCATCGTCCAGGTGTCCACCGGTGGCGCCGAGTTCCTGTCCGGGGCCACGGTCAAGGACATGGTGACGGGCGCGACCGCGCTGGCCGAGTACGCCAGGGTGGTGGCCGCCAAGTATCCGGTCACGGTGGCGCTGCACACCGACCACTGCCCCAAGGACAAGCTCGACGGCTTCATGCGGCCGCTGATCGACATCTCGCTGGAGCGGGTGTCGAAGGGCCTCGACCCGCTGTTCCAGTCCCACATGTGGGACGGCTCGGCCGTGGAGCTGGAGGAGAACCTGGAGATCGCCAAGGAGCTCCTCGACAAGTGCGCCCGCGCCAACATCATCATGGAGATGGAGATCGGCGTCGTCGGCGGCGAGGAGGACGGCGTCGTCGGCGAGATGAACGAGAAGCTCTACACGACCGCCGGTGACGCGCTGGCCACGGCCGAGGCCGTCGGCCTGGGCGAGAAGGGCCGCTACATGCTGGCGGCCACGTTCGGCAACGTGCACGGCGTCTACAAGCCGGGCCACGTCAAGCTGCGGCCGAGCGTGCTGAAGGAGATCCAGGACGCGGTGGGCGCCAAGTACGGCAAGGACAAGCCGTTCGACCTGGTCTTCCACGGCGGCTCCGGCTCGCTGCTGGAGGAGATCCACGAGGCGATCTCGTACGGCGTCGTCAAGATGAACGTCGACACCGACACGCAGTACGCGTTCACCCGGCCGGTGGCCGACCACATGTTCCGCAACTACGACGGCGTGCTCAAGGTCGACGGCGACGTGGGCAACAAGAAGGCGTACGACCCGCGCTCCTACGGCAAGGCGGCCGAGGCGGGCATGGCGGCCCGGGTGGCCGAGGCGTGCGAGCACCTGAAGTCCAGTGGGACGAAGATCTCCTAGCCACGTACGCGGCCCGGCGGGTATGACTTGTCCTATGGATAACCTTCTCGCCGGGCCACCCCCGACTCACCTGCCGGACCTGCCCGAGGCTCGGGAGGCCCTGGAATCCGGCGCCAAGGCCTCGGACGTGGCCGCCCGCTTCCCCGCTTTCCCGGCGGCCTGGGCCGCGCTCGCAGAGGAATACTTCGCGCAGGGTCACGCCGTCACCTCTTACGCGTTCGCCCGCACCGGCTATCACCGGGGCCTCGACCAGTTGCGCCGCAGCGGCTGGAAGGGACACGGGCCGATCCCGTGGGAGCACGAGCCGAACCGGGGGTTCCTGCGCTGCCTGTACGCGCTGTCGCGGGCGGCTCAGGCGATCGGCGAGAAGGACGAGGCCGAGCGGTGCGCGCAGTTCCTCAGGGACAGCACCCAGACGGGTTACGACGCGCTGACCAAGGGCTAGCCCTTGGGACGAATGCGCACGTTCGGGTAGTCTCTCTACGCAAGAGCCCCTGTCGCGCTTGCGCCAGGGGTTTCGTTTTGTGCTCGGGAGACTGAACAATGCCGGCTGCCGTTCTCGTGGGCGCCCAGTGGGGCGATGAGGGCAAGGGCAAGGCCACCGATCTGCTCGGTGGCGACGTCGACTACGTCGTCCGTTACCAGGGTGGCAACAACGCGGGTCACACCGTGGTCATCGGTGACCAGAAATACGCGCTTCACCTGCTGCCTACGGGCATCCTGTCGCCGGAGGTGGTCCCGGTGATCGGCAACGGCGTCGTCATCGACCCCGGCGTGCTGCTGGGGGAGATCGACGGCCTGGCCGAGCGGGGCATCTCCGCGGAGCGGCTGCTCATCTCCGCCAACGCGCACCTGATCATGCCGCACCACAAGGCGCTGGACAAGGTCACGGAGCGCTATCTGGGCAAGGCCAAGATCGGCACCACCGGCCGGGGCATCGGCCCTGCCTACGGCGACAAGATCTACCGCGTGGGCATCCGGGTCCAGGACCTGCTCGACCCGGGCATCCTGGCCAAGAAGATCGAGGTCGCGCTGGGCGAGAAGAACCAGGTGCTGACCAAGCTCTACAACCGGCGGGGCCTGGAGCCCGAGGCCGTCCTGGAGGAGTACCTCGGCTACGCCGAGCGGCTCAAGCCGCACATCGCCGACACCTCGCTGGTGCTGAGCAAGGCGCTGGACGAGGGCAAGTTCGTGCTGCTGGAGGGCGGGCAGGGCACGCTGCTCGACATCGACCACGGCACCTACCCGTTCGTCACGTCGTCCTCGCCCACCTCGGGCGGAGCCTGCGCCGGCTCGGGCATCCCGCCGACGCGGCTGACGCGGGTGATCGGCATCCTCAAGGCCTACACGACCCGCGTCGGCTCCGGCCCGTTCCCCACGGAGCTGGAGGACGAGATGGGCGAGTGGCTGCGCCAGACGGGCGGCGAGTACGGCGTCACGACCGGCCGCAACCGCCGCTGCGGCTGGTTCGACGCGGTCATCGCCCGGTACGCGACCCGCATCAACGGCGTCACGGACTTCTTCCTCACCAAGCTCGACGTGCTGTCGGGCCTGGAGCGCATCCCGGTGTGCGTCGCGTACGACGTGGACGGCACGCGGCATGACGAGATCCCGATGACGCAGACGGACTTCCACCACGCCAAGCCGATCTACGAGGAGTTCCCCGGCTGGCAGGAGGACATCACGGGCGCCAAGACGTTCGAGGACCTGCCGCCGAACGCCCAGGCGTACGTGCGCACGCTGGAGGAGATGAGCGGCGCGCCGATCTCGGCGATCGGCGTCGGCCCGGGCCGTGACCAGACGCTGGTCATCCGCTCGCTGATCTGAGCACGGCCGCCGTCATCGGCGAGTGCAGCCGCCAGCCGAGGCGTTCGTAGAGCGCCCGGCCCTCGGGGGTGGCCACCAGCACGCCGCCGGTGGCGCCCGCCGCGTGGGCGGCGGCTGTCAGCGTGCGCATGACGACGCTGCCGAGGCCGCGCCGCCGGTGGCCGGGGGCGGTCTCGACCCGGTCGACGACGGCGGTGCGGCCGGCGACGGCCAGTTGGCCGCGTGCGGCCATCTCGCCCGCCGTCGTGAGGAGGCGGGCGACGGTGACGCCGGAGCGGGTGGTGACGGCCGTCGTGTAGCCGGCGGGCGCCTTGACGGGCTCGGGGCGCAGCGCGGCGGTCATCATGAACTCGGGCGGCTCGATGTCCCAGCCGGCGGGCAGCCAGGGCGCGATCAGGTCGGCCGGGGCGCAGAGCTTGAGCCAGGTGCCGGGGGCGGTGATCGTACCGGTCAGGTGCTGGATGAGGGCCGGTGTCGGGGCGGGCAGGACGTGGCGGACGAGGTGGCCGGGCAGGCCGACGTCCACGCGGTAGCCCCAGGGTTCGGGCACGGGGGGCGGGGTGTCGCGGGAGATCACCCACCCGTCGACCCATGCCCTGACCGTGTCTATTTGGGTAGTTTTGAGAGCCCCCGTCATGGTTGTGCATCTTATTGCAAGACTGTTGCATTTATCGCGTTAAATTCGGGTGCGATCATCGGGATGAGCTGCCTACTCTCCCCCTCATGGACATCCGACGCGTCACCCGCTCCGAGGCCGTCGAGGCGGCCGGCCGGCTCTTCGACGCGGCGCCCGAGCGCGAGGCCACCGAGAGGTTCCTCGCCGACGACAGGCACCACCTGCTCGTCGCCTACGTGGACGACGTCCCCGCGGGCATGGTCACCGGGGTCGAGATGACCCACCCCGACAAGGGCACCGAGATGTTCCTGTACGAGCTCGGCGTCGACGAGGCGTACCGCGGCCAGGGCATCGCCAGGGCGCTGGTGCTGGCGCTCGGCAGGCTGGCGCGCGAGCGGGGCTGCTACGGGCTGTGGACGGCCACCGGCGAGGACAACGAACCGGCCCAGGCCACGTACGAAAGCGCGGGCGGTTCGCCGGAATGGGACCAGGTCGTCTACTCATGGACCTACGAACAAAGCCCGTAACCGTACAAAATGGGCACGGCGTGGCGGCGCGTGAAGGCACGCCGGGCCAGGTAGGGTCCCCGGTGTGCGCGTTGAGATACATGGTCATCGGGGTGCGAGAGGCCTCTGGCCCGAAAACACGCTGCCCGGCATGAGCCGCACGATGGAGCTCGGCGTCCACGCGCTGGAGCTCGACGTGGCGCTCACCGCCGACCGGCGCCTCGTGCTGACGCACGACCTCACGGTCTCGGCCGTGACCAGCACCGACACCCGCCCGGTCACGCCCGGCGACCCCGCCTTCCCGTACGTCGGCAAGCCGATCAACGCGCTGACGCTCGCGCAACTGCGCACGCTCGACGTGGGCGTGCGCCTGCCGCGCCACCCCGACGACCCGTTCGCGCTCACCCAGGTCGCGATGCCCGAGACCCGGATGCCCACGCTCGGCGCCGTGCTCGGCCTGGTCAACGCCTACGCGGCCGAGAGCGTACGGGTGCACGTCGAGCTCAAGTCCGACCCCACCAGGCCCGCGCTCACGCCCGACCCCGAGCTCTACACCGAGATGGTGGTCGACGAGCTCGACCGACACAACAGGCTGCGCAACGCCGCGATTCTCAGCTTCGACTGGCGCATCATCGGCTACGCCGCCAAGCTCGCGCCCGACACGCGCCGCTTCGCGCTCGTCGAACGCGCCACGCTCGGCTGGAACGGCCCGCTCGGCGACGACATCCCCGCCGCCGCCCGCGACGCCGGGGCGACCACGCTCTCCCCCGAGCACGTGATGGTCGACGAGAAGCTGATGGCGCAGGCGTCGCGCGCCGGGCTCGACGTGGCCGTGTGGACCGTCAACGACGCCGCGCTCGCCGCCCGCATGCTCGACCTCGGCGCGGCCGGGATCGTCACCGACTATCCCGACCGCATGCGCGCCGTGTGGGCCGAACGGGGCCTGGAGCTGCCCGACCCCGTCGAGCCGCTCAAGCCCGTCGGCGTCTAGTCAGAGCCAGCCGTTGCGGCGGAAACCGCGGTGCAGCAGCACACAGGCGGTGATCATCACCGCGAGGACCGCCGGATAGCCCCACACCTGCTTGGTCTCCGGCATGAAGTCGAAGTTCATGCCGTAGATGCCGGCGATCATCGTCGGTACCGCCAGAATCGCCACCCACGACGAGATCTTGCGCATGTCCTCGTTGGCCAGCGCGTTCGAGCGGGCCAGCGCCGCCTGGAGGATCGAGCTGCACAGCTCGTTCGACGAGTCGACCTGCTCGCACACCCTCGACAGGTGGTCGCCCACGTCACGGAAGTATTCGCGCATCTCCGACGGGATCACCCGCCGCTGGGGCAGCGCCGCCAGCGGCGCCTGGAGCGGCGTCACCGCCCGCTTGAGCTCCAGCATCTCCCGCTTGAGCTGGTAGATCCGGTTGATGTCGCGGGAGCTCACGTCGGCGAACACCGTCGCCTCGACCTCCTCCAGCTCCAGCTGCATCAGGTCGGCCACCTGGAGGTAGCGGTCGACCACGTGGTCGGAGATCGCGTGCAGCACGCCCGCCGGGCCGCGCTCCAGCAGCTCCGGCTTGGTCTCGATCCGCTCGCGCACCTCAGCCAGCGGGCAGTGCTCGCCGTGACGCACCGTCACCACGAAGTCGACGCCGAGGAACACCATGATCTCGCCCGCGCCGATGATCTCGCTCGTGGCGGTCAGCTCGTCGTGGTCCAGGTACGCGATCGTCTTGAGGACCATGAACAGCGAGTCGCCGTAGCGCTCGACCTTGGGGCGCTGGTGGGCCTTGACCGCGTCCTCCACGGCCAGCGGGTGCAGGCCGAACACCTCGGCGAGCCACTCGACCTCGGGCGCGGCTGGCTCGTGCAGCCCGACCCAGACGAACGCCCGGGGCCCGGCCGAGGCCACGCGGTTGTGGGCGCGGACCAGCTCGACGGACTCGGCTATGCCGGTGGCGGGAGCCTTCTTGCCGTCGATGTACGCGCCGTACTCGACGATGGAGTCAACAGGGGGCACGCAGGCTTCACGCACCGGCTGCGGGCGCTGACGCGGGGCGTGCGGCTGCACAGGGTGACGGTTGATGCGACGGAAAAGCGTGGACGAGCGCATGGCAGTCCCTTTCCGCCCGACCTGGCACGCTCCACGCGCGACGAAAAGTCACCTCAATCAACACGCATGCGTGGAGGCACGATCAGGCTGCCGGATTGGAGTGGTCGGGGGTATTCGGGGAGTACGTGGGTGAGCACGTACTGCTGGGATCACCAGGATTCATCCCGGACCACCTCCAATCGCGTGGGGACGCCAGAAAGCCGCCCTAACTTACCACAGGAGCGCCAGTCAAGCGCCGCGTACACGCCGACGAGCTCCGCACCGGTTCCGGCGGCTTCCCGGGGGCGGGGCCGGTTCGGGGCGGTGGGCTGCGAGAATGGGCGGGTGCGCGTTCTAGTCATTGGATCCGGTGGGCGTGAGCACGCCCTGTGCCGTTCGCTCCGCCTCGACCCGCAGGTCGGCGAGCTTCATTGTGCCCCCGGCAACCCGGGGATCGGGGAGGTCGCGACCCTGCACCGCGTCGATCCGCTCGACCCGCAGGAGGTCGCGGGGCTGGCCGGGCGGCTGGGGGTGGATCTGGTCGTCGTCGGGCCGGAGGCGCCGCTGGTGGCCGGCGTGGCCGACGCGGTCCGCGAGGCGGGCATCGCGTGCTTCGGGCCGTCCCGGGAGGCGGCGATGATCGAGGGCTCCAAGGCGTTCGCCAAGGAGATCATGCGCGCGGCCGACGTGCCGACGGCGCGGTCCCGGGTGTGCGTGACGCCGGAGGAGGCCGCGGCGGCGCTCGACGAGTTCGGCACCCCGTACGTGGTCAAGGACGACGGGCTGGCGGCGGGCAAGGGCGTCGTGGTGACCGGCGACCGCGACGCGGCGCTGGAGCACGCGCGGGCGTGCGGCCGGGTGGTGATCGAGGAGTTCCTCGACGGGCCCGAGGTGTCGCTGTTCGCGCTGTGCGACGGCAGCACGGCGGTGGCCCTGCAGCCGGCGCAGGACTTCAAGCGGGCCCACGACGGCGACGCCGGGCCCAACACCGGCGGGATGGGCGCCTACACGCCGCTGCCGTGGGCTCCCGAGGGCCTGACCGACCAGGTGATGCGCGAGGTCGTGCACCCGACGATCGGGGAGCTGAGCCGGCGCGGGCTGCCTTTCCAGGGCGTGCTGTACGTGGGGCTGGCCCTGACGTCGAAGGGCCCGAAGGTGATCGAGTTCAACGCTCGTTTCGGCGACCCGGAGACGCAGGTGGTGCTCGACCGGCTGGAGACGCCGCTGGGCGGGCTGCTGATGGCGTGCGCGACCGGTGAGCTGGGGCCCGACCCGGTGTTCCGCGACGGCGCGGCGGTAGCGGTGGTGATCGCGTCGGAGGGCTACCCGGAGGCGCCGGTCAAGGGTGACGTGATCGGCGGGCTGGAGCCGACGCCCGGCGCGTACGTGCTCCACGCGGGCACGGCGAGCGACGGCGACGGCGGGATCGTGTCGGCCGGCGGGCGGGTGCTGACCGTCGTGGGCACCGGTCCCGACCAGGACAGCGCCCGGCGCAACGCCTACGAGCTGGTCTCGCGCGTCGAGCTGCGCGGCTCCCACTACCGGACGGACATCGCCCGATGAAGCACCTGCATTCCGGCAAGGTTCGCGATCTCTACCAGACGGACGACGGGCTGCTGCTGATGGTGGCCTCCGACCGGATCTCGGCGTTCGACTACGTGCTGGAGCCCGACATCCCCGACAAGGGGGCGATCCTCACGCAGATGTCGCTGTGGTGGTTCGAGCAGTTGCGTGACGTGGTGCCCAACCACGTGGTGGCGCGGGGGGCCGAGCCGCGTGGTGTGCTGGTGCGCCCGCTGGAGATGGTCCAGGTGGAGTGCGTGGCCCGGGGCTATCTGACGGGCGGCGGGCTGGCCGAATACCGGGAGACCGGCACGGTGTCGGGAGTGGCGCTGCCGGCCGGGCTGGAGGACGGCTCGCGGCTGCCTGAGCCGATCTTCACGCCGTCGACGAAGGCGCCGATGGGGCAGCACGACGAGCCGATCGCCTTCGAGCGGGTGGTGGCCGAGGTCGGCGCGGAGACGGCCGAGGAGCTGCGCCGGATCACGCTGGCCGTCTACGCGCGGGGCGCCGAGATCGCCCGCGAGCGCGGCATCATCGTGGCCGACACGAAGATCGAGCTCGGCTGGGACTCCGACGGGGTGCTGACGCTGGGGGACGAGGTGCTCACGCCCGACTCCTCGCGCTTCTGGCCGGCCGACGAGTGGCAGCCGGGGCGTTCTCAGCCGTCATTCGACAAGCAGTATGTCCGGGATTGGCTAACGTCGCCCGAATCCGGATGGGACAAAAACTCCGGAAACCCCCCACCGCGCCTTCCTGACCACGTGGTCGAGCGCACCCGGCAGCGCTATCTCGACGCCTACGAGCGCCTTACGGGCACTTCCTTTACCGGATGATTCGGCCGGGTCACGTGGTGATAGCGGCTACTGTTGGCCGGATCTAGCCCCACCGATAATTTGCAAGGAGCCGCAGGAATGGTCCGTTACCGCGTGCGCGGTGGCAACGCACTGCGTGGAACCGCCTTCATCCAGGGCGCGAAGAACGCCGTGCTGCCGATGATCGGCGCGGCCCTGCTGGCCGCCAAGGGCCGCACCGTCCTGCGCAACGTGCCGATCATCGAGGACGTGCGCCGCGCCGTCGAGCTGGCCGAGTGCGTCGGCGCCTACGTCGAGCTGCACGAGTCCGAGCGCACGCTGGTGATCGACGCCTCCCGCCTGAACAGGCCGGTGCTGCCCGCCGAGATCGCCCGGCGCTTCCGCGGCTCCGTGCTGTTCACGCCCGCCCTGCTGCACCGGCTGGGCGAGGCCATCGTCGAGGGCGTCGGCGGCTGCAACCTCGGCAGCCGCAACCTCGACTTCCACTACCTGGGCTACAAGCGGCTGGGCGCCGTGGTGGACGAGGGCGAGACCGTCATCCACGTCAAGGCGTCCGGCCTGACCGGCGCCACGCTCTACCTCGACACCCCGTCCCACACCGGCACCGAGAACCTGATCATGGCCGCCGCCTTGGCCAAGGGCACCACCGTGATCGAGAACGCGGCGCTGGAGCCCGAGGTGCTCGACGTCATCGACATGCTCACCAAGATGGGCGCCCGGATCAGCGGCGGCGGCACCGGCTTCATCACCGTCGAGGGCGTCGAGGAGCTGCACGCCGTCGAGCACACGGTGATGCCCGACCGGCTCGACGCCGGGGTGTTCGCGATGGCCGCGGCCATCACGCAGGGCGAGCTCAGCCTCGTCGGCACCGGCCTCGACCTGGGCGTCGTCCGCTACAAGCTGGAGCAGATGGGCGTCGACTTCGCCCGCCAGGGCGCGGTGCTGCACGTGCGCTGCGACCGGCCGCTGCGGCCGATCAACATCATCACCGACACCTACCCGGGCTTCGCCACCGACCTGCAGTCGCCGATGATGACGGTGGCCGCGCTGGCCGACGGCACCAGCTACATCCACGAGCGGATCTTCGACGGGCGTTTCGCCCTGGCCGGCGAGCTGAACAAGATGGGCGCCAACGTGGAGGTCGACGGCAGCCGGGCGATCGTGCGCGGCGCCACGCCTCTCGCCGGCGCCCGAGTAACCGCCCATGATCTGCGCTCCGGTATTGCCCTGGTTCTCGCCGGACTGGCGGCCAAAGGCGAGACCGTCATCGACTCGGGTTACCTGATCGATCGCGGCCACGCAGATCTCGCCGTGCGAATGCGGGCACTCGGCGCGGACATTACACGAGAGATTTCCGAAGACTGAAAAGAGCCTGGAAAACCTCGTTGAGCTGCTAAAACACCTTGACGGACGGTCAACCAGAACGTCTTTCCGGAAAAGTCGGGCGTGACATTACGGCCCCCGCGAGCGATCGTTCCAAAAGAGAGCACTGCATCGGATCGCAGGATGGGACGAACATTGGTCGAGAGGGCCGAAGAAACACCCCGAGTGTCACGCCCGGGCGCCATGACACCGGACCTCACTATTGGCGTGGTCGGGCCCCATGATCTGGTCGAGCGGGTCATGCTCATGGGGCACGCGGCGGCACCGCTGCCGTGCCGTCTCGTGGCGGCCGCCTACCGTGACGAGCAGGAGGCGCCCGACAAGGTGACCCGGCTCGGCCCGGGCGTCGACGCGTGTCTGTTCGCCAGCCCGGTCCCGTACGACCTGGCGAGGCGTTCCGGCGTGCTGACGATGCCCGCCACGTACGTCCAGCTGGGCGGGGCGGCACTGGTGGCGGCACTGGCCAAGGCGGCGCTGGATCCGCGCGTCGACCCGCAACGGGTCAGCGTGGACGTGGTCAGCCGGGCCGACGTCGAGGAGGCGTATACCGATCTCGGGATTCCGGCGGCGGACGTGCACAGCCGTGACGAGCCCGGCGCGACCGGGACGATCGCCGCCTTCCACGAGCGGCTGTCGCGCCAGGGCGCCACGACGGGGGCGCTGACGTGCCTGCCGGCGGTGGCGGAGCGGTTGCAGGCGGCGGGCGTGCCGGTCATCCGGGTGCGGCCGACGTCGGCGGCGGTGCGCACCGCGCTGCACACGGCCGCGCTGCTGGGCGCGCATCACCGGCTTGAGGAGTCACAGCTCACGGTCGTGCTGGTGGAGGTGCCGACGCTGCGCGAGCCGGTACGGCGCGCGGCTCCCCGCTACTGGCGGGACGAGCTGCGGCTGTCGCTGCACCGGCTGCTCGTCCAGGAGGCCAACCGGATCAACGCCACGGTGTGGCCGATCGACGACCACAGCTACCTGGTCACCGCGACCCGGGGCTCGATCGCCTCGGCCACCGACGGGTTCCGGGTGCTGCCGTTCGCGGCCAGGATCCGCGACGAGCTGGGGCTGGCGGTCGAGGTGGGCGTGGGCATGGGCCGCACGACGCACGACGCCGAGTCGCACGCACGGGCCGCGCTGGCGCGCACGCAGGCGGGCAAGCAGGCCCAGGGGTTCGCGGTGGACCGGGAGGGGCGGGCGCTCATCCCCGCGCCCCGGATGCCGCCGACGGGGTCCACGGCGCTCAAGCCGAAGGGGGTCGAGGTGCTGGCCCGGCTGGCCGCCAAGCTGGAGGGCGGCGACACCGTGGTGGACGCCGAGGGCGCCGGGAAGATGCTGGGGGTGACGCCGCGTACGGCTCGGCGGTTGCTGCGCACGCTGGTTGACGAGGGACTCGCGTGGCCGCTGCCGCCGAACCGCACGCCGCAGCCCGGGCGCCCGCGCCAGCTCTACCGGCTCATCGTGGAGAAGCTCGGCCCGCGCTGACGCTTCTCCTCCAGGTACGGGCCCGCCGTCATCCCTTCCCCCTCTGACGGCGGCGGGCCTCTTCACCGGGTGCGGGGTGTACGGCAGCGGACCTCTTCACCGAGTGAGGGGTGGGTCGTCTTCACTCTGGGTGAGATTCAGGGGTTGGCCGCGCCGGAACACGGGTATGAATGGCGACGCCCCCGATCGACAGGATTCGGACGGGGGCACCAAAAGCCTCCGCCGCTCCCCGTCAGCAGGCGCACGTGAGCGGGTCCACCGGGCGACCGGCGGGCCCGTCGATCGAGTCGACGGCCAGCCCCTCACGGGCCTAGTATTCGAAGCCGCCGATCATCTCCTTGACCTTGTAGCCCAGCTTGGCGAACTCCAGCGCGGCCCGGGTGGAGCCGTTGCAGCCGGGCCCCCAGCAGTAGGTCACGACGGTGGCGTCCGGCGGCACGAGGCCGGGGGCGCGGGCGGCGATCTCGGCGGTGGGCAGGTGGAGCGCGCCGGGGATGTGGCCCTGGTCCCAGCTCCTCTCGTCGCGCGAGTCGACGACGACCAGGCCCGTGACCCCGGCGGCCAGGTCGGCGGCCACGTCGGAGACGTCGGTCTCGAAGGCCAGGCGGGCGGCGAAGTGGGCGAGCGCGGCCGGGGTGTCGGCGGCGGGCACGGCGGTCACGACGGACGCAACGGGCATGGTTTCTCTCGTTTCCTCGCAGGTCGGGGACGGGTTCGATGCTGTCAGCCCGCGCGCCGGCGGAGAAGTGGCACGAATGCCGACTATCGATAAGATCTCGCCAGATTTCCTCGTCCGGTACCCGCCGGGAAGCTGTCGGAGCCGGGGTCTATTGTCATGAGTCATGACACGTGACACCACTGACCGGCGATCCTCGCTCCTCGTGTGGGGAGCGCTGGCCATCGTCTACGTGGTCTGGGGCTCCACCTACCTCGGCATCGCCATCGTCATCGAGACGATGCCGCCCATGCTCAGCGGGGCGCTGCGCTTCATCACCGCCTCGGTGCTGCTCGGCGGGATCCTGCTGGTGCGCAAGGGCACGGCGGCGTTCCGGATGACGCGCCGGCAGTTCGGCGGCGCCGCGCTCGTCGGCCTGCTGCTGCTGACCGGCGGCAACGGCATGGTCGCGGTGGCCGAGCAGCACATATCCAGCGGCCTGGCCGCCCTGCTCGTCGCCTCGGTGCCGCTGTGGCTGGTGGTCTTCCGCATCGCGGCCAGGGACCGGCCCGGCGTGCTCACCCTCGCCGGGGTGCTCGTCGGCTTCGCCGGGGTCGCCGCGGTGTCGCTGAGCGGCGGCGCGACCGGCGACACGGCCGGCGTCGTGGTGATCCTGGTGGCGTCCGCGTCCTGGTCGATCGGCTCGTTCCTGTCGGGCCGCATCCAGATGCCCGCCAACCCGTTCGCCGCCAGCACGATCGAGATGGTGGTCGGCGGCGCCGGCATGATCGCCGTGGGCCTGACGGCCGGCGAGCGGCTCGACCTCGCCGCGGTCTCCGGCCGTTCGTGGGCGGCGCTGGCCTACCTGGTGCTCGTGGGCTCGCTGATCGGCTTCACCGCCTACAGCTGGCTGCTCGGCAACGCGCCCATCTCGCTCGTGTCGACGTACGCCTACGTCAACCCGGTCGTGGCGGTGCTCCTCGGCATGCTCGTGCTCGACGAGCAGGTGACCGGTCAGATCGTACTGGGCGGTCTGGTCATCCTGGTGGGCGTCGCCCTCGTGGTGTCCACCGAGCGACGCTCCAGAGCGTCCAGGAAGGCCGAAGGGGAGGCGGTGAAGGTCTGACCCCTCGGGACAGGCCCTAGCCCTTCAGGAACGCGCCCGCGGCCTTCAGGAAGGCGTCGTTGGCCTCCGGGTCGCCGATCGAGACCCGGGCGCCCTCGCCCTCGAACGGCCGCACCGCCACGCCCTCCACCGCGCAGGCGGCGGCGAAGTCCATCGTGCGCTCGCCGGTGCGCAGCCAGACGAAGTTCGCCTCCGTGGGCGGCACCGCCCAGCCCTGGGCGATGAGCGTCTCGCGCACCCGGGTGCGCTCCTTGACCACCGCGTCGACCCGTTCGAGCAGCTCGTCCTCGGCCTTCAGCGAGGCGATCGCGGCGATCTGCGCCAGGTGGTTGACCGCGAACGGGATGATCGTCTTGCGCACCGCCGTCGCCACCGGCTCGTGCCCGACCAGATAGCCGACCCGCAGCCCCGCCAGCCCGTACGCCTTGGAGAACGTGCGCAGCACGCACACGTTGGGCCGGTCGCGGTAGAGGGTCAGGCCGTCGGGCACCGACTCGTCGCGCACGTACTCCCGGTAGGCCTCGTCCAGCACCACCAGCACGTCCTGCGGCACCCGGTCGAGGAACGCCACCAGCTCGCGCTCGCGGACCGCCGTGCCGGTCGGGTTGTTCGGGTTGCACACGAACACCATGCGGGTCTCGGGCGTGATCGCCTCCGCCATGGCGTCGAGGTCGTGCTGCTCGTCGGACAGCGGCACCCGTACGGACGTGGTGCCGGACAGGTCGGCCAGCAGCGGGTACGCCTCGAACGACCGCCACGCGTAGACGACCTCCGCGCCCGGCTCGCCCACGGTCTCGAACAGCTGCTGCGCCACCGTCACGGACCCGGCGCCCAGCGCGATGTGCTCGAACGGCACCCCGAACCGCTCCGCGATCGCCTCGGTCAGCTTGATCGCGCCGGGGTCGGGATAGCGGTTGACCTGCCGTGCCCCCTCGGCGATCGCCTCCACCACCGAAGGCAGCGGGTCGTAGGGCGACTCGTTGGAGGACAGCTTGTACGACCGGCCGTCGGGGGTGGTGACGGCCTTGCCCGGCTTGTAGGCGGGCATCGTGTCCAGAATCGTGCGGAAACGAGGCATGGCCTTACCTTATGGCAGCCGGTCGGGGGCCTTCCCGGTCACTCCTTGAGGGAGCGCAGCATCGGGGGATGCAGCAGCTCGGCGGGGCCGCGGCGGTAGAGCTTGGCCGGGCGGCCGCCGTCGCGGGTGGTGGTGGCGCCGGTCTCGACGAGGAAGCCCTCGGCCTTGGTGACCTTGCGGTGGAAGTTGCGCGGGTCGAGCGTCCGGCCCCAGACGATCTCGTACACGCGGCGCAGGTCGGCGACCGTGAACTCCGGCGGGCAGAAGGCGGCGCCGAGCGCGGTGTATTCGAGCTTGCTGCGGGCCCGCTCGACGCCGTCGAGCATGATGCGGCGGTGGTCGAAGGCCATGACGGTCAGCGTGTCGACCGGCTGCCAGCTCATGTGGGCCTTCTCCGAGGCGGGCAGGTCGGGGGCCAGGCCGAGGTAGGCGACGCTGAGGACGCGCTGGCGGGGGTCGCGGTCGGGGTAGCCGTAGGTCTGGAGCTGCTCCAGGTGGACGGGGGCGCCCGGGAGGCCGGCGCGCTCGGCGAGGATGCGGTGGGCCGCGGCCGGCAGGTCCTCGTCGAGCTGGATGAACCCGCCCGAAAGCGACCAGCGGCGCAGGAACGGCGGGTTGTCGCGCCGCCACACGAGCGCGCTCAACGCCTGGTGTCGCACGGTGAGCACGACCAGGTCGACGCTGACCGGGATGCTCGGAACCATGCCAGGCACGTTACACGGCCCCGGCGCCGGTCAGGCCGCGATGCGGACGTGCAGCGGCTCGGTGGTCTCCTGGCCCGCCGCGGTCCTGACGCGGATCCTGACCCATTCCCCGGCCGGGACCAGCGTCCAGTCGAACGGCACCCAGGCCGTGACCATGTGCTCGGGCAGCTCCTCCAGCGGGTCGAGGTCCAGCCAGCCGGCCTCGGCGACGACGATCTCCCTGGAGCCGCCGGACCATTCGATGCTGACGGTGCCGTCCTTGAGGTTGTAGCCGCGCACCTCGACGCCGTCCTGGGGGGCGCGGGCGCGCCTGATGGCGTCGACGGCGATGGGCCGCTGCCAGTCCTTCTTGAGCTCGCTCTCCAGCGACGGCGTGCCGCAGGTCATGTAGTCGCTCCACATGTACGAGACGATCTTCTGCACGTAGCGGCCGGCCATGGTGACGGCCTGGTCGAGGCGCTTCTTGTCGGTCTTGCCCCGGGTGCCCTGGGGGGCGCACGGCTTGTCGCCGGACGGCTCGAACGCCTCCACGTTCGCCCAGAGCTGCACGTTGAAGCCGGCCTCCAGCATCTCCTCGCGGGCGGTCGCCATCTCGCGGTAGTAGTCGCGGGTGGAGCCGTGGTAGGCGATGCCGTACGTGGTCTCGCCGACGATGGAGCGCAGCCGCTCGTCCACCTCCTCGTCGCGCTGGTCGGGCCAGAACAGGCCCACCTTGCCGGTGCCGCGGCTGTCCTGCGGGGCGATGATGCCGACCCCGGTCCTGGTCAGCGCCTTGAACGCGGCGGCGACCTGGGCGGGCGTCTGGCCGAAGGCGACCCGCTTGCGCGCGTCGAGGTAGGGGCTGATCAGGATGGGCTTCTCCGGCAGCTCCTGCTGGACGATCTTGTGCTGGTCGGCGTACACCTGGAGGGTCGGGTGCTCGTCGGTCAGCGACTCGCTCATCTGCACCTCGAACGGCTGGTAGACGCCGCCGAGCGACCCGCGGTCGGCGAAGCGCGCGCCGTAGTCCTGGAGGATGCGCCGGGTGAGCGTGGTCAGCGTGCCCAGATGCTCCGGGTTGGCCCTGATCTGCACCTTCGGGTCGCGCGGCGCCAGCGGCAACGCCGGGAACACCCGCACGCCGAACCGGTCACCCAGGTCGAGCAGCTCGGTCAGGCTGTCCTCGGGCGCGCCCGCGATCAGGATCAGGTCGTACGTCCTGGCCCGGCTGAAGTCGCAGGTCGGGTCGTCGGAGCCGTCCATCGGGGCCAGGACGCGGAAGTAGAGGTGCTTGCCGCCCCGGATCGTGCGCTCCATCGGCGCGCACCTGAACAGGCCGGGGCCGAACGACTCGTCGGTGCGGTAGACGTACGTGCGCCCGATGCGGTTGTCCGGGTTGGCCGCCTCCAGGTCGCGCACGGCGGCGGCGTGGCAGGACAGGCCGTCCTCGACGCAGTCCTCGTAGCGGGCGTCGACGGTGCCGTCCTTGGCCTGGACGAAGCCGTCGTCGTCGACCGTGCGGTACTGCAGGCCGTAGCCGATCCTGATGACGGTGTCGCCGCCGACCTGGTGGATCTCCTGGAACTGGCGGCGCCAGGTGCACGGGTTGGACCGGGGGGTCACCCAGTAGCCGGTGACGGCGTACGGGGCCTTCTCGCCGGTGTCGAACGTTCCGCACGGGTCGGTGAAGCCGGGGACCGACGGGGTCCGCTCGGTCTCGCTCGGCGTCGGGCGCGCGGTGCGGGTGGCGGTCCTGACGGGTTCGTCGTCGGGCAGCACCACGATCACGGCCCCCACCGCGGCCAGGATCGCTGCCCCCAGGAGTACGAAGAGCCAGCGCACGTTCAGGAACCTACCGCCCTCATGATCTGCCCGGGATAAACGCTTATCGCTTGACGCCGGCCCAGGCTTCGAGCTGCGAGACGAACCGCTTGGCGGAGTTGGGCCAGTGGTGGTTCGCGCGTGCCGCCGCGTAGCCGCGCGCGCCCTGCGCCCGGCGCTCGCGCACGTCGTCCCTCAAGGTCAGCACCGCCTGGGCCACGGCCTTCGGGTCCTCCCAGGGCACCACGACGCCGCTCTCGTAGCGCTCCACGAGCTCGACCGCGCGCGGGGACGGCGTGGTGATCACCGGGATGCCGTGCGCCATGTACTCCACGATCTTCGTGGGCATCGAGTGGCGGTAGTTCGGCTCGTCGTGCAGCAGCGACAGGCCGGCCAGCGCGCCGTCGAGCCGCTTGAGCGCCTCGTCGTTCGGCATGAAGTCGCGCCACTCCAGCAGCCCGTCGGCGACCGCCTGGTTGAGCAGCGGCCGGCTCTGCGGGTCGGCGTAGCCGATCAGCTCGACCGTCACCCGGTACGGCTGGAGCAGCTTGGCGACCTCGATCGACTCCATCACCCCGCGCGCCCTGGACAGCCAGCCGAGGTAGACCACCCGGTCGTCGCCCGGCGGCGTCACCGAGTCGGGCACCCACGTCTCGTTCGGCACGATCAGGTGGGCGTGCTTGAACCGCCCCGCGTAGGCCGTCTCGGCCAGCAGCAGGTGCAGGTTGCTCTCGGCGGCGCCCTCCAGCATGCGGGCCAGGAAGCGCGCCGGCGGGCGCAGCGGCGCGGGCAGCCACGGCTTGAGCGACAGCGTCGCCGGGGTGTCCTCGTGCACGTCCCACACGACCGGCGGCCTGTTGCGCACGCCCCAGACGGCGAACAGCAGCTCAGGGTCGTGGATCAGCACCAGGTCGACCTTGCCGCGCATCCGCTTGAACAGCCTGCGGGCCTGCCAGGTGGCCGACAGCCTCTTGCGCTGGACGGCCCTCGGGAGGTCGGCGCCGTTCACCCACGGCCTCGGCACCACGCCGTGGGCGGTGAAGGGGGCGGCGTACGTGACCTCATGACCGGCATCCACGAGTGCGCGGATCTGCCTATGCAGAATTCTCGCGTCCTCGGGGTTATGCACCACCGTCATGACGAGCACGTGCACTGCGCGCAGCCTTCCGTCGCTACAGCCGCTCGACGCGTTCACCCTCGGTGAGAACACCGCGGGTGTCGAGCACGAGCCGGGCCTTAGCCTCGACCATGCCGAGGTCGAACGCGGCGTGCTGCTGCAACAGCAGCGTCACGTCGGCGTCGGCCACGGCCTGGGCCAGATCTTCCTCACGCCCGACGGGCGTGCCGTCTACCGACCACTCCTTGACGTACGGGTCCGCGAACGTGAGCTCGGCCCCCAGCTCCAGCAGCGCACGCGCCACGGGCAGGGCCGGGGTTTCACGCTCGTCGGCGATGTCCGGCTTGTAGGTTACGCCGAGCAGGACCACCCTGGCGCCGTTGACTGCCTTCTTGTGCCTGTTGAGCAGGCGCTGCACGCGGGCCACCACGTACGACGGCATCCGCTCGTTGATCTCCTGGGCCAGCTCGACGAACCGGAACGGGTAGCCGAGCTTGCGGACCGTGTAGGACAGGTAGGACGGGTCGACGGGGATGCAGTGCCCGCCGACGCCCGGCCCCGGCAGGAACTTGTGGAACCCGAACGGCTTGGTCGCCGCCGCCTCGATCGCTTCCCACAGGTCGACGCCGAGCTCGTCGCAGAAGATCGCCATCTCGTTGACGAGCGCGATGTTGACGTGCCGGTAGGTGTTCTCCAGCAGCTTGGCCATCTCGGCCTCGCGGGTGCCGCTGACCGGGACGACCTGCTCGATGAACTGGCCGTAGAAGGCCGTGGCCCGGTCGCGGCAGGTCAGCGTGTAGCCGCCGACGACCTTGGGGGTGTTGCGCAGGCCGTACTTGGGGTTGCCCGGGTCGATGCGCTCGGGCGAGAAGGCCAGGTGGAAGTCCTCGCCGGCGACGAGGCCGGAGGCTTCGAGCAGCGGGCGGGCCACCTCGTCGGTGGTGCCGGGCCAGGTGGTGGACTCCAGGACGACGAGCGTGTCCTTGGTGAGGTTGCGCGCGACGGTCTGGGTGGCGCCCTCGACCGCGGACAGGTCGGGGCGGTGGTCCTCATCCAGCGGCGTCGGCACGCAGATGACGATCGTGTTGCTCCGGGCCAGTACGGACTCGTCGAGCGTGGCGCGGAAACCGTTGGCCAGCATGTGCTCGAGGTCGGCGTCGGTCAGGTCATCGATGTAGGACTGCCCGGCGTTGAGCGCGTCGATCTTCCGGGGGTCGACGTCCACGCCGACGACCCGCAGCCCGGCGGCCACAGCCTCTTTGGCGAGAGGCATGCCGACGTAGCCCAGACCGATGACAGCCAAGTCGATTTCTGTCACAGCAGTGCCTTGGAGAGCCGGAAACAACACTTCATGGTCGCAAAGGTTATCTCAAGTCCACCTAGCTCACGCCTAATGCGACCGAACCCGTCACAACAGACAGCCAATCCGTAGGTCATCATTCGGCAAGCGATCGGTAGAGAGCCTGATATGTCTCGGCAACGCGGCTCCACGTGCGCTTCGCCGCGACTTCCGCCCGTCCGGCCTCGCCCATCTCGGCGCGCTTGGCCGGGTCCTGGGCGAGCCCCGCCAGCGCCTTGGCCAGCGCCTCCGGGTCGCCGGGCGCCACCAGCATGCCCGCCCCGTCGGAGCCGACGAGCTCGGACAGCGCCGGCAGGTCGCTGAGCACCACGGGCTTGCCCAGCGCCATCGCCTCGACCGGCTTGAGCGGCGTGACGAGCCGGGTGACCCGCAGGTCCTCGCGGGGGCAGACGAAGATGTCGATGGCGTCCTGGGCCTGCAGCGCCTCGTCGGGGCCGACCCGGCCGGGCAGGATCGCCGTGGTCAGGCCCAGCTCCTCGACGAGCTCCAGCAGGTTGGCCCGCTCGGTGCCGTCGCCGACGAGCAGCACCCGCACCGGGGCGCCCTCGTCGCGCAGCAGCGCCGCCGCGCGCAGCAGTGTGGCGAATCCCTCGTAGGCGACGATGCTGGACACCGAGCCGACGACGATCTCCTTGTCGCCGATGCCCATCTCGCGGCGGAACGACGCCCCGTCGTAGTGGGCGGTCAGCAGCGCGTCGTCGACCGCGTTGGGGGCCAGGTGGATGCGCTCGCGGGGCACGCCCCGCTCGACGATCTCCGCCGCCATCGTCTCGGCCAGCGTGACGACCGCGTCGGCCTCGTTCATCAGGAACGCCTCGCGCTCGCGCTGGAGCACGTGGCGCTGGCTGCCGATGCGGACCGGGTCACGCGAGGCCCAGGTCTCCTCCAGGAACCCGCGCACCTCGTACACGAACGGCGTGCCGGTGCGCTCGCGCACCGCGTGGGCCACCGAGCCGTTGCGGTGGTCGGTGGCGGCGTGCAGCACCTGCGGCCGGAGCTGGGCGACCAGCGTGGTGACGGAGTCGGCGCCCCTCACCATGCGGCCGTGCATCTCGAACGGCACCTCGCCGTGCCCGTCGGGCATGTGGCGGTAGTAGGGGATGCCGTCGATCTCCTCGTACGGGGAGGCGTCGGCGTGGCCCTGGAGCATGGGCCAGCCCCAGCTCGTCACCACGTGCGGGTCGAGGCCCGCGGCCTTCTGCGCGGTGACGATGCGGTGGGTGCGAACCGTGTAGCCGGCCTGCGTGTAGGGCAGCGCGTTGGTGACCAGGTGGACCACCCGCCCGGCCACCCGCTCCAGGATCGCCACCTTGGGGCCCGGCGGGATCGGGTCGGGACTGATCGCCGCCAGCTCGCCCCGGTAGTACTGGTAGCGGCGCTTGACGAACGGGTACTTGACGAACGGCTCCAGCACGTCACCGGCCTGGCTGACGCGGCCGGTGTTCCAGTGCTCCTTGGCCTCGTCCCAGGGCGCGCGGACCATGCGCATGCCGAGCTTGCGGGCGATGTGCCGGGCCTTGCGCGCGGCGGGCCAGGCGACGCTGCCCACGACCGGACGCAGGCGCGGCGGCATGGCGTCTGCCGCCGCCTGGGCGGCCCTGACCGGATCGGCCCGCACCTTCGTCACGACGACGCGGGTCACGATGATCGGATGCTGGATGAAGCCCTTCAGAAGTCCACCGACGCCGGCACGGGCAGACTTCGCGGAAACCCCAGCGGAAACTTTTGAGGAGTCTTGACGACTGGCGTCGGATGCCACGCGGTGACCGTACCATAGGCAGCGTTTTTTCCCTTCCGCTATGAAAGGCGAGGTCAATGAGGGAGAACCCCCTGGTCCTGCACGTTCTGGGCGCTCGTCCCAATTTCGTGAAAGCGGCCCCGGTGGTGCGAGCACTCGGCGAGCTCGGCGTGCGGCAGGGCATCATCCACACCGGTCAGCACTACGACGCCCTGATGTCGGACGTGTTCTTCGCCGACCTGGGCCTGCCCGAGCCGGTGGCCAACCTGGGCGTCGGCTCCGGCAGCCACGCCAAGCAGACCGCCGCGCTGCTCGTCGGCCTGGAGGAGACGTTCGAGCAACAGCAGCCCGACCTGGTGGTCGTCTACGGCGACGTGAACTCGACGCTGGCCGCCATCCTCGTCTGCGCCAAGCTCGGCATCCGCACCGCGCACGTCGAGGCGGGGCTGCGCTCGTTCGACCGCGGCATGCCGGAAGAGGTCAACAGGATCGTCACCGACTCCCTGTCCGACCTGCTGTTCGCCACCTCCCCTGACGCGCTGTCGCACCTCGCGGCCGAGGGCGTGCCCGCTTCCAAGGTGCACCTGGTCGGCAACCCGATGATCGACAGCCTGTTCTCGGCGCTGCCGTCGCTGGACCCGGCTCCGGTCGTCGAGCGGCTGGGCCTGACCGGCCGCTACGCCGTGGCGACGCTGCACCGCCCGGCCAACGTCGACACCCCCGAGGCGGCCCGTGAGCTGGTCTCGGCCGTGCTGGAGGTGTCGCGGCAGATCCAGATCGTGGTGCCGATCCACCCGCGCGGCCGCACCCGGCTGGCCGAGGCGGGGCTCGTGGACGGCCCGTCGATCAAGGTGGTCGACCCGCTGGGCTATGTGGACTTTCTCTCACTCGTACGGGGCGCCGCGCTGGTCGTCACCGACTCCGGCGGCGTGCAGGAGGAGACGACCATGCTGGGCGTGCCCTGCCTGACCGTGCGGCCCAACACCGAGCGCCCGGTCACGATCACGCACGGCACCAACCGGCTGGTCACCCCGGCCCTGCTGCCGGCCGCCGCCGAGAAGGCGCTGGCCGACGGGGCGGTCACGCCCTCGGGCGAGCTGCCGCCGCTGTGGGACGGCGCCGCCGGGCCGCGCATCGCCCGGGTGATCTCGGCCTGGCTGAAGGGGGACAACCTCTCGCCCGCCGCCCAGGGGACCCGATCCGAGTAAAACCCCCATTTCGTACGGTGTCCGCCGTACTATGACAATCCTCCGCAGAGCGATAGGCGATACCTCATGGCCGAAACCCCAGAAGAGCCCGCGTTCCAGCGGCTCGGTCCCGTCAACTGGCTGCCTGAGGAGCGCAAGGTCGTCGAGCGCTACGAGGCGGAGGTCGTGGAGCTGCGCAGGCGGCTGGAGATCGCCGAGGCCAAGGCCGCCTACGCCACCTGGAAGCTGGAGGCCACCCAGGCCAAGCGGACGTTCAAGCTCGGCGAGGCGATCGGGTCCAAGAGCCCCGGCAGGGTGCTCGACGCCGTCCGCTCCCGCGAGCGCGCCCCCAAGCCGCCCGTCCCGGTCACCGAGGTCGTCGAGGCCGCCGGGAAGCGGCCGCCCCGGGTCGAGATCCCGCCGGTCAAGTGGCCGCTCGGCCCGGTCAACCGGCCGGACCTGAAGGTGGCCGTGATCCTGGACGACTTCTCCAGGATGGCGTTCCGCTACGAATGGGACCAGATCGAGTTCGGGCTCAAGGACTGGCCGGAGATCTTCGCCGAGCGGCGGCCCGACCTGCTGTTCTGCGAGTCGGCCTGGCACGGCAACCAGGGGCGCTGGCGCTACCAGATGACCGGGACCAACGCGCCCAAGGAGCCGTTGCGGGAGCTGGTCGCCTGGTGCAAGGCGGAGGGCATTCCCACGGTCTTCTGGAACAAGGAAGATCCGCCCAACTTCGACTTCTTCATCGACACGGCCAAGCTGTTCGACTACGTGTTCACGTGCGACGGCGACATGGTGCCGAAATATCGCGAAATATTGGGACATGATCGGGTTGATGTGTTGCAGTTCGCGGCGCAGCCGCGCGTGCACAACCCGATCCAGCAGAAGCAGGGCCGCCTGCACGACGTCGTCTTCGGCGGCATGTACTTCCGCGACAAGCACCCCGAGCGCCGCGAGCAGATGGAGATCGTCCTCGACCCCGTCCGCGAGCTCGGCCTGCACATCTTCGCCCGCAACGGCGAGGTGGACGAGAAGTACGCCTGGCCGGAGAAGTACCGCCCGCACATCGTCGGCGAGCTCCCCTACGACCAGATGCTCGCCGCGTACCGGATGTACAAGGTCTTCCTCAACGTCAACTCGGTGCTGGACTCGCCCACCATGTGCGCGCGGCGCGTCTTCGAGCTGTCGGCCTGCGCCACCCCGGTCGTCTCCGGCTGGTCCCGGGCCATCGAGGAGACGTTCGGCGACCTCGTCCCCATCGCCCGCGAGCCGATCGAGTCGTACAACCAGGTCCTGCACCTGATCAACAGCCCCGAGCTGCGCGCCCGGATGGGGCACCTGGCGATGCGCGAGGTGTTCGACAAGCACCTGTTCTCGCACCGGGTGGACCAGATCCTCCAGCTTCTCGGCCGCCCCGTCACGCCGCGCACCCGGTCGATCTCCGTCGTGCTGCCCACCAACCGCGCCTCGCAGATCGAGCACGCGATCTCCTCGGTGGCCAAGCAGATCCACCGGCCGCTCCAGCTCGTCATGGTGCTGCACGGCCTCGACATCGACCCCGTCGTGGTGGCCGACAAGGCCCGCATGGCCGGCATCACCGACGTCGTCGTCCTGCCCGCCGCCCCCGAGCTTTCGCTCGGCGCCTGCATGAACCTGGGCATCGACGCCGCCGAGGGCGAGCTGATCGCCAAGATGGACGACGACAACCTGTACGGCGAGCACTACCTGTCGGACCTGGCCCGCTCCTTCGACTACACCGACGCCGAGCTGACCGGCAAGGGCGCCCACTACTCCTACTTCGAGGGCACCAACACCACGATGCTCCGCCTGCCCGGCCTGGAGCACCGCTACTCGTTCCTGGTGCAGGGCGGCTCGTTCCTCGGCAAGGCCGACATGTTCCGCTCCTACCAGTTCCCCGACCTGACGCGGGGCGAGGACACCCACCTGGTCCGCCGCCTCAAGGAGGACGGGGTCAAGATCTACTCGGCCGACCGGTTCAACTTCGTCTACTGGCGCAGCGCCGACGCCTCCATGCACACCTGGCAGGCGGACCACATCAAGCTGACCCGCAACGCCCAGTTCTCCTTCGTCGGGCGGCCGGACGACCACGTGCTCATCTGATAAAGGGGATGAATCCCTCCGGGTCCGGTGCGAGGCTGGGCCCGTGAGCAACACGCGTACCGTGATCCTTCTTGAGGGCGAGAGCGACAGGGCGGCGGTCGAGGCGCTGGCCCGGCGCCACGGCCTCGACCTGGCCGCCGAGGGCGTCTCCCCGGTGGCGATGGGCGGCGCCACGAACATCGGCGCCTACGTCGGCAAGTACGGCCCCGCCGGGCTCGGCCTCCGCCTGGCCGGTCTGTGCGACGCCGGGGAGGAAGGCGACTTCCGCAAGGCCCTGGAGCGCGCCGGGCTCGGCGCCGACCTCGGCCGCGACGGCCTGGAGGCGCTCGGGTTCTTCGTCTGCGTCGCCGACCTGGAGGACGAGCTCATCCGCGCGCTCGGGACCGACGCCGTCGAGCGGGTCATCGACGCCGAGGGCGACCTCGGCTCGTTCCGCACGCTCCAGCGGCAGCCCGCCTGGCGCGCGGGCAACACACACGACCAGCTCCGCCGGTTCATGGGGTCGGGCAGCGGCCGCAAGATCCGCTACTCCAGCCTGCTCGTCGACGCCCTGGACCTCGACCGCGTGCCGCGCCCCCTGGCCCTGCTCCTGGCCCACATCCGGCAGTCCTAGCACGTCCTGGTACGCCTGTTTACGTCCTAGTCGAGGACGGCGGTGGCCTCCACCTCCACCAGCAGGTCGGGCTCGCCCAGCGCCGCCACGCCCAGCAGCGTGATCGGCTTGACCGGGTCGACGCCCAGCCTGGCCGCCGCCCTGGCGACGCCCTCACCCAGCAGCGGCATCTTGTCGGGAGTCCAGTCGACGACGTAGACGGTCAGCTTGGCCACGTCGTCGAAGGACCCGCCGATCGCGGCCATCGCCGTGCCGATGTTGAGGTACGCCTGCTCGACCTGGGCCGCCAGGTCCCCCGCGCCCACCGGCGTCCCGTCGGCGTCACGCGCCACCTGCCCGGCCAGGAACACCAGCCTCGACCCGCTGGCGATCGACAACTGGCGGTAGACCTCCGGCTTCGGCAACCCGTCCGGGTTGACCAGCGTCACGCTCATCCCTGCTCCTTCGCTCGTCGGGCATCCGCTCATAACATAGCAGCGCTATGTATTGTGGGGACATGGCGCGAACGAAGGACCCGGCGATCCGCTCCCTGCTCATCGACCGGGCGGCCCAGATGCTCGCCGCCCGGGAGCCCGTCACGCTCCGCTCCCTGGTCGCCGGCACCGGCGTGTCGACCATGGCCGTCTACACGTACTTCGACGGCATGGACGGCCTGTGGACCGCGATGCGCCAGGAAGGCTTCACCCGGCTCGCCGCCCGCCTCGCCGCCGTCACCCCCACGGACGACCCCGTACGCGACCTCGCGGCACTCGGCGCGGCCTACCTCTCGAACGCCCTGGCCTGCCCCGACCTGTATCGCGTGATGTTCGACGCCCGCTTCGAGCTGGCGGACGCAGCCGCCGCGGACGACACCCTGCACTGCCTCGTCACCGGCGTCGACCGCGCCCGGGCGGCCGGCCGCTTCCGCGCCGGCGTCGACCCGCTGGAGCTGGCCACGCAGAGCTGGATGATCGGACACGGCCTGGTGTCACTGGTCGCCACCGGCCCCCTGCCGCCGCAGACCCTTGCGCACGGCGTCCCCCTGCTGACCGCCCTCTTCGTCAGCGCCGGCGACACCCCCGACCGCTGCCGCCGATCGGTCGAACAGGGCTGGCACCCCTGACCCGCCCGGCCCTCACCCTCCGATCGGACCTCACCCCACCCGGTCCTCACCCCGCCCGGCCCTCACCCCGTTCGGGTCTGGTCAGGCGGTGGCGCGGGAGAGGTTGTGGTCGGCGAGGCGGCCGAGCTCCATGAGGCCGGCGCGCTTGACCTTCTGGCCGACGACCATGAGGCTCATCACGACGTTGCCCCGGCGGATGACGACCGAGCCGATCTGGGCGTTGCGGTCGCCGCCGGTGGCGGTGGTCAGGTAGGCGCGCGACTCGTCGCCCTGGCGCGGCATGGCGAGGTGCTGGGTGCGGTAGGTGACCTTGGTGCCCTGCACGTCGGCGTGGTAGGCGGTGCACTGCTTGGGGAGGGCGACCGGGAAGGCGCCGCGCGGGAGCTCGACGACGGCCTGGGTGATGGAGCCGCGCGGCGAGGCGAAGGCGATGACGGCGGCCGGGGCGCCGGCGATCTCGGGCTTGGCCGGGTCGAGCTGGGTGGCGCCGGCGCATTCGGGGCGGTCGAGCTTGGTCTGGCGGACGGCGGCCAGGCCCTCCTTGACGGACTTCAGGCTGCCGAAGGTGCCGATCTCGGGCCCGTACGCGACGCGCATGCCCTTGGGGGCGGGGAGCAGGGCGGTGCGGAGCTTGCCTGCCTGGGGCGCGGTGGAGGCGGCGGGCGGGGCGGCCTCGGGCTTGCTCTGGGCGGGGGGCTCGTCGGCGGAACAGCCGGTCATGGCGGTCATGGCGGTCATGGTGAGACATATTGCGGAAAGGGCCCTGAGCATGGTCGCTCCATTCGTCGGCACGGCATTGGATAAACGCTAAGGGAAGTCCGAGTGCCGGAGCCGGGCAACGCGAAATTGTGAGGCTTTGTCGCGTAAGCCCTGGTCAGTGAGCCCTTTGCGGCGCGGCAAAGGGGAATTTCCGGTACCAGGTCCTGCAAAATGTTGCCCGGCCTTCTGCGCGGCATGACGCGGCATTCGTACCGGAGTTTCGATGATCGCGGGATGAGTGACTTCACCGGACCGTCCATTTCGCGCCGCGACTTCTTCGACGGCGTCGCCGTGACGGCGGGCGCCGCGATGCTGGCGTCACCGGACGCGGCCCTCGCCGCCGGCGGCCCGGCGGACCTGACCGGACCGGCCGGGCTCACCGGGCTCACCGGGCCGGCCGGCGGCCTGCGGGGCGACACCGCGCAGGCGCTCAGCGTGCCGCACGCGCTGCGTGACGGCCGGTTCTGGCAGTACGCGGACCCCGGCGCCCCCACCGGCGAGGAGTACGACCTGGTGGTGGTCGGCGGCGGCGTCAGCGGCGTCAGCGCGGCCTACGCGTGGCTGCGCCGCGAGCCCGGGGCGCGGGTGCTCGTGCTGGACAACCACGACGAGCTCGGCGGCCACACGCGCGGCGAGGAGCTGCGGCCGGGCGGCTGGCCCGGGGCCGTGATCCGCACGCCCGAGGCCAGGGCGCTCGTCGAGGAGCTCGGCGTCCCCGCCGAGTCCACCGGGACGACGGTCAGGACGCGGGCGTACGACAGCGTGATGTGCGACCGGGAGAGCTTCGGGTCCGACGTGCTGGTCGGGCAGGACGGCGACGTCGAGGCGTGGGCCGGGCGGCTGCCGATCGCCGGGCAGGCCAGGCGGGACCTGGTGCGGCTGCACCGGGACCCGCCGGACTGGTTCCCCGGGCTGTCGCAGGAGGAGAAGGAGGAGCGGCTGGCGGGCCTGACGTACTCGGCGTTCCTGCTGGAGGTGTGCCGGGCGCATCCGGACGTGGAGCGGTTCTGCCGGACGATGTCCAGCGCGGCCTGGGGCTACGGGACGCGGGCCTTCGGCGCGATCGACGCCTGGGCGAGCGCGTACCCGGGGTTCGGCGGGCTCGGACTGGACCGGGGCAAGCCGTCGCGGTTCAACTCGCCCACGGTCAAGCAGGAGTGGGAGCGGCCCGCGTACCGGCTGACCGGGGGTGTGCGGTCGCTGGTGGCGCGGATGGCCGGGCGCATGCCGGGGGCGCGGTTCCGGCTGTCGAGCCCGGTGGTGTCGGTGCGCGACGACGGGGCCGGGGTGGTCGTGGGCTACTTCGACGGGCACGCCGTCAGGACCGTGCGCGCCGGGGCGGCGATCCTGGCCTGCTGGCACATGGTCATCCCGTACCTGGTGCCGGACCTGCCGGACGATCAGCGCGCGGCGTTGCGGCAGGCGGTCAAGATGCCGCTGGTGGAGGCCGTGGTACGGCTGCGCCGCCCGCAGGAGTGGCGGGGCCGGGCCCGCTGGACGGGGGCGTACTGGACGGCGACGGAGGTGGACGGCACGCGGGCGCACCTGGTGGCGGCGCCGTGCCGCTCGGAGCTCGGCCCGGCGGAGGGGGCCGCGGCGGGGCGGCGGGAGCTCTTCAGGACGTCCTACGCGGCGCTGGAGCAGGGCGTGCGCGACCAGCTCGGGCGGCTGCTCGGGAGCGGGTTCGACCCGGCGGGGGACGTCGAGGCGATCACCGTCTACCGGTGGGGGCACGGGTTCGCGCCGGAGTACTGCCGGCCGTGGCACCCGTTCCATCCGGACGGGCCGTCGCCGGCGGAGGCCGCGCGGCGGCGGTTCGGCCGGATCGCGATCGCCGGATCCGACGCCGTGCCGGGCGCGCGGGCCGACGCGGCCATCAGCGCGGCACACCGCGCCGTGACGGAACTCCTCGCCGGGTAATCGCGTTGAACATCCCCTTGCTCCCCCTGCGCCAGACGCATAATCGGTGCTAGTCTCCTGTGCGATCTTCCGGAGGTGTATTTACACGAAGGTGTGAAATGCCCTCGACTCCGAGGTTGGGACATGGGCTCGCAAAACCGGTCAATTCGGTTCAAGATCTTTTTATTGTTACTGCTACCCCTCCTGTCCTTGAGCGCGCTCTGGGGTTTCGTGCTCAACCTCACCGTGAGCGACGGCCAGGCCCTCCTCCGCGGCGACACCCTCTAC
Source organism: Nonomuraea sp. NPDC023979 (assembly GCF_040639085.1). Lineage (NCBI taxonomy): Bacteria > Bacillati > Actinomycetota > Actinomycetes > Streptosporangiales > Streptosporangiaceae > Nonomuraea > Nonomuraea sp. NPDC023979. Next base: position 47,725 of record NZ_JBEZZG010000034.1, read on the forward strand.
CAGACGATCGGCATCGCCTCCACCGACCTGGGGCTTCAGCTTCAGGCCGAACGGGAGCGGTCCATGGTCGCGGTCACCACCCGTAAGCTCACCGAGGACCTCGGCGCCCAGCGCGCCCAGACCGACCAGGCGCTCGGCGAGTTCCGCCAGGCCGTCACCGAGGCCGGCGGCGCGGTCAGCGCCGAGCTGCGCGGCCAGATCGACGCCCTCGACGCCGAGCTGCGCCGGCTGGGCCCCATCCGCGACGGCATCGACGACGGCTACAGCTCGCGGCTGACCGGGCTCACCGAGTACAACCGGGTGCTCGACGCGGTGTTCCGGTTCTACGACCACCTGACCCCGGTCCCCGACCTGACGATCTACCAGCAGGCCTCCGCCCTGCAGACGATGGGCAACGCCCGCGAGTTCCTGTCCAGGGAGCGGGCGCTGATCAAGGCGGCCCTCCTCGACCGGCAGCTCACCGAGCCGGAGGCGGCGGCCTTCACCGAGTACGTGTCCTCGCGCAAGTTCCTGCACGCGCGCGGCCAGGCCGGGCTCGACGTCCAGTTCCGCGCCCCGTACGAGGAGCTGTTCAAGAGCCAGACGTTCCAGTCGTTCGCCACGATGGAGGCGCGGATCATCCGCACCGGCGCGCCGCCCCCCGACGCGCCGTCCTGGGCGGCGGCGGCCGACAGGCTGATGGCCGAGCTGGACCGGATCGGCTCGGAGTCGGCGCTCACGCTGGCCTCGCGGGCGGCCTCCGGGGCGACCACTACCAAGATCGAGATCGGCGTGGCCGGCGGCGTCGGACTGCTCGCGGTGCTCGCCTCCATCATCATCTCCGTGCGCTTCGGCCGGCGGCTCGGCGCCGAGCTGGCCGGGCTGCGCTCGGCGGCCGTCGAGCTGTCGGAGCGGCGCCTGCCCGGCCTGGTCGAGCGGCTGCGCACCGGCGAGGAGGTCAACGTCAAGAAGGAGGCCAAGCCGATCAAGGTCAGCGGCTCGGCCGAGATCACCGACGTGGCCAGGGCGTTCGGCTCGGTGCAGCGCACGGCCGTGCACGCCGCCGTCGGCCAGGCGGCGCTGCGGCGCGGCGTCGGCCAGGTCTTCCTCAACCTCGCCCGGCGCAAGCAGGGGCTGCTGCACCGCCAGCTCTCGCTGCTCGACAGCATGCAGCGCCGCACCCACGACCCGGACCGGCTGGAGGAGCTCTTCCGCCTGGACCACCTGACCACCCGCATGCGGCGGCACGCCGAGAGCCTGATCATCCTGTCCGGGGCCGCGCCCGGCCGGGCCTGGCGCAAGCCGGTGCCGGTGGTCGACATCGTGCGCGCCGCCGTCGCCGAGGTCGAGGACTACACCCGCGTCACGGTCGCCACCATGCCCCCGGGCGCGATCGACGGCGCGGCCGCCGCCGACCTCACCCACCTGGTCGCCGAGCTGGTCGAGAACGCCACCATCTACTCCCCGCCCGACACCGCCGTCGAAGTCCGCGGCGACCGGGTGAGCAACGGCTACTCGATCGAGGTCGAGGACCGCGGGCTGGGGCTGTCGGCCGACGAGTACGCCGCGTACAACGCGTTGCTGGTCGACCCACCCGAGTTCGACCTGGCCGACAGCGACAGGCTCGGCCTGTTCGTGGTCGCCAGGCTCGCGGAGCGGCACGGCATCAAGGTTGTGCTGCGCCGCTCCCCCTTCGGCGGCACCACCGCCATCCTGCTGGTGCCGCGCCCGCTCGTCACCGACCAGGAGGAGCTGACCGCCTCCGGTGACGAACTGCCCGCCCTGCCCAGCCGTACCCGGAAGAAGGCCCTCGCCGTCGTGAGCGGCGGCACGCACGCGGGGTTGCCAAGGCGGGTCAGGCAGGCCAACCTTTCATCCCGGCTCCAGCGGTCCGAGCCGGGACCTGAGCGGAAGAACGAACGCTCTCCCGACGAGGTACGCGACCTGTTCTCCGCGTTCCAGCGGGGAACCCAACGTGCCCGAGAAGATGTGAACGAGGAGGGGGAGGCATGAGTGTGCCGACGACCAACACCGGTGAGCTGAACTGGCTGCTTGACGACCTGACGACCAGGGTGGGCGCGGTCAGGCAGGCCGTCATCCTGTCGACCGACGGCCTGGCCGTCGGCCATTCCAAGGGCCTGAGCCGGGAGGACGCCGAACACCTGTCAGCCGTGGCGGCCGGTTTCCAGAGCCTGGCGCGCGGCACCGGGCGGCATTTCGGCGGCGGCGACGTGCGCCAGACCATCGTGGAGATGGAGTCGGCGTTCCTGTTCGTGACGGCGGCCGGGCAGGGCACCTGCCTGGCGGTGCTGGCCGACGCCAACGTGGACGTCGGGCACATCGCCTACGAGATGGCGATGCTGGTCAAGCGGGTGGGCCAGCACATCACCACCAATCCGCGAGCAACACCGTGAGCGAGACCCCGCGGTGGCTGGACGAGGACGCGGGGCCGGTCGTCCGGCCCTACGCCCTCATCCGCGGCCGCACGAGGTCCTCGGGGGACAATCTCGATCTCATCGCCACCGTGAGCGCCGTCGGGGAACCTCCCGCAGACCTCGGCCCCGAACAGGCGCTCATCCTGCGTGTCGCACGTCATCCGATCTCGGTGGCCGACGTGGCCGTCGAGCTCGACCTGCCTGTCGGCGTCGTCCGGGTGATGCTCGGCGACCTGCGTGACCACGGCCTCATCTCTGTGTCGGCCCCCGCAGCGGCTGGGTCGCGCCCGAATGAGGGCATTCTCAAGGAAGTGATCAATGGACTCCGTGCTCTCTGAGGACCCCGTCGCGTTGAAGATCCTCATCGCCGGGGGGTTCGGCGTGGGCAAGACCACGCTGGTCGGCTCGATCAGCGAGATCAAACCGCTGCGCACGGAGGAGGTGCTCTCCGACCGCGGGATCGGCGTGGACGATCTCGACGGCGTGGAGGCCAAGACCACCACGACCGTCGCGATGGACTTCGGCCGCATCACGATCCGCGAGGGGCTGGTCGTCTACCTGTTCGGCACGCCCGGCCAGGAGCGGTTCTGGTTCATGTGGGACGAGCTGTCCTACGGGGCGCTGGGCGCCGTCGTCATCGCCGACACCCGGCGGCTGACCGACTGCTTCCCGTCGGTCGACTACTTCGAGCAGCGCGGGACCCCGTTCGTGGTGGCGGTCAACTGCTTCGACGGCGCCGACCAGCACAGCGTCGACGACGTGCGGATCGCGCTCGACCTCGACGACGGGGTGCCCGTGATGCTGTGCGACGTGCGGCGGCGCGCCTCGGCCAAGGAAGTCATGATCACCCTGGTCGAGCACTCGCTGCGGACGCTGACCGCCGCCGGCTAGAGCGCCCGCAGGCCGTTGATCACCTCTCTGAGGAGGCTCTCCGTCGGGGAGGACCCCTTGGAGATCGGCGCGCGCACCGCCACCAGGCCGTAGCCGAGCAGGTCGCCGAGGAGCACCCGGGCGACCTGCACGGGCAGGTTGAGCTCGGAGGCCACCTCCGCGACCGGCCGCGCCTGGGCGGCCACGCAGGCGAGCAGCCGCCGGTGCTGCGTGCCGAGATCGGCGTGCGCGGGCGCCTGCTGCCCCGTCGGGGCCACGGTCGCCAGCAGGTCGAGCGATGCGGTGGCCTTGGTGCGCCCCCGCGCCACCGCGTACGGCCGGACCACGGGCCCGGCCTCGTCGTCAACCCACTCGTGCTCGCGGCTCACGATCACGCTCCCCCATCCTGGTCGGTATCCTGACGCCCGCGCTGCCAGCCCGACTGGAGCGAGGAGAGCAGGGCCCTGGCCTCCTCTGGTGAGCGCTCCTCGACGGGCTCGGCGGGTTCCTGCGGTTGCCTGAGCTGCTGCGGCAGGTTGGCCTGCCGGACGCGCCTGGGCAGCCCCGCCTCCTGCCGCGGCTCGATGCTCCGCCTGTTGGTACGGACGCGGCGGGGCAGCTCTCCCGGCCCGGTGTCGTTGCTCACGACCGAGACCGAGACGGATTCGAGCTGCTGCATCGGCTGGGGCGACGGCATCGGCTGCACCAGGGAGCCCGGCACGAGCACGATGGCCGTGGTGCCCCCGTACGGGGAGGGCTTGAGCGTCACGCTGATGCCGTGGCGGGCGGCGAGCATGCCGACGACGGCGAAGCCGAGTCGTTCGGTCTGCGCCGGGTCGAAGTCGGGCGGGCTGGACAGGCGGCGGTTGACGGCGTCGCGGTCGGCGTCCGACATGCCGAGCCCGCGGTCCTCCACCTCGACGGCGAACCCCTTGCCGACCAGCTCGCCGCGGACGGACACCTCGTTGCCCGGGGAGGAGAACGTGGCGGCGTTCTCGATCAGCTCGGCGAACAGGTGCATGAGGTCGGCCACGGCCGCGCCGGCGATGCCGCACTCGGGCATCGGGTAGACGCGGACCCGGGTGTAGTCCTCGACCTGGCCGGCTGCGCCGCTGAGCACGTCCTCGACCGGGATGACGCCGCGCCACCTGCGCCCGGCGCTGCCGCCGGAGAGCAGCACCAGGCCCTCGGCGTGGCGGCGCATGCGGGTGGTCAGGTGGTCGAGCTTGAACAGCCGCTCCAGCGCCTCGGGCTCCTCGGTCTGGCGCTGCATCTCGTCGAGCAGCTTGAGCTGCCTCTGCACCAGCGACTGGCTGCGCCGGGCCAGGTTGCGCAGCGCCTCGGCGACGCCCTCGCGGAGCCTGGCCTGCTCGACGGCGGCGTCCACGGCGGTGTGCTGGACGCTGTCGAAGGCGGTGGCCAGGTCGGCGACCTCGCTGGTCGCGCCCTCGGCCACGGTGAGGGGCGGCGCCTCGGCGGCGATGTCCACCTGCTCGCCGGAGCGCAGCTTGGCGACGACCTCGGGCAGCCGGATCTCGGCGAGGTCGAGCGCGGTGTGGCGGAGCTCGGCCAGCTCGCGGGAGACGCGCCGGCCGACGCGGATCGAGACGAACACGGAGAAGACGACGGCGATGAGGCCGAGCGCGCCGGCCACGGCGGCCCGCACGATGACGACCATGCCGGCGGGCTCCATCCGGCTCAGCAGGATGCCGCCGGCGGCGTTGACGGCCTCGGTGTAGTCCTTCAGCACGGGGTCGACGGTGCCGCGCCAGAGCTGGAGGTCGACCTTGTCGCCGGCGACGTAGGTCTGCAGCGCCCGTTCCATCGTGGCGTGGCGGGGGGAGGCGGCGACCCGCTCCAGCGGGGCGCGCATCTCGGCGTCGAGGTTGGCCAGGGCCTTGGGGAACAGGTAGGTCCTGGCCCCGTCGAGGCCGGCCAGCATGTGCACCTCGGCCATCGTCCACTTGGTCGGCTCGTCGTCGCCGCCGTTGCCCGCGACGATGAGCGCGTGCTCACGGCTGAGCAGTTCGCGCACCTGCTGGACGGCGATGAGGCCCTGGGACTGGCGTGACAGCTCGACGTCGGTGCTGACGGTGAAGGCCGCGTAGAGGCGGTCGATGGCGTCGGGGATGGCGGCGTACCGGTTGACCAGGTCGTGCGGGGACAGCGCCCGCTCGTCGACCTGGCGGCGGATCTCCGACAGCCCGTCGACGGCCTTGAGTGCGGCCTGGAGCTGGACCTTCATGTCCTCGGTGAGCGACTCCTGGGTGTCCTCGGCCAGTGCGCTGTCCTTGAGCCGCTTCCTGACCTCGTCGGACGTGGCCCGGATGTCGGCCAGCTTGCGGGTGTCGGTGGTGACGCCGGACATCAGCTCGGCGGAGGCCAGGCGTTCGGCCTGGAGCTGGACGATCAGGGTGTCGGCGTGGTTGATGATCCCGTTCCAGAAGGTCTCGACCTTGAGGAGGTTGAGCGCCTCTCTCGACGTGGTGCTCGCGGCGAAGCCCCAGAGTGCCACCAGGGAGATCAACGGGATGACGAGCAGCGTCGAGATCTTGAATCTGATGGATCTGCCCGATGCCATGACACCCGCTCCCGGATAGAAGATCGCGGGAGACAATATCACCGAAAGACACGGTTTTAAGATCGACTAGCGATAAATCTGTGATATGTCGGGAAATTTACCGTCTTCCCCATCCACACCACTCGTACCAGCCAGGCGGCCAGCACCGCAAGCAGGGCCACCTCCGCCCCCAGCAGCACCCGCTCGACCAGCCCGATCATCACCCGCTCCCCCGGCAGGGCCACGTACGTGATCGCCAGCAGCCCCAGCCCGCCCGCCAGCGCCAGCCACTCCACCGTCCTGGCCACCGGCTTCCACACCGGGTCGGCGGCCAGCCTCGGCACCAGCAGCGCCCCCGCCGCTGGCAGCGCCACGAAGGCCGCCACCGACACGTACCGGTGAACCTGCGCGGCCACGTCCAGGTCCGCGCCGAGCGGCGTGGTCGGGATGACGGCCGCGACGAACAGCGCCCCCGACCACACCAGCATCAGCCGCTCCGGCATCCCCCTGACCGGCGCCCCCGCCGCCCGCAGCCCCGCCAGCAGCGCCAGCGACCCCAGGGCCATGACCGCCATCGCGACCTCCGTGACGCCCCCGCGGTCGGCCACGGCGTACTCGCTGACGGTCACGTTCAGCGGGTCCAGGTACGGGTCGGGGCCGAACTGCCCCACGACCACCCCGGACACCGCGAACACGATCGCGGCGCACGCGATGAGCGGATAGGCCTTCTTGACTGCGGACATGGGGCAATCCTTCAGCCGGAAGGCCCCTCGGCGCATCCGGGCCTCCCCCCTACCCGTCCCTGAGGCGCCCCCTAGAGGGCGGCCAGTTGCGCGGTCGCACTGGCCAGGAGCAGGTCCAGCGCGGCCGGGTAGGCGCTGTCGTTCATGTTGGCCACCAGCAGGTGGGCCGTGGCGGCGATGTGCGGGTGCGTGGCGGCGGGCAGGCGGGCGTAGGTGGCCTGCCAGACCTGCTCGTCGGCCGCCCGCGTGGCCGGGGGCAGGGCGAGCGTGGCCGCGTCCAGCACGGCGAAGCCGAGCGCCTGGTCGATGAAGGCGTGGTAGATCCGGACCGCGTCGGGGTCGGGGAAGCCCGCCGTGCGCAGGATCGCCAGGATCGTCTCGTCCACCGCCACCTCGTGCGGCCGGCCCGCCACCCGGCTGGCCGTCAGCACCGCCGCCTGCGGGTGGGCCAGGTAGGCGTCGTAGATGCTGAGGCCGAGACTGCGCAGGTCGGCGCGCCAGTCGCCGGTGGCCCGCCAGCCGGTCAGGGCGTGCGCGAACAGTTCGTCGGCGATGGCCAGCGTGAGGTCGTCCATGCCGCGGAAGTAGCGGTAGATCGTGCTCGCGTCGGCGCCCAAGGCCAGGCCGAGCCGCCGGGCGGTGAGCCCGGCGGCGCCGTGCTCGCGCAGCATGCGCAGGGCGGTCTCCACGATGAGGTCGTGGGTGAGCACCTGGCCTTCCTTGGTGCGGCGGCGCCGCTGGCGTGCCGCGTCGGGAACCACTCGCTTGGCCATGTCACCCCTTATGCCAACACCATTGACGTTGACGAGCCTACTGGCCTTTCCTGGGAGAACACCGATTTGGGGAGAGTTGTCATGCGTGTTCTGCTCATGGGCGCCGGCGGTGTGGGCACCGCCGTCACCCGCATCGCCACCCGCCGCTCGTTCTTCGACCATATGGTGGTCGCTGACTACGACCTGTCCCGTGCCGAGGCGGCCGTTGCGCCGCTGGACCCGCGCCGCTTCACCGCCGTGCGCGCCGACGCATCCGACCAGGCCGCGGTCACCGACCTGCTCCGCGAGCACCGTTGCGACGTGCTGCTCAACGCCACCGACCCGCGCTTCGTGATGCCGCTGTTCGAGGCGGCGCTCGCGGCCGGGGCCGACTATCTGGACATGGCGATGTCCATGTCCAGGCCGCACCCCGAGCGGCCGTACGAGAAGGCCGGGGTCAAGCTCGGCGACGAGCAGTTCGCCCGCGCCGGCGCGTGGACGGACGCCGGGCGGCTCGCGCTCGTCGGGATGGGCGTCGAGCCGGGCCTCGCCGACGTCTTCGCCCGCTACGCCGCCGACGAGCTCTTCGACGAGATCGAGGAGATCGGCATCCGCGACGGCGCCAACCTGACCGTGGACGGCTACGAGTTCGCGCCGTCGTTCTCCATCTGGACGACGATCGAGGAGTGCCTCAACCCGCCGCTCATCTACGAGCAGGACCGCGGCTGGTACACCACCGAGCCGTTCAGCGAGCCGGAGGTCTTCGACTTCCCCGAGGGCATCGGCCCGGTGGAGTGCGTGAACGTCGAGCACGAGGAGGTGCTGCTGGTGCCCCGCTGGGTCGACGCCGGCCGGGTCACCTTCAAGTACGGGCTCGGCGAGGACTTCATCGCCAAGCTCAAGACCCTGCGCGCGCTCGGCCTCGACCGCACCGACCCGGTGACCGTGCCGACCGAGGAGGGCCCGGCCCGCGTCTCGCCGCGCGACCTGCTGGCCGCCGTGCTGCCCGACCCCGCCGGGCTGGGCGCCAGGATGCGCGGCAAGACCTGCGCCGGCACCTGGGTGAAGGGCGTCAGCGGCGGGTCACCGCGCGAGGTCTACCTCTATCACGTGGTCGACAACCAGTGGTCGATGAGCGAGTACGGCTCCCAGGCGGTCGTGTGGCAGACCGCCGTCAACCCGGTCGTCGCGCTGGAGCTGCTGGCCACCGGCGCGTGGAAGGGCACCGGCGTGCTCGGCCCCGAGGCGTTTCCGGCCCGCCCGTTCCTGGACCTGCTGGAGGAGTACGGGTCGCCGTGGCGGATGCGGGAGCAGGTGCCGTCAGAGGCCTGACGGGTCGCGGCCGACGCTGATCTCCTCGGCGATGCGCCGGATCTCCGCCAGGTTGATGCCGGGGGCCGGAGGGAGCTGCCGGGCCAGCGCGTCCATCACCACGGGCACGGGCTGGCCGGCCAGCCGCCCCGCGATCGAGTGGACCACCCTGAACAGCGCCTCTTCCGTCTCACGCATCCCGTCTCCTCACTCGGCTACCGCCGTAGACCTTACGGGGTGCCGGCGACAGTTTTCGCGCTCCGGCTCTCGCGTCGGCTTAGTTGACGCCTCATTTAAATTTGAACAAAACGAAAGGGGCCCGTCATGCCTGTCCAGCGACTCAACCACGCCGTCCTGTACGTCCGGGACGTCGAGCGCAGCGTCGCCTTCTACCGCGAGGCGCTCGGCTTCGAGGTCGTCATGGGCATGCCGGGCGCGGCCTTCCTCCAGGCGCCCGGCTCGACCAACGACCACGACCTCGGCCTGTTCCAGATCGGCCAGGACGCCGGCCCGTCACCCGCCGGACGCACCGCCGTCGGCCTCTACCACCTGGCGTGGGAGGTCGACACGCTCGACGAGCTGGAGCGCATCTCCGCCAGGCTGAGCGAGCTCGGCGCGCTCGTCGGCGCCTCCGACCACGCCACCACCAAGGCCCTGTACGCACGCGACCCCGACGGCCTGGAGTTCGAGGTCTCCTGGCTGGTGCCCGCCGCGTTCGTCGACGAGGCCCTGCTCGCGGCCCGGTCCAGCATCCGGCCGCTGGACCTGGCCGCCGACCGGGCCCGATACGGCGGGCAGACCCGGGGCGGGGTCGGGGTGTCGATCCCCGGCTAGCGGGTTACCGTGGGAGGACCAGTTTCCTTCTCTTGGAGAACGTCATGCCGAGAGATCCCGACCACGTGCTCGACGCCATCGACGGCGTCGTCGACGAGTGGGAGACGCTGAGCGCCGACGCGATGCGCTGGGCGCCTCCCGAGAACAAGGGCGACGACCTCCTGCGCGAGGTCACCGAGATCTTCGCGCCGCTGGCCGAGGCCCTTACCGAGGCGTTCCGGCCGCTGGGCGACGCCGTCACCCGCGCCCTCGACACCCTGGTCGACGAGGACGACGACCGTTAACGGGCGAACCGGTCGGTGGCGGCCAGCAGGGCCTCCCTGACGCCCGCGTAGGCGTTGGAGTGCCCCGCGCCCTCGACCACGATCAGCTCGCAGCCCGGCCACGCCCGCGACAGGTCCCAGGCCGTCTGGAGGGGCGTGCTGATGTCGAGCCGGCCGTGCACCAGGACCCCGGGCACGTGCCCCAGGCGCTCGACGCCGGTGATGATCTCGTCGTCGGGCAGCCAGGCGGCGTTGCGCCAGTAGTGGGTCACCAGCCGGACGAACCGCATCCGGAACACCGGGTCCTCGAACGTCGGATCGGGCTTGTGGTCGGCGTTCACCCGTACGTGGGAGTCCTCCCAGCGGCACCACTCGCGGGCCGCACGATCGCGCACGGCCGGGTCGGGGTCGGCGAGCAGGCGCGCGTAGGCGTCGGCGAGGTCGCCGTCGCGGTCCTTCTCCGGCACGCCGTCGCGGAAGCGTTCCCACTCCTCGGGGAAGTAGCGCCCGACGCCCCTGGTGATCCAGTCGACCTCGTGCCTGCGCGTGGTGGCGACCCCCGACATGATCACCTCGGTGACCCGGTCCGGGTGGCGCACGGCGTAGGCCAGGCCCAGCGTGGTGCCCCAGGAGCCGCCGAAGAGCTGCCAGCGGTCGATGCCCAGGTGCTCGCGCAGCAGCTCCATGTCGGCCAGCAGGTGGTCGGTCGTGTTGACGGACAGGTCGGTGTCAGGGTCGGCGGCGTCGGGCGTGCTGCGCCCGCATCCGCGCTGGTCGAACAGGACCAGCCGATAGCGCTCCGGGTCGAAGTATTCACGCCAGCGCGGCCCGGCCCCGGACCCCGGCCCGCCGTGCACGATGACGGCGGGCTTGCCGTCGGGGTTGCCGCTCACCTCCCAGTGGACGAGGTTGCCGTCGCCCACGTCGAGCATTCCCTGGTCGTACGGGTCAATTCGCGGATACATGGTCGCGCTCCTCCCGATGGGGCTCAGATCTAACAGCGCTGTTATATTAGCCCCATGACCGCGAGCCTCGGCACGCTGCTGCGCCACCTTCACGACCTGATGGACTCCGCCATCGCCGCCACCTACGCCGAGCAGGGCCTGGAGGGATATCGGCCGCGCTTCTCCCCCGCCGTCCGCGCCCTGGCATCCGCCGGGCCGATGGCCATCCGCGACCTCGCCGACGCCACCGGCGTCACCCACTCCGCCGCCAGCCAGACCGTCGAGCAGATGCGCCGCGCCGGCTGGGTCACCCTCGCCAAGGGGAGCGACGCCCGCCGCCGCATCGTCCACCTGACCGACCAGACCCGCCGGGCGCTGCCCGCCATCGAGGCCGAGTGGGCCGCCACCGAGCGCGCCGTACGCGCCCTGGACGCCGAGCTGCCCATGCCGCTCACCGACGTCCTCCAGGCCGCCGCCGACGCGCTCAGGCGCCGCCCCTTCCACGAGCGCCTGTCGTCAGAGGCCGGTAAAACGGGCTGATCTTGTCGGTGGGGCCTGCGATAGTGAGCGGGTGGTTCACACCTTCTCCCTCCTGCCCTGCCATGTCCGGGAGCTGCCCGCCGGGGCGATCGAGCTGATGCCGATCGTGCTCCCCATGACGCTCACCAGCGTCCAGCGCCGCGAGCTGGCCGCGATCCTGCTCCACGGGCTCGACGACCCCTCCCCCGTCGAGCCGGAGCTGTGCGCCGTCTGACCGTTCAGGCGCCGATCCGCGCCAGCGCGCCGTCCCTGGCGCACAGCTCCCGATAGCGGCCCGCGTGGAAGACCAGCGGGTCGCCCTCCTGCCACTCGAAGTGCTCGACCTCCCCCACCATCACCAGATGGTCGCCCGCCTCCTGCGCGCTCACCGTACGACAGGCGAAGAACGCCAGCGCGCCCGCCAGCGCCGGCAGCCCCGTGGGCGTCAGCCGCGTCGCCACCCCGTCGAACTTGTCTGGAGCCGGCCTGCTGAACCGCCGCGACAGCTCCTCCTGCCCGGCGGCCAGCACGTTCACCCCGAACCGGCCGGCCCGCAGGAACGCGGGCGCGCTCGGCGCCCGGCTCGACAGGCACCACAGCACCAGGGCCGGGTCCAGCGACACCGAGGCGAAGGAGTTCACCGTGAGCCCGGCGCGCTCGCCGGGCAGGGCGGTGGTCACCACGGCCACCCCGGTGGCGTAGCGGCCGAGCGCGTCACGCAGCGCCCTCATGACGACACCTCGGCCAGATAGCGCCGGGCGCTGTCCGGGTCCATGAACCACTCGGCGAAGTCCGTCGGGTCGTCGAAGCCGTTGACGAAGCGCGAGGCCACCTCGGGCAGCGACCCGGCCGCGCCGAGGATCTCCAGCACGTGCGGCGGGGGCGGGGCGAGCAGCGCGTTGGTCCAGTCGGTGACGTGCCGCGCCTGCTCCCAGAACCGCTCGAACGTGCGCTCCATCCACGCCTGGTCGAACGGCCGGTCGCCGTGCTCCAGGATCGCCTGGAGGTAGGCGGCGGCGCACCGGGCCGCGTTGCCCGCGCCCTGGCCGGTGATGGGGTCGTTGAGCACCACCACGTCGGCGACGCCCAGCACCGGGGCGCCGGTGGGCAGCACCGCGACCGGCCGCCGCACGGTCGGCGCGAACCGCCCGGTCAGCGTGCCCATCGCGTCGGTCAGCTCGATCCCGTCGCACCGGGCGGCCTCCCACGGCAGGAACGTCTCCAGAATCGACCGGCTCGTGGCCAGGTGCTCGGCGGGGGTGCGCACCTCGCCCCAGCAGTCCATCGGGCCGCCCGGGACGCCCTCGAACACCATGATCTCGCACGGGCCGGTCACGGTCAGCGCGGGGAAGACGAAGTACTCGCCCACGCCCGGGATCACGTTGAAGCACACCGCCGAGTGCTCCGGCCTGGGCGTCAGGCCGGTGACGTAGGTGAGCGCGAGCGTCCGCTGCGGTGCGTCGTAGGGGGACCTGGCGGCGTCCCGCTCGAACAGCGAAGCGATCTTGCCCTTGCCGGCGGCCACCAGGACCAGGTCGTGCGTGGCGGCGTAGGTCTCCAGGTCGGCGGGCGTCACGTCGCGGATCTCGACCCGGCCGCCCAGCTCCTCCACCTCGGCCAGCCAGGCGGGCATCTTGACCCGCTGGTCCACGCTGCGGGCGGGCTCGCGCAGCCGGGCCGCCCAGCCGATCGCCTGGCCGCCGTCGGGCCCCGCGACGGCGAACCGGATGCCGTCGATGGGCGGGCAGTGCGGCCAGTGGTCCAGGCCGAGCGCGCGCTCGTGACCCAGCGTGGTGCCGAACATGGCCTGGCTCGACATGACCCGGCCGTCGCGGATGTCGTCCGGGGTCCGGTTGGAGACCACGGTGACGTCGTAACCGTTCTTCAGCAGCCCGAGCGCCAGGTGCAGTCCAGACTGCCCGGCGCCGACGATCAGAATCTTTCGCATACCGGGAACGGTATTTTCCGGCCCCCCGGCCGAGCCATCCACTGAGCGCGGATCCCGTCCGCTGGACGCGGAGTCAGCTCAGCCGCAGCGTGGCCGAGGGCGCGCGGCCGTACCTGTCGCGGTAGGCGGCGGCGAAGCGGCCCTGGTGGAGGAAGCCCCAGCGGGCGGCGACCGTGGTCACCGTGCACCGGGCCGGGTCACCCGCCAGCAGCTCGGCGTGCACCCGGGCCAGCCGCACGTCGCGCAGGTGCGCCATCGGGGTGATCCCGAGGTGGGCGCGGAAGCCCTCCTGGAGCGAGCGGACGCTCACGGCCACGGCCCGCGCCACGTCGCCGGTGGTGATCGGCAGGTGGGCGTGCTCGTCGATGAACGCCATCGCCCGGCGCACCACCTTGGGCACCGCCGCGGGACGGGGCGCGATCAGCCGGCCCAGGTAGTTGGACGGCTGCGTGGTGACGAGGCTGAACAGCAGGGCGTTCTCCAGATGGGCGGCGGCCAGCGGCTGCGCGCCTCCGGTCTCGGCGGCGCCGACGAGCAGCCCGGCCATCGCCCGCCAGCCCTGCCCCCACGCGCCGGTCAGGTCCACGCCCAGGTCGAACACCACCGGCTCGGCGACCGGCTCGCCGAGCAACTGCTCGACCGCGCCTTCCACGGCCTGCCGGTCGAACTTGACGATGAGCTGCGGGCAGCCCGCGCCCCAGCGCATGTCCAGGCGCTCGGTCGGCGACGGCAGCGAGGCCAGCCCCGGCGTCGAGACGATCTCCTGGCCGCCGCACCGGATCAGGCTGCGCCCGGCGATCGGGATCTGCACCAGGTAGAAGGACTCCAGCTCGCCCGGCTCGATGCGCACCTCGGCGCCGTAGTCGAGGTAGCTGACGCGCACGGAGCCGAGCTGCGCGGAGTTGAAGCGGGCGGCCAGCAGCCCGGCGTCGCCGGTCACGTCCAGCCGGTGCGGGCAGAACACCCGTCCGACCTGCTCCCGCACCTCGTCGAGATCCGAGCTGGCGAACAGCGGGCTGTTGCCGAGCAGAACACCGTCCATGCCCGATCATCGACATGATCTGCGGCAGCGTTCCAGGCAAAAATGCACAGATCAGGGGAGCCGGCTCCGATACACCTTCCTGGCGCGTTCGTACAGGTCGAGGTGGTCGCCGTACTGCTCCTCGGTGTCGAAGCGGCCGAACTCGCGCACCACCTCGGCCAGCCGGTCCAGCCAGGCCAGGCACCAGCGCACGTCCTCCTGCCGGGCCACATGCCCGCCGGCCACGTCCAGGTAGACCGGGCTGGTGTGCCGGGCGGGCCCTGCGCGAGCACCCCGTCGGCGGTGCGGATCTCCAGCGTCTCGACCTCGGGCCCGATCGAGGTCACCGCGATCTCCACCCGCTCCCCCGGCGCGACGTCCAGCGTGGCGCCGGGCCCCTCGCCGTTCACCGTGAGCTCCAGCCACGGCCCGGTGGTGGTGAACGTGCGGCAGAGCAGGATCGCCTCGGCGTAGGACTCGGCGGTCAGCGGGCCGTCGACGCGCGCGTACACCCGCTCCCAGCCGGGCGGGGCGGAGGCGGTGGCGCGGAGTCGAGCAGCAGCGCCGTGCGGAACTCGCCGAAGGCCACCCGGGTGACGGCCCGCAGCTCGTGCCCGGGAAGCGCTCGGCGAGCTGGCGCAGCGCCGGGCCCCAGTAGTCGTGGCGCCGGTCGAGGAAGACCGTGGCCCGGGCCTGGGTCACGTACGCCAGCGGCTCCTCGCCCCAGCACGGCCCGTGCCTGTCGCGCAGCATCCGGTACTCGTCGAGTGCGGCGGCCACCGGGGCCGGCATCAGCGGTTCACCGCACATCGGGATACCTCCGGGCGTCACCGAGATAAGCTGAAAATGGCCAGAGCAATTGTCGTGCCATATAACCGCAGCTTAATAAGCTCAATGATCCGACATGGCGTATTTCTCATTGCGCCGGCACGACACTTCGCGATATTCATCAGCCGTGATCCCGGTCAAGGTGTTTCGCGCCGCCGCGTTCGTCCTGGAGAAGACCTCCCGCATGCAGGTGGGCAGGGCGTGGCACGACCCCGCGCTGGACGTGGCCCTGCGCCGCGTCCGCGCCGGGCGGCTGGAGCGCGGCCTGGACCTGATCAGGCAGGCCCGCGACGACCACGAGCTGCGTGCCCTGCGCGTCACCGAGCTCGCCACGGCCGCCGAGGCGCACCTCGACGCGCTGGAGCGGCTGGCCGGCGACGACCCCGACGCGCTGCTGTGGCTGGGCGCGGCCCGGGTGCAGCACGCCTGGGAGCTGCGCGACGACCTCACCGGCCGTTTCCACGAGCAGCTCGCCACCGCCGCCGGGCCGCTGCGCCGGGCCGCCGAGGCGGACCCCGGAGACCCGGTGCCGTGGGACGTCCTGCAGTGGCAGGCCATGGGCCTGGGCGACCGGGACGAGCTGGACCGCCTGTGGGAGGAGCTGACCAGCCGCGCGCCCCGCCTGTTCGCCGGGCACTACACCCGCGCCCAGGCGCTGTGCGGCAAGTGGCACGGCTCCGACGAGGAGGTGCTGGCCTTCGCCCGCACCGCCGCGGCCACCGCCGGCCCCGGCGACCTGGTCACCGCGATGCTGCCGCTGGCCCACTTCGAGGTCGCCTGGAGCGAGATCGCCGCCTCGGGCCGCGACGCCCAGGAGGTGCTCGAAGCGCACTTCCGCGACCCGTACGTGGCCGAGGAGCTGATCGACGCCGTCGACACCTGGCACGCCAGGCCCCGGCCGCACCCCCGGTCCGTGGAGGCGATGCACCTGTTCGGCGCCGCCTTCTACTACGGCGGCCACCACGCGCGCGCCCAGAGCCTGCTCATGAACGCCGGCCGCCGCGTCCCGGAGATCCTGCCCTGGTCGGCCGGCTCGCTCACCCCCGGCCGCCGCTACGCCCGCGCCCGCCGCGAACTCGGCCTCGACTGAGCCATAAACGGCCGCCACTAATTCGGCCGATCTTGCATGACTTTCTTCGCCGGGTTACGTTGACCGGGTCCAACGCGGGAGCCCGGTGCGACCGGGCTGAGAGGACGGCTGCCCAGCCGCCGACCGCCAGAACCTGCTCCGGGTAATGCCGGCGAAGGGAGTTGCGCGATGAGCGACGCGCGTTTTTCCAAGGTCTACACCGGGGATCTCCGCGTGCCGATGCGCGAGATCAGACTGTCTAACGGCGAGCGCGTCCGCCTGTACGACACCTCGGGCCCGTACACCGACCCGGAGGTCACCGTCGACCTGGCCCGCGGGCTGGCGCCGAGGCGCGCGGAGTGGATCCGCGCCCGCGCCGGCGGGCCCGTCACGCAGGTGGGCTGTGCGCGGGCCGGGACGACCACGCCCGAGATGGAGTTCGTGGCGGTCCGGGAGGGCGTCGAGCCGGAGTTCGTCCGGCAGGAGGTCGCCGCGGGCCGGGCCATCATCCCCGCCAACGTCAACCACCCCGAGTCCGAACCGATGATCATCGGCCGCAACTTCCTCGTGAAGATCAACGCCAACATCGGCAACTCGGCGGTCACCTCCTCGATCGCCGAGGAGGTCGAGAAGATGACCTGGGCCACCCGGTGGGGCGCCGACACGATCATGGACCTGTCGACCGGCCGCGACATCCACGCCACCCGCGAGCGGATCATCCGCAACTCCCCCGTCCCGGTCGGCACCGTGCCGCTCTACCAGGCGCTGGAGAAGGTCGGCGGGCAGGCGGCCGAGCTGTCGTGGGAGGTGTTCCGCGAGACGCTGATCGAGCAGTGCGAGCAGGGCGTCGACTACATGACCGTGCACGCCGGCGTGCGCCGCGCGTTCGTCCCGCTGACCGCCGGGCGCAAGACCGGCATCGTCTCCCGGGGCGGCTCGATCATGGCCGCCTGGTGCGTGGCCCACGGGCGCGAGAGCTTCCTGTACGAGCGCTTCGCCGACATGTGCGAGATCTTCGCCGCCTACGACGTGTCGTTCTCGCTGGGCGACGGCCTGCGCCCGGGCTCGATCGCCGACGCCAACGACGAGGCCCAGTTCGCCGAGCTGCGCACGCTGGGCAAGCTGACCAGGATCGCCCGCGACCACGACGTCCAGGTGATGATCGAGGGCCCCGGCCACGTGCCCATGCACAAGATCAAGGAGAACGTCGACCTCCAGCGCGAGATCTGCGACGACGCCCCCTTCTACACGCTCGGCCCGCTGGTCACCGACATCGCGCCCGGCTACGACCACATCACCTCGGGCATCGGCGCCGCCATGATCGGCTGGTACGGCACCGCGATGCTCTGCTACGTCACCCCCAAGGAGCACCTCGGCCTGCCCAACAGGGACGACGTCAAAACCGGCGTGATCACGTACAAGATCGCCGCGCACGCCGCCGACCTCGCCAAGGGCCACCCGCAGGCCCAGGCGTGGGACGACGCGCTGTCGGACGCCCGGTTCGAGTTCCGCTGGGAGGACCAGTTCGACCTGTCGCTCGACCCGGCCACCGCTCGGGCCTTCCACGACGAGACGCTGCCCGCCGAACCCGCCAAGAACGCGCACTTCTGCTCGATGTGCGGGCCCAGGTTCTGCTCGATGCGGATCAGCCACGAGCTGCGGGACCTCACGGGACGATGACGGCCCGGCCGACGATCTCGTTGTCGTGCAGGCGCTGGTACGTGCGCGGCGCCTCGTCGAGCGAGTGCGGCTCCACGCGCACGCCGATGGCGCCCGACCGGGCCAGCGCCAGCACCTCGATGAGCTCGTCCCGGCCGCCCCAGTAGGGGACCGACACCGCCATCTCGTACGGGCCGCTGCCGAACCCGACGGGCAGGCGGCCGTCGGCCACCCCGACGATCGTCACGTCCGAGCACACCCCCGCGCACGCGCCCGCCAGCGTCACGGTGGGCTGGATGCCGACGAAGTCCAGCACCAGGTCGGCGCCCAGCCCGCCGGTCAGCTCCCGCACCCGGCCGGCGGCGGCCTCGTCGGAGATCACGGTCTCGTGCGCGCCGATCTCCCTGGCCAGCTCCAGCTTCTCCTCGCTGATGTCGAGCGCGATCACCCGCGTCGCGCTCATCGCCCGCAGGATCTGGACCGCCATGTGGCCCAGCCCGCCCGTCCCGATGACCACCGCCGTGCTGCCCGGCACCAGCTTGGCCAGGCTCCGCTTGATCGCGTGGTAGGGCGTGAGCCCCGCGTCGGTCAGCGGCGCCGCCTGCGCCAGGTCCAGCCCCTCCACCGGGACCAGGTGACGGACGTCGTCGACGATCATGTACTCGGCCATGGCGCCGGGAGCGCCCAGGCCGGGCGGCTTGATGGCGAGGTCCTGGGCCCGGGTGCAGTAGTTCTCCGCGCCCCTGGAGCAGTTGCGGCAGGTGCCGCACCCCCACGGCCCGTACACGACCACGTCCTGGCCCACCTCGACGCCCGTCACCCCGTCGCCGAGCGCCGCCACCGTGCCCGCGCCCTCGTGGCCGAGGATCAGCGGCAGGCTGCCCCCGACGAGCAGCGGGTTCTCGATCACCGCGATGTCCGAATGGCACATCCCGGACGCCCTGACCCGGAGCAGCACCTCACCGGGAGCCGGCTCGGGGTCGGGCACCGTCACGACCTCGGGCATGCTCCCCTGGCCGGCCAACTGGACAGCTTTCATGCCTCTCCTCGCTTCCCGAGCCCCTCCCCCGGTACATGCCACGTTCCGGGCGGCCGAAATCCCGAGCTCAGAACAGCGTCGGCGGCTCGGCGGGCATCGGCTCGGGCAACGGCTCCAGCCCGGGGACCCGGGCCCGTACCTCGTCGTGGAAGCGCCGGGCGAGCGGCAGCGCCTCGGCGTTGTCCGGCGTGTGCACGAACACCGTCGGCGAACGGCCCTCGCGCAGCCACCCGGCCACCGTGCCGACCCAGCCCTGCCAGCCCGCCACCGTCCGGTCCACGTCGTCCCTGCCCAGGTAGCGGACGATCGGCCGGTCCGTCAGCGCCCGCGCCCGGCGCGGGACCCGCGGCTTCTTCGTCCACGCGTCACGCTCGGCGTCGCTGGTCGGCGGGCTGCCGAACAGCGTCGTGGTGTCGAACGGCACCCACTCCGCGCCCGCCCCCGCCAGCACCCGCTCCAACTGCCCCACGGCCCGCTCGTCCTCGAAGAACGCCCGATGCCGCACCTCCACCGCCGGGCGCAGCCCCGCGGGCAGCCTGCGGAGGAACGCGGCCAGCGCGCCCAGGTCACCCGGCCCGAACGACCCCGGCACCTGCACCCACAGCGCGTGCACCCGGGGCCCCAGCGGCTCCATCGCGTGCAGGAACGCCCCCAACTCCTCCTGCGCCCCCGTCAGGCGGCGCTCGTGCGTGATCGCCTTCGGCAGCTTCACCACGAACCTGAACCCCGGATCGGTCTGGGCCGCCCACGTCTCCACCGTGCTCCTCGACGGCGTCGCGTAGAACGTCGTGTTGCCCTCGACCGCGTTGCACCACGTCGCGTACGCCCGCAGCCGCTCGCCCTGCGCGAGCGGATGGGGGAGGAACCGACCCTGCCACGGCGCGTGCGTCCACATCGCACAACCCACATGAAGCCGCATGCACCCGACGCTATCGGGTCTCCGCACCGGCCCGCCGGTTCGCGGCGCGGGCCGTGACGGCGCCCACCGCGCAGACGAGCGCGAACCCGAACAGCACGTACCGGGCCGAGGTCAGCATCGACGCGCCCCCGGCGTTGAGCAGCACCCCGGCCACCGCCGTGCCGAACGCGATCGACAGGCTCGTCACCGTGGCGATCGCGGCAGCCGCCTGACGGCCCTCCGCCGGATCCGACGTGCTCGACATCGCCGCCACCGACAGATGCGGATACGCCAGCCCGATCCCCGAACCCGCCACGACCAGCGCCGGAGCCCACACCAGCATCAGCCAGCCCGGCGCCGCGTCCCTCAGCAGCAGGCCCTGCGCGAGGAAGCCCAGCGCCAGGACCAACGGCCCCAGCACGCACAGCCGCCGCACCGCGCGCCCGCCTGCCGCCGAGGCGCTGCCGAGCTGCGTCAGCGACCAGCCGAGCGAGACCGCCGCACCCAGCAGCCCCGCCGTCACCGGAGGCAGCCCGCCCAGCCGCTGCGCGAACAGCGGCACGAACGTCTCGACCGCCACGCCGAACGTCAGCAGCCCGATCGTCAGATACACCCACTTCAGCGCCGACCCCGCCGTGTAGGTCGTCCGGGGGAACACCCGCCTCCCGCTGCGCCGCTCATGCGCCACGAACCCGCCGACCAGCAGCAGCGCCACCGCGACCCCGGCCGCCATCGCCGCCGTCCCGGGCAGCACCCCCGCCAGGCTCACGGCCACCGTGGCGGCCGTCACCAGCACCAGCGACACCACCGGCACCGGCGTCCGCCCTCCCCCGCGCTCACCGCGCGGCACCACCCGGGGCACGATCCCAGCGCACACCGCCCCGATCACCGCCATCGCCAAGAACGCCAGCCGCCAGGACCCGAACTGCGCGAACAGCCCCCCGAGCGCCGGACCCGCGAAGTTGCCGACCCCGTACATCGCCGACATCAGCGCGTTTCCGCGCGTCCACAACCGGCGCGGCAGCGCCGAGTGGATCACCGCGAACCCCAGGCCGGACAGCAGCCCCGCCCCGAGCCCCTGCACGCCCCGCCCAGCCAGCAGCACCGGCATCGCCGGGCTCACCGCGCACGCCAGCGACCCCGCCACGAACCCGCCGAACCCCATCAGGTACGCGCCCACGTTCCCCCACCGGGCCAGCACCCGGCTGACCAGCATCGTCGCGATCACCATGGCGACGAGGTAGAACGTCATGTTCCAGGCGTAGAAGCCGGCGCCCCCGATGTCGGCCACCGCCGTGGGCAGCAGGCTGGAGGCCAGGTAGATGTTGATCGCGCCGACGAGCACGCCGCCCGCCAGCACCACCGCCGAACCCAGATGGCGCGGGCCCAGCAGTTCCCGCCAGGACGCGGCCTCGACCGCGTCGTCCGTTGAAGTCATGGCTTCAAGCGTGTCGTTGCACCGGCCCCGGAGACTTCCCGCGCCCAGCGCCCCCGCCCACCAGCAAGCCCGGTCGGCGAACCCTCCACCCTCGGTCGAAGGCGCCCCTATCTAGGCGATCTTCCGGGAGGTACGTTGCTTGCATGTCCGTATTACGCAAGGCCGTCGGGGCAGTGGTGGCGTTCGTCGTCGTGGCCGGGGCTCCCGGCGCGAGCGCGGCCGAGGCGCGAGCGCCGGAGAACGCCGTCATCGTGTGGGACAGGAACGCCGAGACGGCGATCTGGGAGGTGGCCAGGCAGCAGCCGCAGGTGCAGGCGCGCAGCTTCGCCATGGTGCACGGCGCCGTCTACGACGCGGTGAACGCGATCGCCGGCAGCCCGTACGAGCCGTATCTGGTGGCGCCGAAGGCCGGCGGGAGCGCGTCGACGGAGGCGGCCGTGGCGTCGGCGGCGTTCGGCGTGCTGCGGGCGCTGTTCCCGGAGCAGCGGGAGAGGCTGGAGGCGCAGTACGGCGAGTCGCTGGCGGCGGTCCCCGACGGGGCGGCCAAACGGCGCGGGATCGCGGTCGGGGCGCGGGCGGCCGCGGCGATGGTCGCGGCGCGGCGGGACGACGGGGCGTTCGGGGATCAGACGTGGCCGACGGGGACGGAGCCGGGCCGGTGGCGGCCGACACCGCCCGGCTTCGGGTCGGACGGCGCCTGGGTGGGCGAGCTGAAGCCGTTCATGCTCCCGCGCCCGTCGATGTTCCGCACCTCGGGCCCACCGGCGCTGACCAGCGAGCAGTACGCGCGCGACTTCAACGAGGTCAAGGCCGTCGGCGGCAAGGACAGCACGCTGCGCACGGCCGACCAGACGGAGGCCGCGATCTGGTGGCACGACCGGCACCTGGCCGAGTGGGAGATCAAGCGGCAGCTCGCGACGACGCAGCGGCTGAGCACGCTGCGGACGGCGCGGATGTTCGCGATGGTCGGCATGGCCGAGGCCGACGCGACGATCGCCTGCTACAACGAGAAGGCGCGGTGGGCGTTCTGGCGGCCGGTCACCGCGATCCGGGAGGCCGACGGCGACGGCAACCCCGAGACGGCCGCCGATCCCGGCTGGACGCCGCTGCTGGTCACGCCGCCGCATCCGGACTACACGTCCGGGCACACGTGTTTCAGCGGGGCGGGCATGTCGGCGCTGACGCACTTCTTCGGCCGCGACGACATCGCGTTCAGCGGGTTCAGCCACGACGCGGGCACGACCAGGCACTTCCGCGGCTTCTCGCACGCACTGGCCGAGGTCACCGAGGCCCGGATCTGGGGCGGCATCCACACCCGCGCGGCCGACGTGGCAGGCGCGAAGATCGGCAGGCAGGTGACCGCCTACATGGTGAAGCACCACTTCAGGCCGAGGCGCTGACCAGGTCGGGGCCGGTCCGGCGCGGACCGGCCCCGACACCGGGACTACTTGGCCAGGTCGAACCGGTCCAGGTTCATGACCTTGTTCCAGGCCGCGACGAAGTCCGTCACGAACTTCTCCTTGGCGTCGTCGCCGGCGTAGACCTCGGCGACGGCACGCAGCTCGGAGTCGGAGCCGAACACCAGGTCAGCGCGGCTGCCGGTCCACTTGACCTCGCCCGTGGCGGCGTCGCGCCCCTCGAACGTGGTCGCGTCGCCGGACGTCGCCTTCCACGTCGTGCCCAGGTCGAGCAGGTTGACGAAGAAGTCGTTGGTCAGCACGCCGGGCGTCGTGGTGAAGACGCCGAGCTGCGAGCGCTGGTAGTTGGCCCCCAGCACGCGCAGGCCGCCGACCAGGACCGTCATCTCGGGGGCGCTCAGCGTGAGCAGGTTGGCCCGGTCGATGAGCAGGTATTCGGCCGGGAGGCGGTTGCCCTTGCCCAGGTAGTTGCGGAACCCGTCGGCGGTCGGCTCCAGGGCGGCGAACGACTCGGTGTCGGTCTCCTCCTGGGAGGCGTCCACCCGGCCCGGCGTGAACGGGACCTGGACGGCGAAACCGGCGTCCCTGGCGGCCTTCTCGACGCCCGCGCAGCCGGCGAGCACGATCAGGTCGGCCAGCGAGATCTGCTTGCCGCCGGTCTGGGCGCCGTTGAACGCCTTCTGGATGCCCTCCAGGGTGCCGAGCGCGGTCGCGAGCCGGTCGGGGTCGTTGACCTCCCACCCGATCTGCGGCTGGAGGCGGATGCGCGCGCCGTTGGCGCCGCCGCGCTTGTCGCTGCCGCGGAACGACGAGGCCGACGCCCACGCGGTGGACACCAGCTCCGACACCGACAGGCCCGAGGCCAGCACCTGCTCCTTGAGCGCGGCCACGTCGGCGGCGTCGACGAGCTCGTGCGTCACCGCGGGCAGCGGGTCCTGCCAGAGCAGCACCTCGGACGGGACCTCCGGGCCGAGGTAGCGGGCGACCGGGCCCATGTCGCGGTGAGTCAGCTTGAACCACGCGCGGGCGAAGGCGTCGGCCAGCTCGTCGGGGTGCTCCAGCCAGCGCCGGGTGATCTGCTCGTAGATCGGGTCGTAGCGCAGCGACAGGTCGGTGGTCAGCATCGTCGGGGCGTGGCTCTTCGACGGGTCGTGCGCGTCGGGCACGGTGCCCTCGCCGGCGCCGTCCTTCGGCCGCCACTGGTGGGCGCCCGCCGGGCTCTTGAACAGCTCCCACTCGTACCCGTACAGGATCTCCAGGAAGCTGTTGTCCCAGGTCGTCGGGGTGTTGGTCCAGATGCCCTCAAGGCCGCTGGTGATCGTGTCGCCGCCCTTGCCGGTGCCGAAGCTGTTGCGCCAGCCGAGGCCCTGCTCCTCGATGGAGGCGGCCTCGGGGTCGGGGCCGACGTGGTCGGACGGGCCGGCGCCGTGCGTCTTGCCGAACGTGTGACCGCCGACGATCAGGGCGGCCGTCTCCTCGTCGTTCATCGCCATCCGGCGGAACGTCTCGCGGATGTCGCGGGCCGCGGCGAGCGGGTCGGGGTTGCCGTTCGGGCCTTCGGGGTTGACGTAGATGAGGCCCATCTGGACGGCGGCCAGCGGGTTCTCCAGCTCGCGGTCGCCGCTGTAGCGCTGGTCGCCGAGCCAGGTGGACTCGGGGCCCCAGTAGACGTCCTCGTCGGCCTCCCACACGTCCTCGCGGCCGCCGGCGAAGCCGAACGTCTGGAAGCCCATCGACTCCAGCGCCACGTTGCCGGACAGGACCAGCAGGTCGGCCCAGGAGAGCTTGCGGCCGTACTTCTTCTTGACCGGCCACAGCAGGCGGCGGGCCTTGTCGAGGTTGGCGTTGTCGGGCCAGCTGTTGAGGGGCGCGAAGCGCTGCTGGCCGGCCCCGGCGCCGCCGCGGCCGTCGCTGATCCGGTACGTGCCCGCGCTGTGCCAGGCCATCCGGATGATGAACGGGCCGTAGTGGCCGAAGTCGGCGGGCCACCAGTCCTGCGAGGTCGTCAGCACCTCGGCGATGTCCCGCTTCACGGCCGCCAGGTCGAGGCTCTTGAACTCCTCGGCGTAGTCGAAGTCCCCGCCGAACGGGTTGGCCACGACCGGGTTCTTGGCGAGAATCCTCAGGTTGAGCCGCTCCGGCCACCACTGGCGGTTGCCGCCGCCCTGGGTGGGGTGCGGGGCGCGATCGTGCGCGACCGGACAGCCTCCCGTTGCCTCCGTCTTCGGGTCGGTGACGATTGCATCATGGTTCTCGGACATGGAATCCTTCCGGGATTTTCTTGCTCAGGAGCTGGAACATCGGGGGCACAGGCCCCAGTAGATGACCTCGGCCTCGTCGATCGCGAAGCCGTGGTCGTCGGCCGCGCTCAGGCACGGCGCGTGGCCGACCGCGCAGTCGACGTCGGCGACGGCGCCGCACGACCGGCAGACGATGTGGTGGTGGTTGTCGCCCACGCGGCCCTCGTAGCGGGCGGCGCTGCCAGCGGGCTCGATCCGGCGTACGAGCCCGGCCGCGGTGAGGGCGTGCAGCGCCTCGTACACGGCTTGCAGGGAGATGTGTCCCACACGGTCACGCACCCCGGACGCGATCGCCTCGACGCCGAGGTGGTCACCGTCCCGGACGGTCTGGAGCATGGCGACGCGGGCGGCGGTCACCCGCAGGCCGGCCCCGCGCAGCTCCTCGGCGATGGTCGGTGCGGTCATGGCCGCCAAACTTACCTACGCAAAGGCGAACGGTACAAGATAACGAATCGTTTAATTTTGGTGCCGCGCCGGATAGCTCGGCTCCCCCGCCGGCACCGCGTCTCCAGTATCGCCGCGCACCACGTCCGAGCCCCCGCGTAACACGCGGAAAAGGCACGCCGGACGCAGGAGCGCCGACGGCGGATCGAGGAGGTTGGCCACCCGCAGGAAGCGGCGGCCGAGCTCGGTGTCGTGCTCGGCGGCACGGTGGAAGCGCTCCAGATAGGCGTTCACCATCTTGATCTTCGCGGTGCGCCGGCCGCGCACCCCGGGCAGGCGCAGATCGTTGGCGGCCACGATGTCCCACGGCGCGTCGACGACCCGGGCGATCGACCGGAACAGCTCGCGGGCGGGCCGGTCGCGCCTGGCCCACTCGCCCAGCCGCAGCGCCTCCACGGCGGCCACGCTCATGCCCTGGCCGTAGATCGGGTTGAACGCGCACACCGCGTCACCCACGACCGCCAGCCCGCGCGGGAAGCGGGGCAGCCGCTCGTACCGCCGCCGCACGCTGGCCGGAGTCCGGTGGTGGGTCCCCTCGTCCAGCGGCTCCGCCCGGGAGACCAGCTCGTGGATGTCGGGCGCGGGCAGCGACCTCGCGTACGCGACGAAGCTGGCCAGGTCGGCGGGCGGCGCGTCACCGTAGCCGCCGATGGTGACGATCCACCGGTCGCCCTCCATCGCCAGCGCCACCCCGGCGCGCGGCACCGCCCTCGTCGCCGCCATGATCACCACCGGGTCCCCGGCCAGGTCGTCGGGCCTGCGGCGGAACACCCGCGTCGTGTACGTCAGGTCGATCTCCACCCGCTCCTCGGCGGGCGCCGGGAACCCGAGCTGCCCCAGCCACGCCGGCATCCGCGAGCCCCGCCCCGACGCGTCCACCACCAGGCCCGCGCTGACCGTCTCCCCCGAGACCAGCCGCACCCCCGTCACCCAGTCGCCGCTGCGCGTCAGGTCGGCCACCTGGCTCTCCCCGGCCACCTCCACCCCCGGCAGCGCGCTCACCCGCCGCCGGATCTGCCCCTCCAGCAGCAGCCGGCTCACCAGCAGCCCCGGCATGCGGCCCGGCGCCGGAGCCAGCCGCCGCCCCTCGTTGATCCACCGGCAGTCCGCCTGCAGGTCCCCGCCGAACGCCCCCCGCTCCATCAGCTCCACCGTCAGGCCGGGAAGCAGCAGCTCCATCACCTCCAGCCCGCGCGCCAGCAGGCCGTGCGCGTGCCGGCTCTGCGCCGTGCCGCGCCGGTGCACGTCCTCCCCGGGCAGCCGGTCCCTGTCGAGCACGGTGACCCGCTCGGCGATCCTGCTCAGCGCGGCGGCGGCCAGCAGGCCGGAGACGCTGGCTCCGATGACGACGGCATGCCTCATGACACCCACGATGACCGCCGCCCGTCCGCCACCCCACCCCTAAACCGCGGGACGAACCCGCTATCACCGGACCCGCTCTTTTCGGACCCGCTCTTTCCGGACGGGACAGGCGGAAAGCCGCGCGATACCCTTGGGGACCGCCTTCACAGCGCCCCCGAGCAAGGACCGATTCCATGAGACGACGGGTCACCCTCGCCGCCGCCCTCCTGATCGCCTTCGTCCCCGTCGGCCATGCCCAAGCCTCCCCCGCCCAGGCCGCCGGCGCCGCCCCCGATCCGGCGAGCGCGCTCAAGCGGCAACTCCGGCACGAACACGGCGTCCGCGTCACCGAGACCACCCGCTACTCCTTCGGCACGAAGGCCAAACCTGCCGGGACCCGGATCACCGGCCGCGTCCAGCTCTCCCCGTCGGGCCCGGTGGCCGCCGACCTGTCCTGGCGCGACCTCGGCGAGTCCAGGTCCCACCGGGTGATCCGCGTCCGCAAGGACGTGTACGTCAGCCGCAGCCACGTGTCCGGCCCGGTCCCGTCCGGCAAGAACTGGATCATCTACCCCGACCGCCACCGGGGCCGCTTCGGCCGCGACCTGGCCGGGGACGCCAGCCTGCAGCCCATCGACGTGTACGACCCGGCCCTGGTGAAGGCCCTGCTGAAGTGCTCGACGAGCAAGGCCGTCCCCGGCGGGCGCCTCTACCGGGGCACGATGAGCTACGCGGAGCTGCGTAAGACAGCCAAGGGCACGCTGGTCAACTGGTCGTCCGGCAAGGCCATCACCGCCCGGAGCAAGGGCAAGGTCTCCTGGCAGCTCTGGACGGGCCGCGACGGGCTGCTCAAGCGCCTGGTCACCAACGACACCGCCGGGACGGGCAAGAGCCCCCTGGTCAAGCGGAGCGACACGCGCTACACCGGCTGGGGGTTCCGCCTCGCCGTCACCGCCCCGCCCGCCGACGAGGTCATCACCGAGGCCGCCCTGCTGAAGTACACCCGCGACGAGAACACCCCCATCCCCGAGGACTCGGGCAACACCTGATCCGGTCGCCTCAGGAAGGGTGATGTCCGTGCGCGAGCCGGCGGCGGGAGCGTTACGCGCCGGCGCGGTCCTGGCCGCGTCCGGGCCGGTGATCCTCACGACGTTCGGGATCGGCAGATCAGGCACCGGCTGGTTCTGCGCCACGACCGTCCTGACCGCCCCGACCGGCCTGATCGTCCCGCCGCCGCCGCGCTGCTCACGGCCTCCCGTTCAGCCCGGCCCCGGAGGCCGTACCGGATCGTCCTGTGGCTGCCGGCCGTGGGGGCGGCGGCGTGGGGGCCGGCGTTCCACCGCCTGACGCCGGTGGTGCACGAGGAGCGCCTGCTCCATGTCGTGTACGTGTGGACGCGGGGGACGTTCTGGGATGATCTCACCCAGTGGTCCGTGGATGCCGGGGTGATAGGGCTGCCGGTCGTCCTCGTCGCGCTGGCGGCCACCGCGTACTCCCACTGGTGGCTGCTGGTGCCGCTGGCCGGGTTCGTCCGCCGTGGGCGCGACCGGGTTCTGAGGCGGCCGGTGGTGCAGGCCGCGGGCCTGGGGCGGCTCGGCGTGGGGGTCGTGCTCGCCGTCGCCGTCGTCTGGGCGGCCGTCTCGTCCTTCACGCCGACACGGTGAACGGCCGCCGAGTCGGGCGTACGCTGAACCCGCAGGTGACGGACGGGAGGCTGACGTGGCCGAGACGACGGTGGCCGAGGTGATGGCCGAACTGGCCGAGCTCGAGGACCCCAGGATCCGCGAGGTGAACGAGAAGCACGGCGACGATCACGGGGTGAACCTCGGCAAGCTGCGCGCCCTCGCCAAGCGGCTGAAGACGCAGCAGGACCTCGCGCGCCGGCTCTGGGAGACGGGCGACACCGCCGCCAGGCTGCTGGCGATGCTGATCTGCCGCCCGAAGGCGTACGAGCGCGACGAACTCGACGCCATGATGCGCGAGGCGCGCACGCCCAAGGTGCACGACTGGCTCGTCAGTTATGTGGTGAAGAAGAGCCCGCACGCCGAGGAGCTGCGCGTAGCCTGGTTCGCCGACCCCGACCCGGTGGTCGCGAGCGCCGGCTGGGCGCTGACCTCCGAACGGGTGGCGAAGAAGCCCGAGGGGATCGACCTCGCCGGGCTGCTCGACCTCGTCGAGAAAGAGATGAAGGACGCTCCGGAACGGCTTCAGTGGGCGATGAACACCTGCCTCGCCCAGATCGGGATCGAACACCCCGAACACCGCGCCCGCGCCCTGGCCATCGGGGAGCGGCTGGAGGTGCTCAAGGACTACCCGACCTCGCCGGGGTGCACGTCGCCGTATGCGCCGATCTGGATCGGCGAGATGGTGCGCCGGCAGCAGGCGGCCTCGTAGCCGATTCCCGGGCCACAGGGTCACGGGGCCCGTCGTGGACCCCGTGACCGTGCGTACGATTCTCGCCCGGACCCGCATGGGTCAGGCGGCGTCGAGAGCCGCGGTGATCTTGCGGGCCATGTCCGCCAGGGCGGGGCTGGGCGTGCCCTTGTGGATCTGCGCCGCCGCGTCCACGGCGACGAGGACGGTGCCGCGGAAGTTGGCCGCCTCGGCCGGGTCCTGCCGGTTGAGCAGGCGCATCGACTCCGTCAGCGCGGGCAGCACCTGGTCGGCCAGCGTGGCCACCGTCCTGCCGTACTTCACGCCCTTGGGCGCCTTGGCCAGCACGTGCCCGACCAGCCCGGTCGCCGAGGTCAGCGCGATGGACCCCTCGGTGGCGACCCGGTGCGCCGAACCGGCGGCGCCGGCGGCGGACATCAGCGAGACGGCGCCCCAGGCGGCGACGCGGAGGGTGAGCTTGTCCTGGTCGGTGAGGGAGATGGCGATGGTCATGAGACGCTCCTTCTGAGCTGTACGGTGCCTGTCGGCCGGGTGGCGCGGTTCGCAGCGACGAACCGCTTATGTCCCCAACTTTCGCCCACCGCCCTGACACCAGATCGTCGCCGCCCTGACACGGCCCCTGATACCGGGACGAGATGACACGATGGGCGCCATGCGAAAGATCATCGCCGCCGGGCTCGTGGCCCTGCTCATCCCCGCAGCCGCCCCGCACCCCGCCCACGCCGTGGCCGCCGACACGTACCCCGACTACGCGGCCCTCTCCGCCAAGGAGGTCGAAGGCCGCGACTACCTGCGCCTGCGCCGCCTCCCCCGAGGCGCCGAGGTTGCGCACATCGCCATCCACGGCGGCGCGATCGAGTCACCCACCACTCAGCTCGCCGACCACGCGGCAGGCACCAAGCACGCCTTCTACTCGTTCGTCGGCATCAAGCCCGACGGCAACAGCAAACTCCACATCACCTCGACCCGCTTCGACGAGCCTCGCGCGCTCAAACTCGTCGCCGCCGTCGACCGGACCGTCTCCTGGCACGCCGCCGCGGCCACCCACGCGACCACCTACGTCGGCGGCCGCGACGCCCGCCTGGTCGCCAAGGTCACCGCCGCCCTCAGGAAGGCCGGCTTCCCCGTGGCGGCCACGGTCCCCGACCGGATCAACGGCACCAGCCCCCGCAACATCGTCAACAAGAACAAGCGCCGCATGGGCGTACAACTGGAGATCAGCAAGGGCCAGCGCGCACGCTTCTTCAAGGGCGGCAAACTGTCCAGGGCCTGGGTGGAGAACCCGGCCAACCGCACCAGCGCCTTCTACCGCTACGTCAACGCCGTCAACAGCGCCCTAGCCTCCTGACCAGCGCCTTTGGGGAGCGCGGCGGCACTTCACGGGGTGAGCTTCACGGTGAGCACCGAGAAGACGTGCCCGACCTGCTCCTTCGGGCCTGCATCCGCCCGCAGGTCGGTCCACGGCACCACACCCGGCAGCCCGTCCGCGGCCATCAGCGCGAGCACAGGCGCGGGACTGTCAACAGTCCGGAAACCAGCCCTGAACGACAGCCCACCCGGCTCGACAGAGGCCACCGAACACCGCAGCTCCCTGGACGGGTGAAGCACGCGACGGTGATCGTCGCTGCCGTGGACAGCCTCCGGCAGGGCCGAGCGCCACGTCCCGCAAGATCAAGCTCGCCCGAGCGATATCCCGGGGTGGATCCCACAACAGGAGTGGACAGCGGCTGAGCGACGCGACGAGATGCGTTTACAAGAACTCCTGTTGGGGTCCTGGTGCGGGCGGGGAGGACAGACATGGGGAGGCCTATCTGCAACCGGCAACGAACCCGACGAAGTCCCGCCACTCCCGTGTGAAAATCAGCCCCTTGTTGGGATCGCCCCTGACGCGATCAGCGTCCCGATCGTCCTGTCCGTCGTGCTCTCAGAAGCACACCGAACAAATGTCGAACGCGCCCCGCATCTCAAGCGTGAGGATCCGTAGCAAGGGCATGGTTGGGGATCGTCCCGCTTCGGCAGGTCGACATTGACGAACACCACTCCCCTCAGATCCCGGACTGCCAGGTGGACAGCACAATGAGTCGCGGCAGAATACTGCCCAGTTCTGTCTAGGCACGAGCCGGTCTGATCACGGCATAACCCGCCAGTTCAGCAGTTACCACCCGTAATCGCGGTGGAGGTCTTCGGGCTGGTAGCGGAGCTGGAATGCCCGAAGGCCATCGCCCTCAATGCGGTGGATGACAATTTCAGAAAGAAATTGAGCCTTGACAGCTCGGACGCGACTGACACGGTTTTCCTCATTTTCGCTGATCCAAGTCTCAAATCGTTTGGGAAGATTGAAAGTGAGCCGATAAGTAGCCGATGGGGCCGAGAATCCCAATGTCCACTCCTGAGGCATTGGCGATACCGCCCATTCCGCCCGACTGTCCTCTCCTGTTCGCCATAGCCGGATAATGTGGTCTGGATGGTTCCGAGCATAGTCCAGGAACTGCTCGATGTTGTCGACGGCCAACGGGAGGATAAAGGGAGCCGCAGGGAAGCCAAGTAGCAGCTCAACACGCCGCCGTTCCATTAAGGCATGGACGAGCCCACCAAGAGATCCCTCTACCTCCTCAGCAACTTCAAATGCATTCGTTGCATAATATTCGTCATCGCGGGAAATGTCGGGCATGGTGCCGAGCATTGACCGCAGCCGGCTACGCATCCACATGACGGGGAATTTCTTCATCTTATATTTTTCGGCAATCACGAGCAGCTTTTCGGCTGTCGACTCAATGCTGCTCAGCAGCCAAGTGAAGGATGCACCAGACAAGTCCACGAGTGAGATTTGCTGAGCAAGCGCGAAGTCTTGCGCTGCCGTAGTGAACCCGCTAGCGGAGAACACAGCGTACACGTACCGGCATCTTTTCCTCAGCTTATTGCCCGGGCCGTGTACGAAGTTCTCGTTGATGTCGTGGATTACCCCGTGCGCGTTACGGACTACTGCCAGATCAGTTTTATGCCGAGTGAATTTCGCCTCAAGGAACAGTCGGATTGGCAATGAGAACGCCGGCACAAATGCGAATTCACCCAACACATCTACCTGATGGTCAGCTCCCCTGCCTTTAACGCACAGCCCGTTGGCATTCATCACTAGTTCGTAGGGGTCTTGACTCACATCAACAAGAAGCCGGTATCCGGAGTTGCGGAGCATCCACGCCAGCACTTCCTCCAATAAATAGCCTCTCAGCGCGGCCTTCGTGATCATATGCACAACTCCAAAAATCATTGGTCAGAATCGAGGGGGCGCAAGCACTGTGGCTCCCAGGTCGGCACGCTCGCCCATTAAATCATTCGGGACAGACACCGGGGACCTTACTCCAGAATCAAGCGCGTATGGACGGTGGTGCGTAGGCGTCAACGTTCGACGTATAGGAACGTTCCTCTTATCTCGACTAGGGCCATCCTCTGGGAAGGTCTCACAGGGGAGGCATGTGTCGGCAATCGCCTCAGCCTGGATAGCCAAGCCGAAGTGACCGATCGTCACGCTCAGCCAGTCACTTCTTCACAAGTACGGGGACGCCCATGGTGCGGCGTCAGCGCCGCTGCTCTCAACCGTGCGACGTTGTACGGGATGATCAGCCTGTGTGTGGCTGCGTCGGTGTACCACTTCGCTGTAGAGCAGACCCACAACCGTGTGTCTGATGGCAAACCGACGTAGCGTAGGGCCGCCAGGCTCGGGCACCGGAAGCGGCGCGATCGACGCGACGAAGAGCGCAGCATCAAGCCGACTCTCACTCTGGTCAGCGGCTACATAGGATTCGGCAAGAGCGAGTTCCCGTAGGCGCCGATCGTTCGGCCCAGGCGTTCGGGATGTGGAGGATCCGGTACGCGCCGTCGAGCATGTCGCGGGTCAGCCAGACTCCACCCTCTCATGTTCCACGAGAGGGTGGAGGTTCCGTCCGCCTCTTCATCGTCATCGCCACTGGCCGGACGCAGCAGGTCGGCGTACGGCGTGAGCTCGCCGTAGTCACCGTTGTCGTGGTCCGCAGTGTAAGACCAGTAGCCACCGCCCTCCGACTGCTGCTGGCCAGGAAGACATTGCCGTCGATGTCTCAGGTCGGGAACCGGTGTCGCATCTCCGGCCCGGCAAAGGCCTGAGACCGCCGCACGCCGGGGTCCCCGCCGACAGCGCGGCGGGGACCGGGGTGTGGAGCCGGCGTCAGCAGATGAGGGCGACTCCCACGGTGAAGGGGATGCTGTGGTACGGCGTGTGCTCGGAGCGCTGCCCGGCGGACACGCAGGTGCCGACCTCGTGCCAGGAACCGACGCCGGCGTTGGGGTTGGGGTGCTTGACATGGATGAGGACGGCGTACCGGGCGTAGCCGGTGCAGATCGCCCAGGCGGTCTTGGGACTATCCACGCCGGTTGTGCAGTTGGGGTCGGCGTTCGCCGGAGAGGCCATGCCGAAGAGGGCGGAGGCGGTGAGGAGAGCTGTGGCGGACAGGGCCGCCGCGTGCTTTCTGAGGTGCATTTGCTGACCTCCAGCAGGGTTGGCTGGTGCGCGGATGGTCCCCGAAGGTGGTGCACTCTTAGGAAAGCTTCTTATTAGAAAGTAGCCGGACGCAGCGCACAGTCAAGGGCCAGCGCCTTTCTGCGTCGGTGTGCGCGGGTCACGTACCTCCGAGCGGAGGTCAGCTGATCCGCGGGCTTCCAGGAACCATCTCCGGCGCACCGTCAGGGCCAGCGAAGAAAGGCGGTAGATCCCGTTGCTGTACGACCATGCGAAAGGCCCTCCGGGATCATCCCGAAGGGCCTTTGGCCTGCTGTGCGGCCGGAGGTACTCGAAACCCCAACCTTCTGATCCGTAGTCAGATGCTCTATCCATTGAGCTACGGCCGCTCGCTGCGTAAGCAAGCATAGCGGGTCCGGAGCGATGCCTCGAACCAGTTACGCCGATCGCGCGTCTTCGGTCTCCACCTTCTTGGGCCACAGCGTGTGGCTCACCGGCCAGATCAGGGCGATCGCCGGCACCCTGACGAGTTGCAGGGCGAACATCCGAAGCTCCTCCGTACGCGCCGGGTCGCCCACGAGCCAGGTCATGAGCAGGACGACGGCCCAGGTGATCCCGTACGCCAGCAGGATGAGCAGCCAGTAGCGCCATTCGTAGAGGGTGCGGGCCCTGCCTCCGGGTGGGGGTTTCGGGGGCGGGGGGCCGCCGGCGAAGCGGTGGTGGAACTTGGCGTCGGCCCAGCGCAGGGTGCGGTGGCCGAAGACGACGGAGTACGCGAGGTAGGCGGCCGCGAGGCCGTGCTTGAAGTCGGCCACGGCGCCGCCGCGCATGTCGATCACGGCGGCGGTGAGGAGGACGACGTCCAGGAGGGGGACGCTGACCAGCAGGGCCGTGCTGAGGCGGCGGCGCTTCCAGAGATAGCGGCAGGCGAGGCCGAGTCCGAGGAGGACCCAGAAGCCGATCTCGCACGCGATCAGGATGGCGACAATCACGCTGTCCAGTCTTGCGGGCGCTTTGGGCGGTTTCCTCCGCCAGGAAAAGGAACCTGTGGATACATCGAAGGGTGTATCCACAGGCGGCCCCGCGAAGGAGGGAACCGGTGGTCCGGGGTGGTGGGATAGGAGGCATGAAACGCGTGCCGCTGCTGGCGGGGCTGGCCTTCGCGGTGGGTCTGCTCCTGATCGCGGCTGGAGCCTACATCCCCCGCGACCCGCCCGCGTGGCAGCCGTCCCGGTGGATGATGGCGGTGCCGCTGGCGATGGTGTGCCTCGCCACGCTGGGGCGCACGCGGGCGCCGATGGCCTCGCTGGGGCTGGGCACGACCGGGATCCTGCTCGACACCGTGGTGGGGCCGTCGCTGGGCACGGTGCTGGTCTACACGGACAATCTGTACGCGGCCGCGCTCTACGGGCCGGCCAGGGCGTCGCGGTGGCTGTTGATCGGCACGACGATGATCGCGGTGGTGTCCGGGGCGGTGGGCGGGTTCCTGGCGAGCGACTGGCGGGTGCTGGCGCTGATCAGCGTGCAGCTGGGGCTGGTGCTGGTGTCGCCGGTGACGACGGCCCAGGTGCTGCGGCAGCAGCGCGACCGGGCGGTGGCCGAGCGGACGCGGGCTGAGCAGGTGGCGCGGCTGGCCGAGCTCGACCGGCAGGCGGCGATCACGGCCGAGCGCACGCGGATGGCCCGCGAGCTGCACGACATGATCGCCAACCATTTCAGCGCCATCGCCATCCAGTCCACGGCCGTGCTGTCCCGCAAGGACCTGGATCAGGGCACCGTGCGAAAGATCATGGAGTCCGTACGTGAGAACAGCGTGAAGGGGTTGTCCGAGATGCGGTCCATGATCGGGTTGCTGCGGCAGGCGGGCGAGGAGGCCGAGGCGGTGCGGCCACGGCTGGCCGACGCGGAGGGCCTGGTCGAACGGGCCCGCGGGTCGGGGATGGAGACGTCGTTGCGCGTCGAGGGCGAGCCCCGGGAGCTGCCCCCGCCGGTCGATCTGGCCGCGTTCCGGATTCTTCAGGAGGCATTGACCAATGCGCTCAAACACGGCGAGCAGCCGGCGAGCGTGCACATCCGCTACGAGGCGCGGCAGGTCTCGGTGACCGTGGACAACGCGGTCAACGGGCGTGACGCGCGGCTGCCGGGCGCGGGCGCCGGGCTGGTGGGCATGCGGGAGCGGGCCGCGCTGGTCGGCGGCACGTTCGAGGCCGGGCCGCAGGGCGACGGGTGGCGGGTCACGGCACGGTTGCCGACCTCTGGACAGGATGACGGGAGCGCGGGATGAGCATCAGGGTTCTGGTGGCCGACGACCATGCGGCGGTCCGGGCCGGGATCGTGCTGATCCTCGACGGCACCGACGACATCGAGGTCGTGGGCGAGGCGGCCGACGGGGTGGAGGCCGTGGCGCTGGCCAGGGAGAAGCGGCCGGACGTGGTGCTGATGGACGTGCGGATGCCGCGGATGGACGGCATCTCGGCCACCAGGGAGCTGGTCGGGGTGGCCGATGTGCTGATCTTGACGACGTTCGACGTGGACGAGTACGTGTTCGGGGCGTTGCGGGCAGGGGCGGCCGGGTTCCTGTTGAAGAACACCGACGCCGATTCGCTGGTGGAGGCCGTGCGGCTGGTGGCCAGGGGTGACGGGCTGATCTCGCCGGCTGTCACGAGGCGGCTGATCACGGCGTTCGGCGAGCAGGCGCCGCCGGTGCGCAAGGAGGCGGTCGATCCGGCCGGGCTGACGCCGCGCGAGCGGGAGGTGCTGGCCTGCATCGGGCGCGGGCTGTCCAACGCGGAGATCGCCCGGGAGCTCGACATGGCGGAGGCCACGACCAAGACTCACGTCAGCAGGGTGCTGAACAAGCTGGGGCTGAAGAGCCGGGTTCAGGCGGCGATCTATTACTCGGAGGGGCTATAGGGCGGTCTGAGGAGGTTCTTCCTGGGCAGGGCTGGGGGGTGGGGCCGGGCGCGGGGCAGCAATATCGGCCGGTATGTATAGCCAAGTGAAAGTGTCGCCCCCTAACCTTTGCCGGACCAGGGGGGAGAGCCGATGACCACACCACCGCCGCCGCCGCAGGGCCCGGACGACCCGGCGTGGCGCCAGCCACCCCAGGGACCGCCGCAGGGGCCACAACAAGGGCCGCAGCAAGGGCCTCCGCACGGGCCGCCGCCGCACGGGCCACAGCAAGGCCAACAGCACGGGCAACAGCAGTGGCCGCCGTACGGGCAACAGCACGGGCCGTGGCCGCCTCCGCCTCCGCCGCAGCCGCAGGGCAGCTCGGCGGGGATCGTGGTCGGGCTCGCGCTCGCCGGGGTGGCCATCTACAGCGTCATCAACGTCATGGTCGTGTTCGGGGTCCTCATGGTCGCCGGCTCGGCCATGGGCGGCGACCAGGCGGGGGTCGTGATCGGGGCGGCGGCCGCGTTCCTCGCCCTGGTGGGGCTCGGCGTGGGCGTCGGCCTGCTGCTGGTGCGCAAGCCGTGGTCGATCGGCACCGGGCTCGGGCTGATGATCGGCTGGGCGCTGTGGTCGATCGTCACGGCGGGACTGTGCACGGGTCTCAACCCGAGCCTCTACGGCGGCTGACGTGCCGCTGCACGAGATCTTCGTCGGTCTCGGCGTGCTGGTGGCCTCGGTGGTGTTCGTCCGCGAGGCCCGCAGCCGGGGGGCGCTGAACGAGCAGTCGCTGGTGGCGGTCACCGGGGCGCTGGTCGGCGGCGCCATCGGCATGCGCCTGGCGGGCTGGCTGGAGACGTTGGACCTGCAGAGCCTCTGGCTGTACGGGTCGCGCAGCGTCCTGGGCGGATTGACCGGCGCGTACGTGGGGGTGCTCGTCGCCAAGCGGGTGATCGGCTATCGGGAGCGCACCGGTGACCTGTTCGCGCCGGCGGTGGCGCTGGGCATGGCGGTCGGGCGGATCGGCTGCCATCTGACGGAGGCCCCGGGGCGGCCGACCTCGCTGCCGTGGGGCATCCACGCGCCGGCGACGACCCCGGACTGCCCCGGCTGCCTGGCGGGCCAGGCGATGCACCCGTCGTTCGTCTACGAGATCGTCTTCCAGCTCGCCGCGTTCGCCGCCCTGGTGTGGGCGCGCAAGCGGCTGACCAGGCCGGGCGAGCTGTTCACGCTCTATCTGGCGGGCTACGCGGTGTTCCGTTTCCTGGTGGAGTTCACCCGGGTGAACGACATCCTGTGGTCCGGCCTGACCGGTCCGCAGTGCTTCCTCCTGCCGGGTCTGCTGCTGCTGGGCATCCGGGTCGGCTACGGCTGGCGGCGCGGCTACTACGATGCCCTCTTCGACCGGAAGGTGCACCAGTGAGCACAGGCATGGAGCTGCGGGGCGACCGCATCCTCCGCTACGTCAACGCGTTCTGCCCGCACTGTCAGGAGCCCGATCTCACCCGGGTGGAGCGGCTGAGCGGCTACCTGGCGGAGCGGGACGGCCGGGTGTGGCTCGAACGCGGGTGCCGCGAGCACGGGCTGGTCAGGACGCTGTACGACGAGGACCCGGAGATTCTTGCCTATCTGGAGGAATGGACCGCTCCCACCAAGCAGCACATCCCGGACGTGTCGGGCAACTTCGCCCCCGTGCCGGGCGCGTACCTGCAAGGGCTTCCGGAGATGCAGACGCAGCACACCTGCATCCTGCTGGAGGACATCGCCGAGGCGTGCAACCTGCGCTGCCCCACCTGCTTCGCCGGCAGCTCCCCCGACCTGTCCGGCGTCGTGCCCGTCGCCGAGGTGCTGGCCAACGTGGACCAGCGGCTGGCCAGGGAGAACGGCAGGCTGGACGTCCTCATGCTGAGCGGCGGCGAGCCCACACTGCACCCCGAGCTGAAGACGCTCCTGGCCGAGCTGACCGCCCGGCCCGTCACCCGCATCCTGATCAACACCAACGGCGTCCTGATCGCCCGCGACGACTCGCTGCTGGACCTGCTCACCGAGCACCGCGAGCGGGTCGAGGTCTACCTCCAGTACGACGGCTCGTCGGCCGAGTCCTCCCGGCATCACCGAGGCGGTGACCTGCGCAGGCTGAAGGCCGACGCCGTACGGAGGCTGTCGGAGCGGGAGATCTTCACCACACTGGTGATGACCGCCGCCCTGGGCGTCAACGACGGCGAGATCGGCGACGTGATCAAGCTGGCCCTCGACACCCCGTACGTGGGCGGCGTGTCGTTGCAGCCGCAGTTCGGCTCGGGCCGGTCGGGGGCCATCGACCCGATGGACCGGCTGACCCACACCGGCGTGCTCAAGCGGCTCGGCCCGCAGACCGGCGGCCTGGTGACCTGGCGCGACCTGACCGCGCTGCCGTGCTCGCATCCGCACTGCTGCTCGGTGGGCTACCTGATCCGCGACGACTCCCGGCAGTGGCGCTCGCTGGTGGCGTTGATCGGCCACGACCGGCTCAAGGAGAACCTGGGCCTGGTCGCCAACCGCATCGCCGACTCCGAGATCCCGCGCGAGCTGCGGCTGGCCGTCCAGGAGTCGCTGCTCGGCCTGCTGTCGGAGCAGTCGTCGCTGTCGCACCCCCGGATCGGCGACCTGTGGCGCAACATCTGCGAGAACTGCGACCTCGGCGTCTCCACCCTGCTGGCGCTGGCCTCGTCCGCGCTGCCGGGCAGGCGGGCGAAGTTGCGCCGGATGCTGGGCGAGCGGGTGGTGCGGGTGACGGTCAAGCCGTTCATGGACCTGTCGACCATGATCGAGGAGCGGCTGACGCAGTGCTGCGTGCACGTGGGCACGCGGTCCGACCGTGACCAGTGCGCGCCGTTCTGCGCCGTGCAGGCGTGGCCGCAGCTCTCGGCCCAGCGGCTGTCAGCGGTGGCCGCCGAGCCGAGGGTACGGCTCCCGCTGGAGGTGATCACGTGAAGGCCGAGCCGTACGATCCGCTGAGGTTGTGCGTCTATGCCACGGTCGCGCTGCTGGCGTGGCTGTTCGGGCCGTGGGCGTTGCTGGCGTTCGCCGGGCTGGGGTTCGCGGGCTACTGGAAGGCGCGGCGGGCCGGGCTGACCCGGAGCAAGTGCCTGCTCCGGGACACCCGGCTGGTGCTGGCCTACCTGGGGCTGCTGGCGGCGCTCGCGGTGGCGGCGATCATCTTCTGGTGACGGCCGCCAGGTTCATCACGGTGACCTCGGGGCCCTTGCCCCAGTACATGATCGTGGTGGGCGAGGACGACGTTCCGCTGCCGTAACTGGCGGACCCGTCGGGCGACACCCGGTTCACGCCGGCGATCTTGCCGGTGGCCGGGTCGTAGACCGCGACGGGCGCGACGTACTCCTTGGCCGGATCGGCGTCACCTCTGACCGGCATGACCGAGGCGAACCGGTCGCCCAGGACCTCCCCGTGGAAGCCGAGCGACGGGAGCAGCGTGGCGTCGGAGCCGTCGAGGCCCTGCACCAGGAGCCCGCCGCCCTTGGCGTCGCCGTAGCACCACTCGGCGGCGCAGGTCAGCTTCGTGACGGAGCCGGAGGCCGGGAGCGGGGTCTTCTCGCCGGTCACCAGGTCGACCCTGCGGTCCTGGTTCTTCTGCCCGCGCTCGCCCGGCGCGTAGCCGACGGCGTACGGCCAGGAGTCCAGGTGGAGGCCGTCGGAGCCGGCGACCTTCTCGGGCTCGCCGCCGGACAGCGGAAGCCGGTGGACACCCCCGTCGCGTACGGACCAGACCAGGGCGTCCTCGGTGAGGCCGATCCGCTCCACGTTCGCCAGGTCGCCGGTGACCTCGCCGACCCGCTGGGCGGTGCCGCCCTCGCGGGGGATGATCCAGAAGTCGGCCCACTTGTCCCTGTCGTTGGGCGTGGTGCCGTACCAGGCGAAGTGCCGCTCTCCCACCTCGACGTCCTGGACGAAGTAGCCCTTGACGCCTTCGGGGGCGGGCATGTCGCCCACCACCCTGGTCGTGCGGGCAGTGGTGTCGTAGATCTCCAGGCGGCCGGCCTTCTCGAAGGAGGACTCGGCGGTCAGCAGCACCTCGGTGGGGGAAATTCCGGTCACCGGGCGATATTTCCAACCATCGGGGGCCGCCGCCGGCATCGTGAACACCGCCTCCGGCCACACCTCGGCCACCGGCTTCACCTCCGCCACCCTGGGGACGGCACTGGCCACCTCCCCAGGCGACACCGTGGTCACCGCGACCGCCGGCTCCACCGACACCCGAGGCTCCCCCCGCCACACCGCCATCGTCCCTCCGGCAACCAGCACCACCGAGGCGGCCGCCAGGGCCATGCCCGCCCACTGCCGGCGTCGCCGCGCCCGCCGCCGGGCCGCGACGGCCGCCGCCAGCCCGCCGGTCGGCGTGACGTGCCCGGCCCCGGCACGCAGGGTACGGACCAGGTCCTCTTCGCTTCTCATCGTGCCTCCTGCAGCATTCGCTTGATCCGGAGCTTGTCCAGGGCACGCGCCGCCTGGCTGCGCACGGTGCCGCGCGAGACGCCGAGGATCGCGGCGATCTCCGCGTCGGGCAGGTCCTCGTAGTAGCGCAGCACGAGGACCACTCGCATCCTGGGCGGCAGCCGTTGCAGGTCCGCCCACAGGTCCGCGTCCTCGTAACGGTCGAAGCGCCCCTTCTCCGGCACGACGGACACCAGTTCCTCCCGGTGCCTGCGCCGCCACGAGGTGATGTGCAGCCTGACCATGGTCGTGCGCACGTACCCCTCGGGGTCGTCCTTCTTGCGCACCCGTGACCAGGCGTCACCCAGCCTGGCCAGAGCCTCCTGGACGAGGTCCGCCGCGTCGTCCGCGTTGCCGGACAGCACGTAGCCGTACCGGAGGAGCGCATCGCCCCGGCTCCGGACGAACTCGTCGAACTCGGTTGTGTGGTCCACGTATCCAGGGATCCTCCAGCACGCCGTACCGTTGCACGAAACGCGAAAAGCGCGCGCCCCCGGAAGGGGACGCGCGCTTTCGAGGCGGTCTGATCAGGCGGCGTACGACGGGTAGCCGTAGCCGGCGACCTGCGAGGTGGGACGGACCCGCTCCTCGACCTTGCCGTTGCCGGTGTTGCCCTCGATCGTGGAGATCGTGCCGTCACCGTTGTCCTTGACGACGAAGCCGACGTGGTCGATGGAGCTGATGTCCTTGCTGCCGCTCCAGGAGAAGAAGACCACGGCGCCGGGCTTGGCCTCCTGGCCCCAGCGGTCGTTGGCGGCGAACCACTTGGCGTGGGTCACGGTGTAGGCGTCCCAGCCGACCTGCGGGCGGGCGCCGGTCTGCTCGCCGACCCAGGAGACGAACATCGAGCACCAGGCGGCGTTCAGGTAGTCCTGGCGGTTGCCGCCGTCACGCTGGACGGTCTCGGCGGCGCGCTGGGAGTTGGCGTACCACTGCTGGAACTTGGTGCCACCGCCGGCGGCGTTCTCGGAGGTGCCGACCTGGGCCTTGGCGACGGCCAGGACCTGCGAGGCGGAGACGTTGACCCTGGTGTTCTGGTTCGTGGCGGCCTGCTGGGCCTGGGCGGCCTGCGGCTGGGTGTTGGCGGTGGTCGCGGTGCTGGCGTCCGCCGACACGTGGGCGCCGAACGCGGTCGCGACGAGCGCGGCGCCGAGGACGGCCTTGGGCACGTTGATCTTGGGGGTGCGGATGGGGCGCATTAAGGGTAACTCCTCGCTTCCATACCGCTTACCGGGTTAGCTGACGGGTTCGGGCGTGGAAGCTGCCCTACGGCGATGTCGGTGCCGATTCACCCCGGTGGAACACATGGGTCCCCGGTTCCGCGTGTGAGCGGATTCAGCGGTCACAGGTCGGTCCCTGTGATGGACGGTGGGTCGTGACGCCCGAGAGTCGGTCGCGTCTTACCCGCGTACAGAAATGTCCAACACACCCCTGACCTGGGTAATTCCCTCGTAACGAAATTTCCACGAAACCGGCCGCGGGCGGGGGCCCGCGGCCCGGCTACTCCGCAGGAACGTAAAGGCTGAGCGTCTCGGCGATGCACGCCGGGCGCTTCTCGCCCTCGACCTCGACGGTCATCTTGAGGTTGGACAGGTAGCCCGCCGGCGTCCCCTTGACGTCGGTCAGCTCGGCCGTGGCCCGCACCCTGGCCCCGACCGGCACCGGGCGGGGGAAGCGCACCTTATTCAGGCCGTAGTTGACGCCCATCGCGATGCCCTCGACCCGCACCAGCTCGAACATGAACGCCGGCAGCAGCGACAGGCTCAGGTAGCCGTGCGCGATCGTGCCGCCGAACGGGCCCTCCTTGGCCCGCTCCACGTCGACGTGGATCCACTGGTGGTCGTCGGTGGCGTCGGCGAAGAGGTTGACCTGTTCCTGGGTGACGGTGCGCCACTCAGTGGGGCCGAACTTCTCGCCGACGGCAGCCTTGAGTTCCTGTACGTTCGCGAAGGTCCGCATGAGGCGGAACGCTATTGCGCCGGTGGGACCGCTGCCAAGTTCAGCACCCGGAACTTGTCCGGCTTGTCCCCCTTGGTGGCGCCCCAGTAGAAGACGGTGCTCGGTTCCGACGAGACGCCCGCCCCGTACCAGTTGCCCGGGTTGCCGAAGCTCACCATCGTGCCCGTCGCCAGGTCGTACACCGCATTGCCCGCCGCCAGGAACCGGTCCAGGATCGGGTAGCGCGCCACGCCCATGCCGATGCCGCGCGCGACCTCCCGGGGCGGCTGCGAGCCGTCGACGCGGCTGATGACCGTGCCGCGCTCCCCCCGGCCGTAACACCAGACCGGCCCGCAGCGCATGCCCTGCACGCCCGGCGGCGGCTGCACGGTGCGGCTGGAGCCGTCCTCCAGGTTCACCAGCCGGAGCTGGTTGCGGTCCAGGTCCCCCGGCAGGCCGGCCACGTCGGTGGCCCAGGGCCACTGGACGAGGTGCAGGCCGTCGCTGCCGGGGACGCGCTCGGGCTCGATCCCGCCGAGCGGGTGCCGCCACACGCCGCCGTCGACCTCCGACCAGACGACGTGGTCGCCGTCCAGGCCGATCGCGTCGAGGTCGGCGTCCTGGCCCACGCGGCTGGCCACCAGCCTGGCCTCGCCGCCGGCCAGCGGGACCGTCCAGATGTCGCGGATCTGCGCGCCGTCGCCCTGCTCGCCGTACGCGAACCAGGCGACGTTCGCGCCGTCCACGGTCACGCCCTGCACGATGTACTTCTTCAGCCGGTCGTCCTTCGGCACCTCGGCGACGAG
Source organism: Nonomuraea sp. NPDC023979 (assembly GCF_040639085.1). Lineage (NCBI taxonomy): Bacteria > Bacillati > Actinomycetota > Actinomycetes > Streptosporangiales > Streptosporangiaceae > Nonomuraea > Nonomuraea sp. NPDC023979. The sequence continues at coordinate 91,351 of NZ_JBEZZG010000034.1, forward strand.
CCTGGCCTTTCCGGTACGCGAGTCGTACACCTCGAACTTGCCGGCCTTCTCGAACGACGACTCGGCGCTGAGCAGGACCTCCGTGGGGCTGATGGCGGTGATGGGGCGGTAGCGCCAGCCGTCGGAGTTCCTGGCCGGCATGGTGAACACCGCCTCCGGCCACAGCTCCGCCGCCACCGCTTCCACCGGCTCGACGGGCACCGGGGCGATCGACGCCGTGGCCGTCGCCAGCGGCTGCGGGGTCTCCCGGACGGCGGTGCCCCTGAAGACCGCCGTGCCGGTGCCCGCGACCGCCACCACGGCCGCCGCGGCCAGCAGTTGCGCCCTTCTCCTGGCGCGCCGCCGCCTGCGCAGCCGGGCGACCCCCGCCAGCAGGTCCGGCTCCGGCGCGTCCGCGGCGCCCTGCCGCAGCGCTGTGACCAGCTCGTCCTCTGTCCTCACGCCCGTCCCCTTTCGAGCATCGCCGGCCTGACCCGGAGCGTGTTGAGCCCGCGGAACGCCTGGCTTCGCACCGTTCCTCGGGAGATGCCGAGGATGTCGGCGATCTCCTGATCGGACAGGTCCTCGTAGTAGCGCAGAACCAGCACGGCGCGTTGCCGCCGCGGCAGCGTGGCGAGCTCTCTCCAGAGCTCGCCGGTGGAGTGGATGTCGGTGTAGGAGCCCTCGGGCAGCTCGCCCGTCAGGCGCTCGCGCCGCACCTTGCGCCACCAGCTCACGTGCTGGCGGGCCATGATCGTACGGACGTACGACTCCGGATTGTCCTTGTTGCGCACCCGCCGCCAGGTGTCGCTCAACCGCAGCAGCGCCTCCTGCACCAGATCGGCGGCGTCCTCGGCGTTGCCGGTGAGCACGTAGCCGTATCGCAGGAGGGCCGGCCCGCGGGCCCGGACGAAATCCTCGAACTCCACACCACCATGACGCCCGGGGTGGGCTCGGCTGTTGCAAACTTCTTTACCCGAAATCATCGCGCACCTGTTCGAGTCCGCGCTACAGTCTTAGGTACTCGAATCGAACAAGGGTTCGGCCTGGTGAGAGGGGGTGTGTCCGGTGACGGTGCTCGCGCTCGCCCCTGCCCGGACACGCCGTAGCGCTTTCTTCCCAAATCTAAGACGGCCGCTATATCCGGCAATAGAGTCCGAGAGCGTGGACCCTGTGCGCAACCCCTACGCCCCCGGAGCCGGACAGCGTCCGCCGGAGCTCGCCGGGCGCGACCGTGAGCTGCAGCAGTTCGAGGTCGTGCTGGAGCGGGTGGCCCGCGGCCGTCCCGAGCGCAGCATGGTCGTCACCGGCCTGCGCGGCGTCGGCAAGACCGTGCTCCTCAACACCTTCAAGTCCATGGCGATGCAGCGGCTGTGGGGCACGGGCAAGATCGAGGCCCGGCCCGACCAGTCGATCCGCCGTCCCGTCGCCGCCGCCCTGCACATGGCGATCCGCGAGCTGGCTCCGCGCCACCGCGCGCCCGAGCGCATCGAGGAGTTCCTGGGCGTGCTCAAGGCGTTCGCGATGCGCGACCCGGCCGCCGCCAAGGGCACCTCGCACTGGTCGCCCGGCATCGAGGTGCCGGCCAGCCGGGGCCGGGCCGACTCCGGCGACCTGGAGATCGATCTGACCGAGCTGTTCGTCGACGCCGCCGGCGTGGCCACCGACCTGGGCGTCGGCATCGCCCTGTTCATCGACGAGATGCAGGACGTGCAGGCCGCCGACGTCTCGGCGCTCTGCGCCGCCTGCCACGAGCTGTCACAGTCCGGCGGCCCGCTCATCGTGGTCGGGGCCGGGCTGCCGCACCTGCCGAGCGTGCTGTCGGCCAGCAAGAGCTACAGCGAGCGGCTGTTCCGCTACGCGCGCATCGACAAGCTCGACCGGGAGGCCGCCGACCTGGCGCTCATCCTGCCCGCGCGCGAGGAGCAGGTCGAGTTCACCCAGGAGGCGCTCGACGCCCTCTACGAGGCGGCCGACGGCTACCCCTACTTCGTCCAGGCCTACGGCAAGGTGGCCTGGGACCTGGCGCTGCGCAGCCCGATCACGCTCGACGACGTCAAGGTGTCGGCCCCGGAGGCGGAGGAGGAGCTGGCCGTGGGCTTCTTCGGCAGCCGCTACGAGCGCGCCACCCCCGCCGAGCGCGACTACATGCACGCCATGGCGGAGATCGGCGACGAGCCGGTGCCCACCGCCGAGGTCGCCGAGGCGCTGGGCCGCAAGCCCTCCAGCCTCTCCCCTGCCCGCGACAGCCTCATCAAGAAGGGCCTGATCTACAGTGCCGAGCGCGGCCTGATCGCGTTCACGGTGCCGCATTTCGGGAGGTTCCTGCGTGCCCAACCGGTGTGAGCACCGCCCCTAGCCCTCTATTGGGCTGTCTAGTGGGGAAGCTAGACAGCCCAATAGAGTTCAATCGAGCGCTCTATAAGGCTGTCTACCGTCAGGCCGATACGGTCGTATATTCCGGCAGAGACTCCGCGCTCACCACCGCGACCCGCACCGCGGGCCGCCGCCCCGCCAGGTGCACGGCGAAGACCACGTCGTCCCGCTCGTGGTTCTGGAAGGCGAAGAAGCGCCAGCACAGCTCCCGCCAGCTGTCATAGGGCTCGGTGGCCGCCAGTTGCGCCGCGTGGGCCCGCCACGTGCCGCTCGACTTGAGCCGCGCCAGCGACACCCCCTCCTGCGGGCCGCGCCGCTGCTCGCAAGGGGCCCGGTGCCGGGCCCGGTCGACCAGCTCGTCGATCTCCGGCGACAGCACCGCCAGCACCGCCGCCCCGGCCAGCGTGAACCCCCAGGCCGGCTCGGCGAACGCCGTCCAGCCCGGCGTCCCGGCCCACACCGCCATGAGCGCCATCCCGGTCAGCACCACGGTCCGGCCGATCGAACGCAGCCCGACCGGCGCCGAGCTCACCTCGCCGAAGCAGCCGCACCCGGCATCCGGCCGGCGCCTGCGCAGCTCCAGCAGCACGTACGTGGACAGCGCGAAGAACGTGACCGTCCCCCACCGGAACAGCGGGTGCGCCGAGACCAGCAGCCCGGCGGCGAGCACCAGCTCGACGACGCCGCACAGCAGCAGGGCCGGTTGCTGGAGCCGGCCCGGCATCAGGACCGCCGGGCCCAGCCGGGCCAGCTCCCCCGGCTCCCGGCCCGACCGGACGACGGAGAACTTGGCCACCGTCCCCAGGACGAGCAGGACGATCAGGACAGGCACCTGTGAGGCCAGCACGTGTGTCACCCCAATCCGATCTGCGCGTTGAAACACCCGTTCACCAGGTCCCCGCCCAGCTCCACGTAGCTGGCCGGGGAGAGCTCGGTGATCCGACCGCGTGGCGAGGTGCCGCACTCGACACACCGGTCGCAGAACCGCCCGGCCACGCACCCGCACGCGACGATCGGCACGACCGCCGACCGATTCGCGCACACGTTCTGGATCTGCAGCAGCGAGCCGATCGCCAGGTACGGCAGCGCCGCGCACGACACGCCCGCGTCGGGGCAGCCCGCGTCCGAGCGCTCCACCATCGGGTACGCGGCGCCGCGCTCCTCGCCGTCGAACACATCGGACCAGGTGATGGTGCCCGCGATGCGCGCCTGGGCGCCGGCGTAGGACGGCGGTGGCGGCGGCACGGCCCGCGCCGGGTAGGCGGGCTGCGACGTGGCGGGCAGCAGCGCCAGCGCGGCGCCGTCCTTCCTGACCCCGATCGCGTCGAACAGGTAACCGGGCTCGAACTGGGGATGGCGCACCCGCAGCCGGCCCGTGGCGCGGTAGGGGATCACGATCGTGCGGCGGCCCCGGTGCGGGCCGCAGTCGAGCTCCACGGTGACGTCCTTGCGGCCTTCGATCGACACGATGGTGCCGGTCAGGCGTACGGTGTCGGCCCAGATCCGCTCGACGACCTTGCCCTCGCGCAACGCCCTCATCAGCACGGTGGCCCGTACCGGAAGGTCGGCCGGGGCGACGTCGCCGCCGTGCCACGCGGTCGCCCACGGCGCGATGACCAGGCGCTCCTGCCTCCCGTCCGGGGTCTCGACGGCGATCATGTGCGGGCTCACGTCGAGGATCTCGCCGGTGACCGCGCGCAGGGGCTCGCCGCCCTCCGGCCCCGGGCCCGGCGTCGCCGCCTCGCGCCCCAGCGCCGCCGCTGCCAGCACCCGGCGACGCTCAACATCAGGAAAGCCCATCCGCCCCTCCCTCGTCCCGGGTACCAGAGTCACACGCATGCGGCTGGGCCAGGGCCTTCCACCGCACACGGGAGCAAAATACGCATCCCCCGGGGAAGGAGATGACATCCGGCGTCATACAAACTGCCACCGACCTTGACTGACCTTTATCCACGGCGGGCCGAATCCTGAATTGCGGTTCTGCCTGAATGCGGCCCCGGGCTGGGATTCTGGCCGGGATGCAGAGATTCGACGAGGAGTTCCGCGAGTACGTGATGACGCGCGGCCCTGCGCTGCTGCGTGCCGCCAAGCAGCTGACCGGACACCCTCTGGATGCGGAGGATCTCCTGCAGAGCGCACTGACCAAGACATACCTCGCATGGGACCGCATCCAGGACCGGGGGGCGCTCGACGGGTACGTGCGTCGGGCGATGGTCAACATCAACATCTCCCAGTGGCGACGGCGCAAGCTGGAAGAGTACCCGTCCGACGAGTTGCCCGAGGTGGTTACGCCGGCAGAAGCCTGCGGCGACGTGCACGAGCGGCTCGAACTGGCCCTGCAGAAGCTGCCCGAGCGGATGCGGGCGGCCATCGTGCTGCGCTACTACGAGGACATGACCGAGCCGGAGATCGCCAGCGCGCTGGGGATCAGCGTCGGCACGGTGAAGAGCACGGTGTCGCGGGCCATGGCCAAGCTCAGGAGTGAACTGGGTCTGCCCCGGCCGTAGCGCAGGGCCGCACGACCTGCCGGATCTTGCGCAGCGTGGCCAGGAACGTCTCCAGCTCGGCGGAGCTCAGCAGCCCGGTCAGGCACTCGTCGATGTCCTCCAGGTGGCGGGGCAGCACCTCTTCCAGCTTGTCGCGGCCGGACCCGGTGAGCGTGGCGTAGGAGGCGCGCCGATCGGTGGCGCACGCCTCGCGGGAGACCAGGCCGTCACGTTCCAAACGGTCGATCACGCGGGTCACGCCACTCGTGGACAGACCGGTCTGCGCGGCCAGATCGGTCATCCGGAGCTGCTGACGCGGCGAACGCCCCAGCCTGACCAGGGTCTCGAAGTCGACGTCCGACAGCCCGGCCGCGCTGAACACCGGCTGCATCCTGGCCGTCAGCCCGGCATGCACCTCCGCCAGCAGGCCCATGGCCGTCAGCCTGGGGTCGTCAATGTTCGTCACGCTCATACCCTAACGGACGTTGGTTGACGCGCGGAATATTCCTCGTGTAGAAATTTGTTGGCGCAAACGTCCGCACAACAAGCTCCATCGGAGGGAACCCCATGAGCACCCGCACCTGGAACGGCCTGACCGTCCCCGCCGCCGGCACCTACACGCTCGACGTCGCCCACACCACCATCGGCTTCGTGGTCAAGCACATGATGGTCAGCAAGGTACGCGGCAGCTTCTCCAACTTCTCCGGCTCCGTCACGATCGCCGAGAACCCGCTGGACTCGTCCGCCGAGCTCACGATCAAGACCGAGAGCATCTCCACCGGCGTGGCCGACCGCGACGGCCACCTGCGCAGCGACGACTTCCTCGCCGTGGACAAGTTCCCGGAGATCACCTTCAAGAGCACCCGCGTCACCGACCACTCGGGCGACGAGTTCACCGTCGTCGGCGACCTCACGATCCGCGAGGTCACCAAGGAGGTCGAGCTCACGGTCGAGTACGGCGGCGCCGGCACCAACCCGTGGGGCCAGGCCGTCTGGGGCTTCTCCATCAACACCGAGTTCGACCGCGAGGACTTCGGCCTCACCTGGAACCAGGCCCTGGAGACGGGCGGCGTTCTGGTCGGCAAGAAGATCAAGGTCGAGATCGAGGGCGAGGCGAACCCGGCGGCTGCCGCCTAGGCTTCGCGGTTGTCCACAGCGGGGGGTTATCCACAGCCCTGAGCCCGCTCCTGACCAGGAGCGGGCTTTGTCCACAGCCCGTTACCCACAGGGTGTGGACAACTCGCTGGACACTGATTGGACAGCGACGAGGCGGCCGCGCGGGGACGCGTGACGGGAACCGCTTTGCCGCACTGCCAGAAGGCCGGTACGCTGTCCTGAGCCACGTGGCTACCAGGAGGATTCGCCTAGTCAGGTCTATGGCGCCGCACTGCTAATGCGGTTTGGTGGCAACACCATCCGGGGTTCAAATCCCCGATCCTCCGCAGGTTGAAGGCCCTCGCCCAGTTTCGGGTCGAGGGCCTTCCTCGTTCCTTAGGGCGTCAGGGTTGCAGTTGGCCCCCTCACACCGAGCCCCAGAGAGCCGCGCCCATGCGGTCGATGGCGCCCCTCATTTCAACATCGGCCATCCCGAGCCGGATCCACCGGTTGTCGGAGACCAACCGCTCGCCATGCACCACCCAGCGCGTCAGCTCAGCGTCATCGAGCTACCTGGCACGCCGCCGCCGTACACGTACTTCCAGATGGCAGCCGAGATCGTTGCCAAATAGTCCCTATGAGGATCAAGCCGCGGCGCGGTACCCCCGACCCTCCGCCCGCCGTCCGGGCGTGCGACTGGAGGCCGGTCCCGGACGGCACCGGTCCGAGCACCGCACGCCGACCTCCCCAGACCTAGCCGAACGCTCCGTCTGGGGTTGCCGCGCCACTTCCTGGACATAATGACGTTCTTCCTCGGCAACGGATAGACACACGTCGTACTCGTGAAGGGGCGGGGAGGCATCAGCGTCCACATGTCGATGGTCCGACGGGGTCCGGTTTGTGTGTCCGTAGTGTCTACAACACCAGCCCAGCCAGGATGCGGTGATCACCGTACGCGTGGCGAGTGTCGCGATGTCTGAACAGGCGCCAACGCTGTAGCGCCATCTCCGCGCTACCCCCAGACCGACTTGGCCTGAAGGACGAACAACTTGTGGCGGCTGGTGGCGATCAGGCGCCCGGCTGATTGTCACGGATGCGGTGAGCGATCTCGTCGAGATAGATCATCCGACGAGTCTTCCCACAAAGAGCAGAACATGCACTGCCATGAACACGAACGGAACGCGACGTTCGCTTACACCCAGCTCGGCGTAGCGAGTGCGCCACGACTGCACCGGGTCGCGCTTGAGGGTGGCCCACTCATCGGAGAATAATTTGATCGGCAGTTGCTCCTCGATCTTGTTGATGACCTCAAACTTGGCTCGGTTGAGATCACGATAGCTCTTGAGCTGGAGCCACCAGGTGGCCGACAGAGCGATACCAGCGAGGGCAACAGCGGTTGATGCCCACAGCGACTTGGTGAGGCCGGGGCTGGCGAGTCCGAGTACCGCCACGAAGGCGGTCTGAACCGATAGGAAAAAGGAGTTCGAAGTTCCCCTGCGGGCTGACACTCGGTCCGCCATTTCCACGGCCATCTTGTAGAGGTCAATTACCTCCGCAGGGGGCCGGGGCTCGGGGTCCTGGCTCACCGGGCTCCGCCGATCAGGAGGTTAAGGTTCCTCCACGTCCAGTCGTACGTCTTGTCACCAGCTGTTGCCGTCGTCGGCTTGGTGCAGACCTTGCTGGCGTAGCCCTTGAGCAAGAAGTACTCCATCGGCTCGTCCTGAGCGATCTTGAGTGCGATGGCGACGCCTTTAGCGGTGTGCGTGTGCTTGCCACACACGACAGAGGGCTCCTTGATCGACCAGCCATGCACCTCGAAGGGCGAATCTGGGTTCCCAGCTTGCACGATGAGTAAATCTTTGAGGGCCTTGTCGTAGTCATAGCTTGTAAAAACACGGTTGGCCACCAGGCCCCTCCTAGGATGCTCATCAAATTCTACGCGACCTATCACGCCTGAACGAATAAGCCCTGCTTTTACAAGGGGTCACCCCTGCAGGGTGGCGCGCCAACTAGCTATCTGTTCGGGGGGGATATTCAGGGGACGCTGGAGTCGTTGCAAGCCTTGCACAATGGTTTCAACCTCGGCATCTGTAGGGTTGTGGGTTCTGACCGCCTGAAGATACTCCACGACACGGTTTAACTCGCCGCTCACGACGGCGGCAGTGGCAGCGGTGGCGTTGACCCAAACATTCCGCTCGACGAGCCGATCAATGATCTGCATAGCTTGACGGTAGACCCGTGCAGCATCTTCTGTTCGGCCCAGTTGTAGCTCAGACATGCCGAGCAGATCCGCGAGGTAATATGAAGCTGGGTTCGCGGAGAACGCCGCAGCGTAAGTTTCCCTGGCTTCGGCTATCCGGTCCTGCTCTCGGAGCCATCGGCCTTTCAGTGCCGCGCATTCCACGTTCTTCACGAACGCCTTCGGCGACAACTCCGCGATGCTGTTGAGTATCTTTTCAGCACTCTCGTAGTTCTGACAGTCTATATAGGCTTGACCCAGGGAGCGCAGGACAAATAAGTCGCGCGGGGACAGCCTACGGGCCATTTCGAACTGTTCGGCCGCTTCCTGATAGCGCTTAGTCGCCATGTACAGCTGTGCAAGCCTGCGGTGCAGGCGTATATCGATAGGCCTTTCCTCGATGCCCTCTTTCTGGCCGAATGCCACCAGTAGCCATTCGTGGACCTGACGGACCTCCGACGCTCTGTCGCTCGTGGCCAGAGCGTCCAGCCTTTCACACCATTCATTGACGATCGGTTCGGTGGGAGTCAGAGGAGCAGTGCGCAGCGCCTCGGCAACGGTGTTGAGCCAGTGGGTTACGGCGCGCTCGACGTTCTGGGCGGCCCTGATCGTCGAGGCGGGGTCGCTGCTGAATTGTTCGATGAATTCGTTAAGCAGGAGCCTGACATCCGAGAAGGTATCTCCCCGCGCGATGTGGGCGTGGCTGTTGAGCAGCGGCGAAGGGATGTCATTCATGCCAATATGGAAGGCGATGGGGCGTACGCTGCGTAGTCGAGCCTGGGGTTCGGCCAAAGCCGCCCCGTAGACCGCCCCTGCCTCCCATAAGACCCATGGCTTGTGCACCGATGTTGGCGTCAGCAGTACGAGCGTCACAGTCGCAGTCCGTACCTGGGTAGTGATCCACTGAAACCAGTTCTCCCCGAACTGGACGCCGCCGCCGAGTTCGCGGCTCGTCGAGTAGACGACGGAGACGGCGCCAGCACCGAACAACGCAGTAACGGCTTCGCTCACAGCGTTGGCGATCGCCCCATCAGCCTCGGTGTGACTGATGAAGATCGAGGGCTTGCCGTCGTCGTTGACCACATTCATCGTAGGACCCTGCCCCTGAGTAGCAGGGTCCACTGGGGCATGGGCACAGCTAGAACTCTCCGTTCACTCCCCGGCTTGGATCCAACTGGTACGCGCAGAAGGCGTAGGGCCTAGATCGAACCGTGCTGGACCAGCCTAGTACCTACGTACCTAGTCGCAGCTCTAGTTGTACTTGGCCAAGTTCTTGGTGACACGCGGTCGTGAGTTGTTGGTCACGTAAAAGATCTCCGGGCGTAGTGGAGTTGCCGACTTCACCACCAGCCGGAGGTCCTGATGGGTCACGCTACGTCCGGCTGACGTTTCATGGCAGATGCCTGCTGATTCGCCATGTCGAGTTCGACGGCCGCCCGTCGCGATGCGGCCGCTGAACTCGGTATCTCCGCCAGTGCGGGCATCGATGGGTGCGCCACTTCCGCGCCGAGGCCTAGGACGGACTGCGCGAACGGCGCACCGGCCCCCACTCCTGACCGCGCCGCACCTCGCCGCCACCAAGTAGCAGGTGCTGGCCACCCGCGCCAGGTGCGGGCCGGACCCGACCACATCGCCCGGGCCACGGGAGTGCCGACCAGAATCATCACCGCATCCAGCACCGCCACGGCCTGCCCATCCTGGCCTGCGACCCCTCACCGGCCCGCCGATCCGCACCGCCACCCACAGCACCCGGCGACATGGTCCACGTCAACGTCAAGCAGCTCGGCCGCATCCCCGACGGCGGCGGCCAGCGCGCACACGGTCGCAGCGAGCAGGTCCGCGGCATCGGCATCGGCTACGACTACCTGCACACCGTCATCGACGACCACACCCGCCTGGCCTACGCCGAAGTCCTCACCGACGAGAAGGGCGCCACCTGCGCCGACCTGCGCCCACCTGGGCGCACGACAGACGTTGACCCGCCCACGCTGCCCACGGGCCAACAGGCCAACGGCAAAGCCGAACGCTCCAACCGCACCCTGACCACTGAATGGACTTACAGCCGGCCCTACACGAGCAACCAGCACCGCACCCAAGCCCTTGACCCCTGGCTCGAGCACCACAACACCACCTGGCCGCACACAGCCCTCGGCGGCCGACCACCGATCAGCCGACTGGCACGAAGTTCATGACCAAGTACATCTAGTCGCAGCCCGGCACTGTGCAAGCTGTCTGAAATCGAGCGCGTCGGCCAAGCGGCCGTGGCGAACTGGACGAGTCCAGGTCGCGTGCTTTCATGTGGGCGCCGAGACCGTTATGCGACGTCCGCGAAGAAGATCACGCCCGACGAATAGCAGAACACGAACAGGGCCAGATAAATCATCGATGACATCCTGTATTGGCGCCACAACGGTACGGCCAGGGTACCGACTGTGCTGGTCGCCCGGCTCTGCTCGGCCGGCAGCCATCGTTGTATCTGGCCAGCGTCGGGGGTGAACCAGATTATCGCCATGAAAACGTTGATCAGCGTACCCAGTAGAACAATGCCGAACTGGTCGTCGAAAGACAACAGGAATTGAAGCTGGGTGATGAGCAGGGCCACCATGACCACGTTCAAACGCCGTTGGAATCGCGCGTAAGTGGTGCGGGATGACGCGAGTTCGACGGCCAGCCAGAAAAGGTAGAGACAGCAGGGTATGCTGATCCAGAACATCAGCTCGGCCAGCGCCGGCACAAGGCGGCCCAAGCCTTCATCGTGCACAAAACTGCTGTATACATTGCCCTGCCCGAACAGAGTTATGGCCAGCAGCCATGTCGAGAACAGTCTCATGGAGTGACTCTTGTACCGCACGGGCCCCGGCATGACCATTCTCGTCAACCCCTCCGGAAGTGCCGGGAAGGAATAACTCACACTCGCCGACGAGCTCGCCTGTAGTGATTTCCCGAGAAGCACAAGCTTGTCGTACGAACGCTCACGGTAGTCAAACCACTGGTATCGGTGAAGTCGTTTCAGGGTCTCGTCAGGCTGGATGGTCGTGCATATCACATAGATCAGGTCGGGGTTGTTCCGCTCAAGATCTCCTAGCCAGGCCACTTGGGTGTGGTTAGTCAGCAGGACGATGGAGACGTCACGCCGTTGCAAGCTTTCGCCGCCGCTGTGCACACACTCGGCCAGCGCCGTCTCTATTTCCGCCGCGACATGGTAGTCCGCGGGATGATGCAGCAGATGCCACCGTAGCGGTTGCTCGGATGCGGTCCGTAGTGGTTTCTGCTGCTCGACGCCTCCTGACCACAGCGTTTCTGGTCGTCCCGATCGATCGGGGTACCTAAGTGGGCCGACCGTGGACCCGGAGTGGATGCGACGAGTTCTACTGCGAGCGTTGGGGGGTCCATTGTGCTGAAATCGCAACTTCTCAGGTGCACTGCCGGTTGCCAGCCAGCGATAAAGAGAACCGGAGCGTTGTGCCACCAGGAAGTTAATCGCGCCGAGCACGAGAAGCGCCAGCGTCGGCCAGCGCCAATGCGCGCTGGTTGTCGTCAAGAATGGCGCCGCGTCTCCTACGGAGAGAAAGGGAGAACCATAGTCGAAAGAAGATGACGAGCTGTACTTCACGTACCGGCCAAGGATCATGTCGTAGAAATCTCGCCATGCCGAGGAGTGCAGATTGGCGGGCGTCGACATGAGGCCGCCGCTGATACTCACAATGACGTGATTGGTCGAGTGATTGATGAAGCTGGTGTTCAGGTAAAGCCAGCCTGGGCCGAGTAGCGCCAGGGGGAGCAGGGCAAGAGCGAATCTCCGTCGATAAATGATCGCCACCAGAAGGAACGCCGTTATTGTCGTGAGCAGCAAGGTGACGGCGGCGATGCCCAAGAATGCGTAGACTTTACTGGATAGCCCGTGGAAAGTGTATCCGAGCAGATGGGTCGTGAAGCTTACGTCGCTTTCTTCTGGGATATTTTTTCCGTGTGGTGTGGTGATCGCCACCAGCGTTCGAAAGTTCAGTACATCGAAGAACAAGCTCGCTGCGAGCGTCAGAGTCAGGGCGATCGTTACCAAGGAAGTGCTTGGTGGCTGGCGCAGCGGAAGGCGGAGGGCGTTCCCCGTCGCAGCCTTGTCGCGGTAATGACGGGGTTGGACGAGCAGATTGACCAGCGTCATCGCCTTCGGTTCGAACCGGGTGCGCATGTCGATGATCGCCACGGCTTCGCGGCTCAGTTCAGGCGGTAGTTCAACGGCCTCGAAGAGGACGACATATATCCGCTTGCCGCATGCGAGCGCCGTGCGCCACTCATAGTTCACATCCTGTGACGCAAGGGCATCGCGTGAAGCCACGACCACCAGGGATGTGCATGTCGATAGGCCTTGGTCCATGCTCTTTCTCCAGTCGACGCCCGCCTGGATCCGGCGTGTGTCGAACCATACGGATATAGCATTTCGCTCCAAGCGCAGCATCAATGATTCAGCGAAATAGAACTGTCTACGCGAATAGCTGAGAAAGACTTCGAGACTTCTCTCTCGATCTCCCCTCTCAGCCGCTGAACCGACATTGAGATCTGGTGGAGTACGGTCCGCTTGCACGTCGCCAGGATCATCGCCGAAATGGACATAAAGGTAAATGAGCAAACCCGCGTCAATGAGGGCCGACAAGACGAGATAGTTGTCGGACGATGTGCGGGTCAGCAAAGCAATGAACGCGCGGAGTGATTCGGCTGATATGACGAAGATAAATCCTGGTTCGCGTCGGAAAAAGATGAAAAGGATGCCGACCATCTCACCGAGGGCCGCTACTCCTAGGACAAGGTCCCAAGACGGCGAGCGCCCGTGGTCGATATCGACCTCGAATGCGGTGATGGTGCTGTACATCACCCAACTGGTCTGTGTGAGCACAATGACCAATAAGATGATCGACAGGGCGCCGCGCCTTGTCGAATAGCGTGCGCTGGTGTTTCGGTGCATGGACCCCCACTTCTTGTGGCCGAGCTGCAGGGCGGCCTAGGCGATGGCGGCGGTCGAGAACGTCACGGGCCGCCCCAGTCGCCGCTGCAGCACCTTGATGGCTGAGCAAGGAGGCCGGCCCGCACACGATAGTACGAGCACGTCTGCTTGCCCCGCCGCCTCCTTGCCTAATTGGTTCACGAGCACGGTCTGCGGTTTGAGGACGACGTCGGCATGCCTGCCCGCCGAGCCCCGGGCGCTCTTGGAAGTTGTCTGCATGCTCCTATTGGCCGGTCTCGGTGGCCTTGTTGCTCGGTCCGTTCATTTCTGACCGGGTGTTTCTTGAATGACGGCCTCCCGCGTTGATGATGCGGCATGGGCACCAACCGGCTCGTGCCCGATCGTAGGGTGATCAAGAGAGAACCGTGGGGGATCACAAGCACTTCATCAGCTCCCAGCTGGACACCCTTCCCAGCGAGAAGGCAAGACCCGGAAAGGCTGCCCAAACTGGCAGTACGAGGAGATCCTCTCACGGGAGATTTCTGGCCCGATAATTGCGCGTGACCAGTTCGGCGATTCTATTCATGTGGCTATCGACAGGTTCGCCGAGCGCTACTAGCGTTTCCGGAAGGTACGGCCTCTTGGCTTCACGAAGTCCCGTAAGGAGTACGGGCGGGACGTCCACCCTTAGAAGATCGTCGGGTCGTGGTTGGGCCTGGTTACAGTTCACTGCAGTATCAGGTCGTCCCCAGGAAGGCCAGCGATGGGCGTCGGTCCAGGCAGGACGCTCCTGGACGAGGGTCTCCCGAGCTGCTGACGCGGTTTGGTGGCAACACCGTCCGTGGGCTCAAATCCCCGATGCTCCGCAGGTCAAGGACCCTCGCCCCTAAGACGGGGAGAGGGCCTTTCGCTATTCTCGGGCGTCAACGTGACGGCACCCCGGGCCGCACGAGACTGAGCCATTTCCATCCTGAAGCGCCAGGTCACAAGCATGTTGCAGGCTCTCGATCTTGACCTACAAGCAGAGAAGCCCCTGGTAGATGCGTTGTCGACCAAGAGCAACAGCATCCCCAGGAGCTTCGTGTGCTGTTCTAT